>NZ_JBIVHB010000013.1:0-191426 GCF_044748965.1 Cupriavidus sp. NPDC089707
CTGGCCGACGGAGACGCCAGCGGCGAGATGCGCCTTGACGCCGGCGATGAGCGGGTCCATACCGCCAGCGACCGGCAGCATGAGCAAGTCCTGGCCGAGGATGTCATCGCCGCTGGCGACATCCGCGTCGGTGACGGCGAAGCGATGACGGACGGCGCGACGACCGTCACCACCGTCGAGGCTGGCGACGGCCGCCTGACCTCCAAGGGCGACACCAATGGCGGCAAGGGCGCGTCGCGTACCGACACGGTCCGCCCGAACGATGGCCGCGTCACCAGCGCTGCGCCCACGAACCCGGCGGACGCCTACGCCGCGATCCGGGATGAATGGATCAAGAGTGCGGACAGCCCGTTCGCTGGCGCTGGCGCGTTGGCGGGCGTCGCGGTTGGTGCCGTGGCCGGGGTTGCGAGTGCCCAGACGGGCACCGATACCCTGACAAGCGACACCGGCATCTTCGAGACCACCGGTAACAACACCGTCAGCCGCGTATCAGGCCCGACCAAGGGCACGGACGCCCCGTCCACCACGACGACGCAGCCCCCGTTCGTTCCGAGCCCGGTGATTGCTTTACCGCCCGTGCAGCGCCACAGCGGCACGAACCTCGACGAAGTCCTGACAGTGGATGTCACGCAGGGCCAGATTCAGACCGTGGCACATGATGGCGCCCTGGATGGTGTTACATCCGGCACGAGTACCACTAGTCCCGTGTCCGAAAGCACCATCACCGGCCCCAATGGCGAGGACGTGCGCTTGGCCTTTCCCGATGTGCAGGATGAGTCCGTGGCCGCGGTGGAGGACACGCGCTATGCCTTCGATGCGGCGGTGCTGCTCGCCAACGACACCACCAAGAACGCCATCCGGCGGCCGTTGCAGTTGACCGAGGTCTTTGGCGCCGAGCACGGCACGGTGTCGATGGTGACCCAGCCCGACGGTAGCCAGCGCATCGTCTTCACGCCCGACCCGGACTACTGGGGTCCAGCCATCTTCCGCTACGCGGTCTCCGACGAATACGGCATGGCGGCTGTCGGCAATGTGCGGTTTGACATCGCCCCGGTCAATGATGTCCCCGTCACGGCGGGCGAGACCGCCGCGATGGATGAGGACACCGGCATTCTGTTCACGTCGGCCCAATTGCTCGCCAATGATTTCGACGTGGACACGCCGACTGTCGGCGATGTATTGATTATCCAGCGTGTCTCCGATGCGCAGCACGGCTTGGTCAAGCTAGATGCGGACGGCAATGTGCGGTTCCTGCCCGATCACGACTACTTCGGCCCGGCCAGCTTCGTCTACTGGGTATCGGACGGCAACGGCGGCCTCACGCCTGCCACGGTCAATATTGAGGTGCGTCCGGTCAACGACGCCCCCGTGGCCACGGGCGAGACTATAGCCACCGACGAGGATACGGTCCTGCTGATCGAGCAGGCCACGCTGCTGGCGAACGAAACGGATGTGGACAACCCGCACTCCGACCTGACGGTGTTCTCCGTGCGCAACGGCCAGCACGGCACGGTCGAGCTGACCCCCGAGGGGCAGATCCGCTTCGTACCCGAGCAGGATTTCTACGGCACCGCCACTTTCTTCTACACGGTCTACGACGGCGCGGGCGGATATACCGAGGCCATGGCGACGGTTGATCTGGCGCCGGTCAACGACGCGCCCATTGTCACCGGCGAGGACTTCAGCGGCACCGAAGATGAAACCGCCACCTTTACGGCGGCCAGCCTGCTGGCCAACGACCGGGACGTGGATGATGCGCAATCCTCGCTCACGCTGGTGGCCGTCGGCAATGCGGTGCACGGCGAGGTCCGGCTGAATGCGGACGGATCGGTCAGCTTCATTCCGGAGACCGATTACTTCGGGGCCGCCAGTTTCGATTACACGGTGGCCGACCCGCATGGCGCCACCACGACCGGCCGGGTGGACATCGACCTGGCGCCCGTGAACGACGCGCCGCGCCTGCGCGGTGACGTGATCGACGGCACCGAGGACACGGCGCTCACCATCGATGCGGCCGCGTTGTTGGCCAACGACGCCGACGTGGACAATGACCACGACGAGTTGACGATCACCCGTGTCGGCAATGCCACGCACGGTACCGTTTCGCTGAACCCCGACGGCACGATTCGCTTCGTCCCGAGCCAGGACTTCTTTGGCGACGCGAGCTTCCAGTATGAAGTGAGCGACGGCGCGGGCGGCGTCTCGACTGCCACGGCGACGATTCACGTGGCACCGGTCAACGATGCGCCGATCGCTAACGACAACCTTGTCGCTGGCCGCAAGGGGGTTGCCATCACGCTGACGGCAGCCGCGCTGCTGGCCGACGATTTCGACATCGACAGCCCGCACAACGACCTGCGCATCGTCGGCGTGTCGGGCGCCGAGCACGGCACCGTGCGGCTGAACGCAGATGGGTCGGTGACCTTCCTGCCCGACCCCGGCTATGGTGGTTACCCCGGCGCGCACGGCCAGTTCACCTACACCATTTCCGATGGCGCAGGCGGTTTCGCCACGGCTACAACAACGGTCAACCTGGAGAAGATCAATACCACCCCGGTCGCGGTCGATGACGGGTTCTCGGGCTACGAGAACACACCGTTCATCATCAACACGGCGCAGTTCCTGGCCAATGACAGCGATCCGGATGGCGATGCCCTGACCGTCACGCAGGTGGTCAACGCGCAGCACGGCACTGTCGGGATTCAGGCCGACGGGCAGGTTCGGTTCACACCGGACCATGACTTCTACGGTCAGGCTTCGTTCCAGTACCTGGTGTCCGACTCCTATGGAGGCCAGACTTGGGCGACTGCTTATCTGGACGTCGTCCACGTCAACAAGGCGCCGGTTATCGAAGCCATTGAGTTCGGCCGTCCGGTCTTTGGCTATTACTACGGCCCGGCGCCTCAGGTTGGCACAGCAGCACCTGTCGACGGTGGCGGTCCGCTCTGGGCAGCCTACGATGAGAACCATGAGCGGGCCACCAACTACTTCCAGCCGCTCTACGATGAGGGGCTGGCCAGGTCCCTGTCCGCGCAAGGCAAGTTGTACGACGCCGGCGGAGCGCGCTACACGCCTGCCCTGTATCAGAACGGCATGCTCAAGCCGCTCGAACTGAGCCCGGTCGACAGCTACATGCAACTGAATTCCGGCGGGGTCGACATGGACGTGTACGTTGGACCGGCCGATGATCCTGCGCGGCAGATGGGCCGCATCGTCGTGTATGACCCCGACGGAAACTCTGCCGCTGTCGTCATTTCGATCCTCCACGGACCGCAGCATGGGCACGCCTATGCCAATGCATATGCTGACACCTTTACGCCCGAATATGAAGGTCACACTTGGCTTGCTCAGCACCTGATCAACACTCCCAGTTATTGGCAATACCTCAGCCACCGGGGCGACCCGTACAACGGCGCGGACAGCTTCACGATCCGCATCACGGATGCCCAGGGTGCGGTCACCGACGTGGAAATCAGTACCATCCACAAGGGCACCAACGCCAGCGGCGGCTTTACGCCCATCGTGCTGGACCTGAACGGTAATGGCACGGAACTGCTGGCAGCCGACCAGTCGGCCGTCAGGGCGGACGTGAACGACGACGGCCATACCGAGCAGATCGGCTGGGCAGCCAACACCGACGGGGTGCTCGGCTTCGACGCCGACGGCGATGGCCGTATCTCGGCCGAGGAAACCCGGTTGACAGGCTTCGTTCCCGGAACGAAGACCGACCTGGAAGCGCTGGCCGCCTTCGACTCCAATGGAGACGGCAAGATTTCCAACGAAGACGCTGCCTGGAGCCGGTTCAAGGTGGTGCAGGACGCGGATGGCGACGGTGACTTCACCTACGCCGAGCACAAGAGCCTGGACGAACTGGGCATCGCCTCGATCAGCCTGCAGCGCCAGGGCGAGGCTCACGTCGATCACGGCAACGTGGTGTTCGGCACCGTCGAGGTGACGCACACCGATGGCACGAAGAGCGAGGCCGCCGATGTGATGTTCGCGGGCAAGGACGTGCCGCTGCCGAGCTTCGCCGCATACCTGGAGGAAGTCCATACAGGCATCGAGCCGGCCGCGCCGACCGATGACGCGGCATTTGCCGCAAATGCGGTGGCGCAACTGACCAGTGCCGCGACGGAGCCGACCGGCTGTCCGTACCCGCCGGGCAGCCTTGAGGAAGCGCAGTGGAGCAGGAATCTGTGGGCCCAATTGCTGGCGACAGCCGATGGCCCGTCACCCTCCGGTGGCTTCGTGCCGCCCCACGAGGACACGCTCGCCGACATGATCGACCGCGCGGCGCAGGCAAGCGTGGTGGACCTGGGCATGGGCAATCTGTGACCGATCCCCTAGCACACTGATCGGGGCAATAACCATCCCGCGGGGGCCATGCGGCCACCCGTTGGGAACGTTTGACCTTGTTTGATGGGAAAGATGATGCGTGTATGGTTGCGGGCCGTATCCGGTCCGGATTGGGGGCGGCCATGAGCCAGGCCCGGACATTTCCGAATCTGCGCATGCTGGCCGCGTTTGCAGGCATGCACGAGATTTCCGTGGACGCCGAAGCACTGATCCGCCGCTGGAACGTGCGCGAGGACTTCGACGCCAGTCGAATGCTATGGGGCCTGGATGACCTCGGCTTTCAGGCTCGACGCGTTGAGGGTAGCCTGAAGGCGCTGGCCAATGCCAGGCTGCCCGTGCTCGCGCTCACGTGCAGCGGACATGCCGTGCTGGTGGGCAAGATCGGTGACGTGGTGCTGGTGCAGCGTCAGCCGGGCCAGCAACCTGAAGCGGTGCCTGCCGATACCTTTGCCGGCGAATTTGCCAATGCCTGGATCGAGGCCGAGCGCACGGTGGCCTCGCTGACCGAAGGTGCCGCCGATGCCTCGGCGTCGAAGTTCGGCTTCGGCTGGTTCTGGCAGGCCATCAAGAAATACAAGGCCGAACTCGCCCAGGTGCTGCTGGCATCGTTCTTCGTTCAGATCTTTGCGCTGGTCACGCCGTTGGCGTTCCAGGTGGTGATCGACAAGGTGCTCACGCATCGTTCGCAGGCAACGCTGGTGGTGATGCTGGTCGCGCTGGCCGGTGTGGGGCTGTTTGACGCGATGCTCTCCGGCCTGCGCCACTACCTGCTCTCGCATACCACCAACCGGGTCGATGTCGAATTGGGTGCGCGGCTGTTCCGGCACCTCATGCGCCTGCCCATGTCGTACTTCAATTCGCGCCGGGCGGGCGACGTGATCGCCGCCATGCGCGAACTGGAGACGGCACGTACCTTCCTCACCGGGCAGGCGCTGACCGCCTGGCTGGACCTGTTCTTTGCAGTGGTGTTCCTGGCGGTGATGTTCTACTACAGCCCGCTGTTGACCATCATCGTGATCTGCTTCCTGCCGATCTTCCTTGGCGCGTCGTATGTGGTGAGCCCCATGCTGCGCAAGAAACTCGAAGACAAGTTTGCCCTGAATGCCGAAAACCAGGCGTTCCTGGTGGAGACCATCGGCGCGATGGAAACCCTCAAGGGCCATGCCGTCGAAGCGAGCTGGCAGCGCCGCTGGGAGGACCGGCTGGTGCGCTATGCCGTAAGCGCGTTCGAATCGGGCCACACCGGCAACTGGACCAACCAGCTCGTCAACCTGACAAGCAAGGTGCTCACTGTGGTGCTGTTGGGCGTGGGCGCCATGCAGGTGATCGATGGCAACCTGACCGTGGGCGGCCTGATCGCGTTCAACATGCTCTCGGGCCGTGTCAACGCCCCAATCATCAAGCTGTCTTCGTTGTGGCAGGAGTCCCAGCAGATGCGTGTGGCGGTCAATCGCCTCGGCAGCATCATGGACGCGCCTGCCGAGCCCGCTCAGTTGTCCGAACGGGCTCGGCGCCCCGCCTTGCGCGGCAGCGTGAACTTTGACCGGGCGAGCTTTGCCTATCAGACGAATGGCGCGCAGGTGCTGTCGGATGTTTCGTTCACGATCCCCTCGGGCAAGGTGGTCGGGGTCGTCGGCATCTCGGGGGCAGGAAAAACCACACTCATTCGGTTGCTGCAGCGCCTGTACACGCCGACCAGTGGTCGGGTCTTTATCGATGGCATCGACCTCGCGACGGTGGACACTACCTGGCTGCGCCGCCAGATCGGCGTGGTGTCACAGGATGCGACGCTGCTGAACATGTCGGTATTTGACAACATCGCCATTGCCAATCCTGACCTGTCGCTGGAGGCCGTGATGGCGGCGGCGAAACTGGCCGGTGCGCATGACTTCATCAATGTGTTGCCGCAAGGCTATGACACCGTAATCGGTGAGCGCGGCAGCCTCCTGTCGGGCGGCCAGCGTGCCCGCATCGCCATCGCCCGGGCGCTTGCCACCAACCCGCGCCTTCTGTTGCTGGATGAAGCGACCGCGAGCCTGGACTACGAGTCCGAGCGGGTGATTCACGACAACCTGGAGCAAATCTGCGCCGGGCGCACCGTATTCATCGTGGCGCACCGCCTCTCGACGTTGCGCCTGGCCGACACCATCCTGGTGCTCGACAACGGGAAACTGGTTGAATCCGGTCACCACACCGACCTGATTGCCAGGGAAGGCAAGTATCGCGCCCTGTTCGAGGCATCGCGCGTGCTGGAAACCCTGACCGTCAAGCACAAGGCGCCGGTACAGCCGCTGCCTGGAGGCACCAATGTCTGAACCGATGAAACCAGACCAGCGAGCGGCAGACGCCTTTGCGACGGCGGCTATGGGTATTGCCAACCGCCGCCCGGCGCGAATGGCCAGGGTCGTCGCTGGCAGCATCTGCGGCATGGCTGCGCTTGCCCTCATCTATGCCATGTTTGCCAGGATGGACGTTGTGGTGTCCGCCCAAGGCAAGGTTATTCCGTCAGGCAAGTCCAAGGTGGTGCAGCCGCTGGAAGCCGGTGTCGTGCGCCAGATCTACGTGCGAGATGGCCAGTCTGTCAGGGCGGGCGACGTCCTGATCGAGCTAGATCCCACCACCACCGCGGCCGATCGGGACCGCCTGCAACGCGAATCCTGGGAAGCCAAAGTAGAGGTGCAGCGACTCAGGGCGCTGCTCGACGGCCCGGCCACCATGCCGCCGATGGATGGCTTTCCCGACGATATCGCCAGGACCCAGCGGGCGCTGCTGATGAGCGCGCTGGCTGAACATCGTGCCCGCATGGCCGCGCTCGATGCCGAGATCGCCCGCAAGCGGGCCGACCGGGAAGGTGCTGCCGCCAGCCTGGACCAGGTCCGCGCGAGCCTGCCGCTGGTGACCAGGAAGAACGACATGCGCGAGGAGCTGGTCAAGACCGGGCACATCGCCGAGACCGGCCTGATCGAGACTCGGCTGGAACTGCTTAACCTCAGGAAGGAACTGGCCCTGCAGAAGAGCCGGCTGGCCGAGGCCAATGCTGGCCTGAACGCCGCGCAGCAGCAGCGCGCACAGGCGGTGGCGGAGTTCACGGCTCGCCATTCGGCCGAGCTGGCTAATGCCAGTCGCAAGGCGGCCACCGCCGAGCTGGAACTGGTCAAGGCCACGCAGCGGCGCGATCTGCAGATACTGCGCGCGCCGATTGATGGCGTGGTGCAACAGTTGGCAGTCACCACGGTTGGCGGCGTGGTGACCCAGGCGCAGCCCGTGGCTACCGTCGTGCCGGCGCACACGGCGCTGGAGGTGGATGCCCAGGTGCAGAACAAGGACGTTGGTTATGTAAAGCCGGGACAGCGCGTCATCACCAAGGTGGAAACCTTTGACTTCACGCGCTTTGGCTACATCGAGGGCGAGGTGCAATGGGTGGGCACCGATGCTATCAACGACCAGAAACTGGGGCCGATTTACCCGGTACGCATCCGCCTGAACGAGATGGCCACGCCAAACTCGGTCAACGGTCGCAAGGGCACGCTGACCCCCGGCATGAGCGTGACCGCCGACATTCGCGTGGACGAGCGCCGCATGATCTCCTACTTCCTGTCGCCGCTGATGCGCTACAAGGACGAGGCGCTGAGGGAGCGGTGATGGCGAAGTGGAACCATACACGCCGCAGCGCCATGGCCGCGGCAGTGGCGCTGTGCGCCTCGCATGCCAGCGCGATCGACCTGCTGTCCGTTTACCGACTGGCGCAGGGGGGCGATCCCACCTTCGAGGCGTCGCGCTACGCGCTCGAAGCCGGGCGGGAGAAGTTGCCGCAGGCGCGCGCCGGCGTACTGCCGAGCATCAACCTCAGCGGCAACGGCAGCCGCCAGAACGGGCAGGCGAACTTCGCCGGCAGCCCGTACCAGGATCGCAACGTCAATAGTTGGGCGTGGAACCTGCAACTGTCGCAGCCGGTGGTGCGTGTCGCCAGCTGGATTGGCGTGGCGCAGGCGGGTGCCCAGGTCGAGCAGGCCGAGGCGCAGTTTGCCCAGGCCGAGAGCGACCTGATTTTGCGCACCGCACAGGCCTACTTTGACCTGCTGACCGCGCGTGACAGCGTGACGGTGGCCAAGGCACAGCTCAAGGCGGTGGAACAGCAGCGCGTGCTGGCCAAGCGCCGTTACGACGTGGGCGAGGCCACCATCACGGACGTTTACGAGGCCCAGTCCCGGCACGACCTCGGACGCTCGCAACTGGTGCAGGCGCTCAATGACCAGGAGGCCAGGCAGGCCGAGCTGGAGCGACTGGTGGGGGCGTTGCCGGAGCCGCTCGCCGGTCTCAAGGCCGAGGTGGTCCTCCCGAGCCCGGAGCCGATGGATGTCAATGCCTGGATGGGCAACGCGCGAGAGAACAATCCGGCGGTGCGGACCCAAATGGCGGCCGTCGAGGTGGCCGAGAAGGAAGTGTCGAAGAACCGCGCGGCCCACCTGCCGACGCTGGACTTCACCGCTGGCTATGGCAGGAACTACACCTCCGGCTCCATGACCTCGCCGGCGGACATCGAGAACCGCGTCAGATCCGGCACGATCGGCCTGCAACTGACGATCCCGCTCTACCAGGGGGGCGCCGTCAACTCGCGAGTGACCGAAGCCATTGCCAACCGGTACAAGTCCCGGGCGGAACTCGAAGCGGCGCGGCGCCAGGCCGCCACGCAGGCACGGCAGGCGTTCGGTGGCGTCACCAGCGGCCTGTCGCAAGTGGATGCGCTGACCTCGGCCGTCACTTCTAGCCTGGATGCCGTCAACGCCAACAAGATCGGCTACCGGATCGGCACGCGGGTCAATATCGACGTGCTCAATGCCGAGCAGCAGCTCTTTGCCGCGCAGCGCGATCTGGCCAAGGCCCGCTACGACACCATACTGCAGGGGTTGCGCCTGAAGGCCGCGGCAGGCAGCCTTGCCGAGGGCGATGTGGTGGCCGTCAACGCGCTCCTTGCCGGGCGTAGCCAGCCAGAAACGCCAGCGGTACCCGCGATGCCGGCCGCCTCCAATCCGAATATCACAAAGACGAGAATGCAATGACCCTTCCGACCGAAACCGAAAAACTGATGCAGTTCGCCGCGGAACAGGCGCAGCGCGTCATCAAGAAGATTCCGCTGCTCGGCCCGGTGTCGTGGCTGATGATGAACAACCCATCGACACGACATGCGTTCCTTGCCGACCTGGAATGGCGGGTAATGCCGCCACTGGTGCTGGAGCAGGCCAAGCTCTACATGAAGGGCGAGATGCCAACAGCGTTCGTGACCTGGGCGTACCTGTCCGATGCCGTGGTCGAGCGTTATAGCAAACCGCCGGCTCACCTGGCGCCAGGAGACTGGAAGTCGGGTGACAGGGTATTCCTTGTGGATGTGTTTGCGCCTTATGGCGGCACGAAGGACGTGCTTGACGACCTCAGGAAGACGGTATTGTCCGGAAAGACGATCCACCAGCTGGTGCCAGGCTCTTCCGAGTCGATGACCATCGTTACCCTGTGAGCGAGTATCCTCTGGCGCGGAGCTGGAGCGAGCGGCATGCGGGAAAAAGCCAACAGAAACTCAGATCAGCTTGACGTCTTCAACCGCCACATCGCCCACCAACATATAACCGGGCGCATGCGTGATGCACAGCGGCAGCGGCGCCTGCACGACCGCGGCCTGAGGCGTCACGCCGCAGCCCCAGAATACCGGGATCTCACCGGGCAGGATGGCGGTGGGCTCGCCTTCGTCGGGACGGTAGACGTCTGCAATGCCGATCGCTGACGGATCGCCAGCGTGCACCGGTTTGCCATGCGCTGCCGGCAACGCGGCGCAGATCTCACTGGCGCGCGCGGCCTGTGCCGGCGTATAGGGTCGCATCTACACCACCATCGGGCCGCGGAATGGCCCCACCGGTGTGGTTTCGATACTGGTGCCGTACATCGGCACCACCACCTTGCCTTCATCGACATGCTGTACGGGCAGGCCGGCGCGCTGGAGCGCATCTTCGAAGGACAGCGAGCAGCCCAGCACGAAGCCGACAAAGTCGTCGCGCCACAACGCGCCGATGTCGCTGCACTCTCCGGCCAGCTTGCCATCGCGCCAGACACGGTGCGTGGCAGGTCGGTGCGCAGGTCGATATCCTCGCCAAGCGCCGGCACCAGCGGCGAGCCGGGCTCGGTCATGCCGATCAGCGGGCAGGGCACGGGGTTGGCACGGCAGTAACCGAGGAAATCATCTGCCCACTGGCGTGGCAGGATCATCAGGTTCCCCTGCACCCGGCCGGGCGCCATGCCGGCGGTGTGCCCGCCCCAGGCGCCGCTGCGGATGGCGGCGCGCGCGGCGGCGGGGCTGGCTGCCCAGCCGGGCAGCGCAACGATAGTGTGATGCATGTCGATTCGCTCCACGCCCGCGTCGCTTTACCGCAGCGCCTCGCGCGCAGTCTCCCTGACGCGCAGCAGCCCAAGCAACGCGATGGCCGCCTCCCCATCAGCAGGTACGCGGGCGAGAGCAGGTTGCCAGTAGCGCCGATCAGCGCGGTTGCCACGTATGGCGTCACGCCGCCGCCAAGGATGGCGCCAAGGTTGAAGCTGAAGGCCATGCCGGAATAGCGCACGCGGGTGGGGAACTGCTCGGCGTAGGTGGGATAGCCGACGGACTGCACGATCGGCATCGGCAGCGCCACGATCAGCATGGCGAGGAAGGCCAGGCCGATGTTCTGCTGGTCCATTAGCGTCATCATCGGCACCACCAGCGCGGTGTAGCCGACAAAACCGATGGCGAGTACCTTGCGCCGGCCCAGGCGGTCGGACAGGCCGCCCCAGAACGGCATCAGCACCGCCATGGCGAGGCTGACGAACGCCATGATCCAGTAGACCGTGGCCTTGTCGTACTTGAGGTAGGTGGTCATGTAGATGTTCATGAACACCAGGCCCACCCAATAGCCCACGTTCTGTCCGAAGGACAACACCAGCACCTTGAGTACCGCGGGCATATGCTGGCTGAACACTTCCTTTAGCGGCGCCTTGGGCGGTTCATTGTGCTGCTGGAATTGCTGGAACGCCACCGACTCTTCCACGCGCTTGCGCACCAGGAACGAGATCGTCACCATCGGGATGGCGCTCAGGAATGGGATGCCCAGCCCCATGCATTCATGGCTCCGCTGCCCAGGATGGAGGTGGTCAGGCCGCACACGGTTGCCGCCAGGGCGCCGCCGATGGCGACGCCCCACCGGCGTGAACGCGCCAAAGAAGCCGCGCCTGCCGTGTGGCGCCGATTCGGCCACGTGCGCCGCCGCGCCAGTGACTTCGCCACCGGCGAAGAACCCTTGCACCAGCCGGATCAGCAGCAACAGAGGCGCGGCAAGGCCCGCGCTCGCGGCAACGGGCAGCACGCCGATGGCGGCGGTGGCAACGCCCATGCCGATCACGGTGACCAGCAGCACAGCGCGGCGGCCGATGCGGTCGCCGAGCCGTCCCAGCACGATGCCGCCGATCGGGCGCATCAGGAAGGCGCTGCCGAACACCGCCAGGATCGCCAGCAGCGACGCGGTGGCGTTGTCGCTCGGAAAGAACAGTGGCCCGATGGTGGCGGCCAGATAGCCATAGATGCCGAACTCGTAGTACGCGATGGCTGTGCCGGCGGCGGCGGCCACCGCGGCCTTGCGGGCCACGGCGACATCGCCGGTTGCTGGGGCAGATGTGGGGGCCGAAGTGGTGGCCGAGGTGGGGGCATCCGCCAGCGGCAGCGTGGAAGTGGGGGCGTTGGACATGGTCACGTTTCCAGAAGCAGGGTGAAAGAAGCCGCGCCGCGCGTGACGAAGCCGGTATCGACCTGGCCCGCGCGGAAGTCGCGATGCGCCAGTACGTTGCCCAGGAACTTGACGTTATGGCGAATCCCTTCAATATGCGTGTCCGCCAGCGCGGCCAGCATCGCCTGCCGCGCTGCCGCGCTGCCGCGCTGCCGCGCTGCCGCGCTGCCTCGCGCCCCGCGCCGTGCGTGATGAGCTTGGCGATCATCGGGTCGTAGTAGGGCGTGATGGTGTCGCCGGCGCGCACGCCGGTGTCGACGCGCAACGCCGGCATCGCCGGCAGCGCGAAGGCCGACAGCTTGACCGGCGAGGGCATGAAGTGGCGGGCCGGGTTCTCGGCATAGAGGCGGCATTCGATGGCGGCGCCCTGCCGGCGGATGTCAGACTGCGCGACACGATCAAGGGTGCCGGCGGCCAGCCGGATCTGCGCCTGCACCAGGTCCCAGCCGGTGACTGCTTCGGTGACACCGTGCTCGACCTGGATGCGGCGGTCATGCGTGCCAGCACTTCGGGCGGCAGGCGGTGCCGGGCTTTCTTCGATGATCTTCTGGAAGCGGCGCTGCACGGAGCATTCCCGTTCGAACAGATGCACCGCCGTGCCGTCGCCATAGCCGAATACCTGCACTTCGATATGGCGCGCGCGCGCGACGTAGCGCTCCAGGTAGATGCTGCCGTCGCCGAAGGCCTTGAGCGCAAGCGCCTGCGTGGAGGCCGCGGTCGCGGCCAGTGAGTCGGGGCCCTCGACGCATTTCATGCCGATGCCGCCGCCACCGCCCGCGGCCTTGACCAGCAGCGGATAGCCCACTTGCGCGGCAGCGCTTTCCAGGCCGGACAGCTCTCCAGGCAGGAAGCGGATGCTGCCCGGCAGGACCGGCACCCCACAGGCGGCCGCGATCTCGCGTGCGCGATTCTTGTCGCCCATGTTCTCGATCGATTCGACCGACGGCCCGATCCAGCGCATGCCGGCGGCCTCGGCGGCCTGCGCGAAGGCCGTGTTCTCGGAGAGGAAGCCATAACCCGGATGCACGCCGTCGGCACCATGCGCCAGACCGGCAGCCAGGACGGCTTCGGTACTCAGATAGCTCTGTGCTGCGGGGGCGGGACCGATGGGCACGGCCACGTCGGCCATCTGGCAATGCATTGCACCGGCGTCGGCCTCGGAATGCACGGCCACGGTCTCGATGCCAAGCGCCTTTGCGGCGCGGATGATGCGACAGGCAATCTCGCCGCGATTGGCTACCAGGATTCTTTGCATGTCAGGCTCTTGCTGCTTTGGGGGCGGACACGCGGCGCTGGCACAGGCGCCGCGTGGAATGCCGGCCTGCGGGCCGGTCGTGTCGCGGCGTGGCCGCGCTCTTGGAGCGCTACTTGGCGAACAGCGAGGCGGTATTGGCGAACGCCTTCAGCTCCAGCGCATTGCCGACGGATCCAGGAAGAACATGGTGGCCTGCTCGCCGACTTCGCCCTTGAAGCGGATATGCGGCTCGATGATGAAATCAAGGCCGGCGGCCTCCAGCTTGTCGGCAGCCGCTTGCCAGTCGCTCATCGGCAGTACCACGCCGAAATGACGCACCGGCACGGCGTCGCCGTCTACCGCGCTGGTCTTGCGGTGGCCGCATTCTTCCGGTGCCAAGTGGGCCACGATCTGGTGGCCGTAGAAGTTGAGGTCGACCCAGTCTTCCGAGCTGCGGCCTTCCGGGCAGCCCAGCAACTCGCCGTAGAATTCGCGCGCGCTGGCGATGCTGTGGACCCGGAAGGCCAGGTGGAACGGGGGCAGGACAGCGGTGGTTTCGCTCATGATGTGGAGACTCTGGGCAATGGATTTGTGGTCAGGTCGTGCGGCGCGCGGTAATGCCGCGGTAATGCTTCACGCAGCGCGCCGCCCTGGAACCAGAGTCCATGCATGGCCACAAACTAATAAAGGCGATATATTTTTGACATTAGCTCCACGAAAATTGATGAATCGCCATGTTGCGAGAACTGCGCACCTTTATCGCCGTCGCGCGCCACGGCACCTTCGCCAACGCCGGCGCACACATTGACCTGACGCACTCGCATTACGGCATCTGCCCCGCGCCAACGACAGAAATACGCCAGTGATCCCCTAACGTTTTAGCCATTCAGGTACAGCGACGCATCGCTGTTAGCCTGTCGCCCCGCACATGGGCGGCATGCTGGCAAGTACTGCGGCGGCAAACGCGGCGAGGCCCATTCACTCGTCAGGGTGTCCGGTACGGAATGGCGTCCGGAATGGTATTCGCCGGGCTTGTCCCTACACCATTACCGATTCCGCCGCCCGCACCCGCTCATACAAAAAATCCGTCAACACACGCACCCTCGCGCTGTGCCGAAGATCTGGATGGGTCAGAAGCCACAAATCCGTATCCAGGTCCCGTTCGGCCGGCGCCAGCCGCACCAGCTCCGCGTCCCAACCAGCCAGAAAGCACAACAACATTCCGGCACCCATGCCATGCCGCACGGCATCCGCCATCGCCACGAGGCTGTCCGCACTGACAGCCCGCCGATGCTCCGGCACCTGGTCCCGCACCCACCGCGCCTGCGCCAGGTGGGACAGCGCCTCGTCAGGCACCACCCAGTCATAGGCCGTCCAGTCAGACAGCAGCGGACTATCCGCCTCCGTCGGCAACCCAAGCCGCTGCAGATAACGCCTCGACGCATACGCCGCCGTCTGCAGCCGCCCGATGCGCCGTCCGACCAGGTACTCCGGCGGCGCGTTGGCCGGCCGTATCGCCACATCCGCCTCACGCCGGCTCAGGCTCAGGAAGCCGTTGTTGACCACAATCTGCAACTGGATGCGCGGATGCATCGCGCGAAATTCGGCGAATAGCGGCATCAGCAGCCCTGTCAGCAGCGTGTCGGTGGTGGTGACCCGCAGCGGCCCGCTTAGCTGGCTGTCCAGGCCGGACAACTGCCGCTGCGCGGCATCGATCTGTTCGCCGACGCCGGCGAGCCGTTGGGCCAGCGCTTCGCCCGCTGCCGTGAGAGCGTAGCCCGTCGGATGGCGCTCGAAGAGCAGGGTGCCCAGCACCTCTTCCAGCCGGGCGAGCCGGCGCAGCACGGTGGAGTGGTTGACGTGCAGCGTCCGCGCGGCGCCTGCCAGCGAGCCGGACTGGCTGACGGCAAGGAAGTGCTTCAGGTCATCCCAATCTGCTTCCTGCATGTTTGCATAGCCCTTTTGCGAAAATTGCCAGTATCCGTGCTGATTCGCACAGCCTACATTGGCCTGGCGGGCCCGGCAATGGTGGCCGGGCGGCAAACCAGGAAAAGGAAGAAGCGATGGCTTGGATGCTGCTGGTGCTGGCGGGGCTGATCGAGATCGTGATGGCGCTTGCGCTGAAATACACGGACGGATGGACGCGGCCGGGGCCGACGGTGCTGGGGATCGGGGCCGCACTGGCCAGCATCTTCTTGCTCAGCGCGGCCTTGCGGCACCTGCCGGTCGGGACGGCCTACGCGGTATGGACCGGGATCGGGGCGATCGGGGTCACCGTGATCGGTATCCTGTTCCTTGGGGAGAGCGCGGCGCCGATGCGGCTGGCGTTGATTGCGCTGATTTTTGTCGGGATCGGGGGGCTGAAGCTGCTGCCTGCCTGAGCGAGGGCAGGGCCAGGACACACGAGCCGGGGATCGCAGTTTTACGAGAGGGCGTGCGCGTTTTGTACACTATCCGGCTGAACCACTGGCTTGACGTCGCCCCCCTATGAGTTTCGATGCCCTGCTGGAGCTGTTCCAGCAACGTATTCCGGCCCATCCGTGGGCGCAGATCACGCTGTACCTGGTGGTGCTGGTGCTGATCGCGGTGCTCGCGCAATGGCTGTTCGGCCGTGTGATGTCGCGCATCGCCCATCGCGTGCTGACGGTCTGGGGCAAGGCGCCCTGGAGCAAGGCACTCACGCGCCATCGCGCCTATCGGCGTTTCGGCTACGCGGTGGGCTTCGCGGTGATCACCGTCGGCATCGGCGAGGTGCCGCACATGGGCCGCTACGCGCTGCTGGTGGAGCGCCTGGCCCATTCCAGCCTGTGGGTCTCCTTTTTCCTGATGCTGGGCGGCGTGCTGGGTGCGTGGCAGGATGTTTATGCCAGCAGCCGGCGCGCGCAGACGCGCTCGATCAAGGGTTATATCCAGGTGGGGCGGCTCGGGCTGGGACTGGTGTGCGCGGTGCTGGTGCTGTCGATCCTGATCAACCGCTCGCCGCTATGGATGCTGTCCGGCCTGGGCGCGTTGTCGGCGGTGCTGCTGCTGGTGTTCAAGGACACGCTGCTGTCGCTGGTGGCCAGCACGCAGCTGACCTCGAACGACATGCTGCGCATCGGCGACTGGATCGAGATGCCGCAATGCAATGCCGATGGCTACGTCAAGGACATCGCGCTGCATACGGTCAAGGTGCAGAACTGGGACAACACCGTGACCACGGTGCCGACCTACAAGCTGTTCTCGGAGAGCTACCGCAACTACCGGCAGATGTTCGAATCAGGCGCGCGCCGCATCAAGCGGACGTTGCGCATCGATGCGAGCAGCGTGCGCTTCCTGGAAGACGACGAAGTGCATGCGCTGATGCGCTTCCAGCTGCTGCACGACTACCTGGCGGACAAGCAGGCCAAGGTCGACGAGGCCAACCGCATGCTGATCGCCGCGGGCAATGACCCGGTAAACCGCCGCCGGCTGACCAATGTCGGCACCTTCCGCGCGTATGGCATCGCCTACCTGAAGGCGCATCCCGAAATCCACCACGACCTGCTGCTGAACGTGCGCATGATGGAGCCCGATTCGCAGGGTATCCCGGTGGAGATCTATTGCTTTACCGCGCTGACGGCGTGGATGGATTACGAGCGCATCCAGGGCGATGTGTTCGACCACCTGCTGGCGATCCTGCCGGAACTGGGTCTGCGCTTGTACCAGGCCCCGTCCGGCGCCGACCTGAGCGGCGTGCGCATGGCGCCGGTGCTGGCCGCGGCGCAGGCTGCCGCACAGGTTGCCACGCAGGTTGCAGCACCGCACCCGCCCGGCCACGCCGCGGCGGGCAGCCACGTGCTCTGAGACTTTCCGGTATCAGCCCACCGCGCGCGGACGCACGCGGCTTGCGGCTTCCTTGGCGCGGGTGCGGGCGGTGTCGACGTCCTCCGCATAGGCCAGCGCTACGCCCATGCGGCGCTTGCTGAAGCTCTCGGGCTTGCCGAACAGTCGCACCTCGGTCTGCGGCACGCTCAGCGCCTGGTCCACGCCGTCGAACACCACGCCCTGCGCGTCAACGCCGCCGTAGATCACCGCGCTGGCGCCAGGGCTGCGCAGCGAGGTGTCGACCGGCAGGCCGAGGATGGCGCGCGCATGCAGCTCGAACTCGTTCTGGTGCTGCGTGGCCATGGTCACCATGCCGGTATCGTGCGGGCGCGGACTGACTTCGCTGAACCAGACCTGCTCGCCCTTGACGAACAGTTCCACCCCGAAAAGCCCCATGCCGCCCAGGTCGGCGGTGACGGCCTGCGCAATCTGCTGGGCCTTCTGCAGCGCGGCCGGGTGCATGGGCTGCGGCTGCCAGCTCTCGACGTAGTCGCCGCTGACCTGAACGTGGCCGATCGGCGCGCAGAACTGTGTCTCGACCTGGCCGCTGGCGCCGATGGCGCGCACGGTCAGCAGCGTGATCTCGTAGTCGAAGTCGATAAAGCCCTCCACGATCACGCGGCCGTGGCTGACGCGCCCGCCGGCCATGGCGTAGTCCCAGGCGGCCTGCACGCCTTCCGGGCCGTCGATCTTGCTCTGGCCCTTGCCCGAGCTGCTCATCACCGGCTTGACCACGCATGGATAGCCGATGCCGCCGTCGATGGCAGCCTGCAGTTCTTCGAGCGAATCGCAGAATTTGTACGGGCTGGTGGGCAGGCCGAGCGACTCGGCGGCGAGGCGGCGGATGCCTTCGCGGTCCATGGTCAGGCGCGCGGCGCGGGCGGTGGGGATCACGCGCACGGTGCCGGCGGCTTCCAGCGTTTCCAGCATGGGGGTGGCGATGGCTTCGATCTCGGGCACCACCAGGTGAGGCTTCTCGGCCTCGATCAGCGCCTTGAGCTGGTCCGGGTCGCTCATGGCGATGGTGCGGGCGTGGTGGGCCACCTGCTGGCCCGGCGCGTTGTCATAGCGGTCGACGGCGATGGTCTCCACGCCCAGGCGCTGCAGTGCGATCAGCACTTCCTTGCCCAGCTCGCCGGAGCCGAGCAGCATCACTTTGGTGGCAGAAGGGGAAAGTGGCGTTCCGAGGGTGGTCATGGCGGCAAGGCGGCGGGGCGAAGGGAAAACAGAGATTGTACGTGCTGCCGCCCGCCGTGGCGCCGTCGCGCCTAGTCTTCGGCGTCGCGCGAGCCGGTGTGGCGCCGCGCCGCCTCGTCCTTGCGGTCGGCCGCTTCGGCCTCTGCCGGGGTGGAGGCGACCCCATACATGCCGTGGCGTGGCGTGCCCGCCGGCAGGTTGCCAAGATCGGTGGCCTGGTAGGGATGTGGACCCGGCGCGGGCTGCGAAATGTCGCTCGGCGGATGCGCGCGGCCGGTCAGCTTCTCGTCCTGGGTCACGCTGTGGCCGCCGTAGTGGTAGTCGGTCAGCGATCCTTGATGCGCGGGGGCCGACGGTGCCGGCGCGCCGGAAATATCGGTCACGCGTACCGGAATCGACGGATAGACCTGTTGGGCGCCGGCAATGGCCATGTCGGGCGAATCAAACTCGCCGGCGAGCCGCTCCGGCGCGCCGTTGCCGGTACGCATTTCGAGATGCCAGCGGCCGTTTTCCGGGCCGCACACCAGGATTTCCTGTTCGGTCGAGGTCATGGCTGGGCTCCTTGTGCAGATTCCAGGCGGGTCAGCGCGGCATACCGGCCGCGCGGTCCGTTTGGGTGTCAGACAGGCAAGTTGCATTCCAGTGACACTGCGCTGGAACGGAACCTGCTGCTCCGCCGGGGATGCGCCGTAACTCTGCGCCGTTCGTTGGCACTGCGCCACTAACACTGCGCCATTAACACTGCAAGAGGTCCACCATGCCCCCGACCCGACCGCTTACCGTTGTCATCACCGGCGCTTCGAGCGGTATCGGGCTGGCCACCGCGCTGGCCTTTGCACGCGCCCAGGCGCGCGTGGTGCTGTGCGCGCGCGGCGAGGCGCCGCTGGCGCGCGCCGCCGCGGCCTGCCGCGAGCTGGGCGGGCGGGCGCTGGCCGTTCCGGGCGATGTCACGCAGCCGGCGGCTATGCACCGGCTGGCCGAGCGTGCGGCGGAGTTCGGCGATGGCGGTATCGATGTGTGGGTCAACAATGCCGGTGTCGGCGCCGTGGGCCTGTTTGACGAAACACCGGTGGCCGCGCACGAGCAGGTTGTCCGCATCAACCTGCTGGGCTACCTGCACGGCGCACACGCGGTGCTGCCGTTCTTCAAGGCGGCGCGCAGGGGCGTGCTGGTCAATATCGTGTCGCTGGGCGCGTGGGCGCCGTCACCATATGGTGTGTCGTATACCGCAAGCAAATTCGGGCTGCGCGGCTTCTCGGAGGCGTTGCGCGCAGAGCTGGTCGACTATCCGCAGATCCGCATCTGCGACATCTTCCCGGCCACCGCCGACACGCCGGGCATGCGCCACAGTGCCAACTACACTGGCAAGGCACTGCGTCCGCCGCAGCCGCTGGTCGACGCCGGCGCGGTCGCGCGTGCCGTACTGCGCGCGGTGGCGGCGCCAACGTCGCAGGCGGTGACGGTAGGCGTCGTGGCACGGCTGGCGCGCGTTGCCAGCCTGCTGGCTCCAGGCCTGCTGCAGCGGACGTACGGCCGTATCCTGCATCGGCATTTCAGCGGTGCGCACGAGATACCGGTCACCGACGGCAACCTGTTCCATGCCTCGCTGGGGCATATGGAGGTCCAGGGCGGCTGGACCTCGCCGGAGCGGATGCGCCAGTTTCGGATTGCCGGCGCGGCGGTCGCGGCCGGGCTGGCCGGCCTCGCGCTGTGGCATTGGCGCCGCCACGCCCGCTGATTGCCAGCCAGCGACGGGGCAGATTTACAACAGGTGGCGATTCTTACCGGCATTGCATGCGGCTGGCGGCCGATAGAAAAAAGGCCCGCGCGAACGCGGGCCCCAAAGGCCTGAGGATCCGCTAAAGGACCGCTCGGTATTTATCCTAATTGCCTGGCATCGTCGGCACATCCCCCGTTCGGGGTGCAGACCGCATTCTCTTCTTGTGACGCTGCGATAGCCAACCTGAGTCCGGTGAGTTGGAGCCTACGCCGTACCGCAAAGCAGCATTGCGGCGGACGCGACCGGTACCTTGACACCGCGAGGCAAGAAAGTAACTTTGAGCGCCATGCTGGCGCGATCCGCGAAAGCAGGAGATGGCAACCTATCATGGCAACCCTACGCTTCTCGGCGCTTGCCGCCGTAATCGTGACAGTCTGTGCGCTTGCTCTTGACGCAGTCCGGGCCGCGCCGGTGATCGTCGAGGTGCGCAACTTCACCACACTGACTCAATGCGCCGAGGAGGACAATGTCTCGTTCGTCATGAGTTCGCCGGCAATCCAGCGCTTCCGCGTAGAGGCGCTACATCCGCCATACCTCGGCAAGGTTGGCGAGCCCCGTTTTCCGCCGGCGGACTTCTCCAACTGCGACTTCGACGAAAATACGCCCCGCACGGATCCGGGTCGTCGCTTCGAGCCCCGCAAGGTGCGAATCTACGACGGGCGCGATTTCGCCATCGAAGGCAATACCTATGAAACATTCTGGCGGCCACGGTCTGTGCCAGTCGCGGTGTGGGGCAGCGTGTATGACGAATTCCATCTGCTGCAGTTCTATGTGAAGCAACCGCATGCCGGAAAATTGCGCGAGACGCAGGTGCTGGTGTTGTACCCGCCCGACGGGTACTGGCGGGCCAAGCCATTGCCGGCAAGACACACCAGCAGCAATTCATACGGCTCATCGTTCCTGATTGGCCCGATCACGGAGGCTGGCAGGCCCGTCGTCGAGATCGCAGGTATCGATATCGACCCCAAAGAGCGATCCATTCGGCTGCGCTTCGTCGCAGGCGGCGAGGCCAGCGTGCGACTGATCGAAGTGAGCCGCGAGCGCACCGCGCTCGAGGTGAAATTCGAGCCGAGCTATCGCCCCCCCGACGTGTCCATGGCAGACGGCATGTCAGGCTTCGCGATGTTGCGCTCGATGTATGTCGCCGAAGACAACGCCGATATGAGCCGCGTCGAGTGGCGTGATGCCGCCGGCCGCGCGCATCACACCTCTGTGGCCGACACCGCCGTGATTCAGGCGCGTTCCGTGCGTTTCGGCAGGGTGGTACCGTCGCGGCATAATATCGACGCGCCCGATATACGCTTTGATGCCTTTGAGGGCCCCTTTGAGCCCTTGCGTTGAGCCTGTTGGCAAAGATGACTTGGTGGCCTGCAGTATTGTGGGCGCCGCGGCATCAGCGCCGCGAACTGCAATCAGCGCGCCGCGGGCTGCAGCGCGATCACGGCCATGCCGGCCAGCGCAATGGCGGCGCCGGCCACGTCCCAGCGTGTCAGCGCCAGGCCATCGACGAAACGCAGCCAGAGCAGTGCCACGGCGATATACATGCCGCCATAAGCGGCGTAGGTGCGTCCCGCGGCGGCGGGATGCAGCGTCAGCAGCCAGGCGAACAATCCCAGCGAGACAGCGGCGGGCAGCAGCAACAGCGCGCTCTTGCCCTGGCGCAAGACCAGCCAGGGAAGGTAGCAGCCGAGGATTTCGGCAAGGGCAGTCACGGCGAAGAGCAGGGCGATGCGAAGCAGGTCCAAGGTCTGGCAGAAGCGGAAAGGAAGAAAGGGGTTCCTTGCAGGAATCCCCCAGGCTGCTGACAAAGTCAAAGGCTGCGAATGTTGTCTCCCCTCTCCCATTTATGGGAGAGGGGCGGGGGGAGAGGGCAGGAGTTGCCACGAAGTGATGCGCCACGGTGCTTGGCATGCGCCTGCCCTCTCCCCCGGCCCCTCTCCCGCAAGCGGGAGAGGGGAGCAACAACCTGGAATTCTCCCTTTGTCAGCAATCTGAGGGGTTCCTTGCAGGAACCCCCGATTCTTACACAGCGCGCCAACCTCAGGACGCCGCCATCAACGGCGGCCGGCGCTGCGTCGCCACCGCAAATGCGATCTGCGCGAGCCCCGCCGCCAGCCCCATCGCCACGCCCGCTTGCCAGGCTACGGTGTATGACCCCAGCGCGTCATAGACCACTCCGCCGCCGAAGGCACCGCTAAAGCTGCCGATCTGGTGGCTGAAGAAGGCCACGCCGCCCAGCATGGCCTGCCAGCGCAGGCCGAAGGTCTCGGCGATCCAGCCCGACACCAGCGGCGCCACGCCCAGCCACAGGAAGCCCATCACCGCGGCAAACACCAGCGTGCTGCCCGGCGTGGGCGCCGACGAGAAATACCAGGTCAGTGCCAGCGAGCGCACGGTATAGATGCCGCCCAGCAGCATCAGCTTGTTGAAGCGCCCGCCGGCCCAGCCGAAGAAGATGCTGCCGAGCACGTTGAAGCCGCCGATCACGCCCAGCGCCTGCGCGCTCAGCATCGGGTCCATGCCGCAGATGTCCAGGTACGACGGCAGGTGCGTGGTCAGGAAGACCAGCTGCATGCCGCAGACGAAATACGCCAGCGCCATGACGATGAACGGCGCGTGCCGCAGCGCGGTGCCCAGCGCCTGCCGCGCATTGTTCTGGTCGGCGCCGGAGAACGCGGGCAGCGGCAGCTTGTCCACGCGCCCGGCCATCCACGCTGCCGGCAGCATCACCAGCGCCAGCAACACGAACGCGGCCAGCCCGGCGCGCCAGCCGTAAGTCTGTGTCACCATCTGCCCGATCGGCGCCGCCAGCAGCGCCCCGAGCGAGCCGGCCCCCGACACCAGCCCCAGCACCGTGCTGCGCAGCGCCGCCGGCACCGGCCGTGCCGCCACCGCCATCGCCAGCGCGCTGCCGGTGCAGGCCATCGAAGCGCCGATCGCCACGCCAGCCCCCAGCGTGACGCCGACCATGCCTTGCGCGGTCGCCAGCAGCACCAGCCCGGCCACATACGACAGCGAGCCGGCCACCATCAGCGGCCGGAAGCCGATCCGTGTCGCCCACGCGCCCGCCAGCGGCTGCAGCAGCCCCCAGGCAAGGTTCTGCACGGCAATGGCCACCGTGAAGTCGGAGACCGAGATGCCGATGTCACGCGTCAATGGCGGCATGAAGATGCCCAGGCTCTGGCGCAGGCCCATGGCGAGGCTGAGCATCAGGGAGGCGCCAAGAAGGATCGGCAGGGCGGGGCGCAGGCTGTCCAGGCGGGAAGGCGCGGTGGGGGTAGGCACGGTGGTCGTCTCGCGGGATTGTTTGTTGTCGTTATGTGCCCGCGGCGGCGCCTGGCATGTTAAGCATGCGCTGAATATACCGCAGGGTAGGGCGAGCCTAAGCGGTGGCCGGCATCGTGTCAATTTGGCTTTGGGCCGGCCCGCCTTCCGCTTTGCCGAAGGCGGGCGCCGCCGCACGCGCTAGTCCAGGCTGACCCTGGAAGCGCGGATGGTGTCGCCCCAGCGCTTGATGTCGCCGTTGACCAGTGCGGTGAAGCGGGGTTGCGGTTCGCCGCCCGGGATACCGCCCATGTCGCGGAATTTCGCCACCACGTCGGGATCGCGCATGGCCCGGGACAGCGCGTCCTGCAGCACGGCGGCGACGGCAGGCGGCGTCTTCGCAGGCGCGAACACACCGAGCCAGCCCATCACCACGAAATCCTTCACGCCGGCCTGCTCCATGGTCGGCACGTCCGGGAGCGACGGCAGCCGTTCGGCGCTGGTCACCGCCAGCGCGCGCAGCTTGCCGGCGCGGATATGCGGCAGCGCCTGCGTCAGGTTGTCGAACATGAAGGTGGTTTCGCCGGCAATCACGGAGGTGGTGGCCGGCGTCGAGCCCTTGTAAGGCACGTGCAGCACCTCGGTGGCGGTGCGCAGCCGGAACAGCTCGGCGGTCAGGTGCGTGGTCTGGCCGATGCCCGCCGAGGCATAGGAATACTTGCCCGGCGACTGCTTCAGCTGCGCCACCAGCTCGGCCACGCTGCGCACCGGCGCCTGTGCATTGACTACCAGCACGTTTGGGAAGGAAATCATGTCGGTCAGCGGCATGAAGTCCTGCGGACGGTAGGCCAGCTGCTTGTAGGCGCTGTAGTTGATGGCATGCGAGCCGGTGTTGCCGACCAGCAGCGTGTAGCCGTCAGGGGCGGCGCGCAGCAGTGCCTGCGTGCCGATGATGCCGCCGCTGCCGGGCTTGTTGTCGACCACCACGGGCTGGCCGAGGATGGCCGACAGCTTCTGCGCGACCAGTCGCGTCGGGATGTCGGTGGTGCCGCCTGGCGCGCCGGGGACGATGATGGTGATTGGCTTGTCGGGCCAGGCGGGGGCGGCATGCGCGACCGTCGCCAGCGTGGCGGTGCCGGTGATGGCCAGCAGGCCGGTGCAAAGTGAAAGCGAAAGGGAAGGCAAAGGGCACAGCGATTGCGGCAGCTTGGTGTTCATGGGTCTCCTCCACGTTGTATGTCTGTGCTGCGGTTCCATGTGCAAACGGCCGGCTCGCGGCCGGCCGTCCAGGCGGAAAGTCCAGACCGGAAGTCCCGGCAATAAGCGCGACTACGGTATGGCTTGCCCCCGCCTTACTTGCCGGTCCACACCGGCTTGCGCTTTTCCGCAAAGGCCGCGGCGCCTTCGCGCGCATCGGCCGAGGTGAACACCGGCGCCAGCAGCGGGCGCTGGCGCTCGAACATCTCCTCGTTGCTCCAGTCGGCCGACTCGGCCACGATCTGCTTGCTGACCGCCACCGCCAGCGGGCCGTTGGCGCCGATCTCGTCGGCCAGCGCCAGCGCGCCCTGAAGCGCTTCGCCCGGTTCGGTCAGGCGATTGATCAGGCCGTAGGCATGCGCCTGCTCGGCACCGAGCATATTGCCGGTCAGCGCATATTCCATGGCGATGTGGTACGGCATGCGGCGCGGCAGGCGCATCAGCCCGCCGGCACCGGCAACCAGGCCGCGCTTGACTTCCGGCAGGCCAAACCTGGCCGCCTTCGACGAGACGATCAGGTCGCAGGCCAGCGCCAGTTCGAAACCGCCCGCCAGCGCATAGCCTTCCACCGCGGCGATCAGCACCTTGCGCGGCGGCTTCTCGGTCAGCCCGCCGAAGCCACGGCCGGGCAGGCTGGGGCGCTTGCCTTCCAGGAAGCCCTTCAGGTCCATGCCGGAGCAAAAGGTGCCGCCGGCGCCGGTCAGGATGGCGACGGCGAGGTCGTCACGGCTTTCCAGCTGGTCGATCGCGGCGGCCAGCGCGGTCGCGGTCTCGAAATCCATGGCGTTGCGCGCCTGGGGCCGGTTCATGGTGATCAGCAGCGTATTGCCGCGGGTCTCTAGTTGCAGCGTGTCGCTCATGCGGATGTCCTTGTTGGCGTGCTGGATGCTGGTCGATGGCGGCTCAGCGCGGGGCCATGCGGATGGCGCCGTCCAGGCGGATGGTCTCGCCGTTGAGCATGGGGTTCTCCAGGATGTGCAGCGCGGTCGAGGCGTACTCGTCCGGCGCACCCAGGCGGGCCGGGTGCGGCACCATCGCGCCCAGCGAGGTGCGCACGTTCTCCGGCAGCTTCGCCAGCAGCGGCGTGTCGAACAGGCCCGGGGCGATGGTGCATACGCGGATGGCGCGCTGCGCCAGGTCGCGCGCGGCCACCAGCGTCATGCCGACGATGCCGGCCTTGGCCGAGCTGTAGGGGATCTGGCCGATCTGGCCTTCGTAGGCGGCCACCGAGGCGGTCAGTACGCACGCGCCGCGTTCGCCGTCCACCATTTCGTTCCTGGCCATGCGCGCGGCGCCCAGGCGCAGCGCATTGAAGGTGCCGATCAGGTTGATGCGCACCACCGACTCGTACTTTTCCAGCGAGCCCGGCGAGCCGTCCTTCTCGACCACGCGCACCGGCGCGCCCAGGCCGGCGCAGTGGATCAGCGCGCGCAGCGGGGCGATGGCCTCGGCGGCGTCGTAGACCGCGTTCATCTGGTCGGTGTCGGTGACGTCGGCCTTGACGAAGCGAACCTTGCCGCCGAACTCGTCCACCACCGCGTTGCCGCGCTCTTCGTTCAGGTCGGCGATGACCACGCCGACGCCGCGCTCCACCAGGCGACGCGTGCAGGCCAGGCCCAGGCCGGAAGCACCGCCGGTGACGACGGCGGACATGTTTTCGAGTTTCATGGATGTCTCCTAGGAAAAGGAACCGCTGGGTTCCCGCGCCGGCGGGAACGGCAGAGGGGATGAGAGGGGTTGATTACAGGCGCTCGATGATGGTGGCGTTGGCCATGCCGCCCGCCTCGCACATCGACTGCAGGCCGTAGCGCTGGCCGCTGTCTTCCAGCGCATGCAGCATGGTGGTCATCAGGCGCACACCCGACGCACCCAGCGGGTGGCCCAGCGCGATCGCGCCGCCGCGCGGGTTCAGGCGCGCCGGGTCTGCGCCCAGTGCCTTCTGCCACGCCAGCGGCACGCAGGCAAAGGCTTCGTTGATTTCGTAGTGGTCGATCTGGTCCAGCGCCAGGCCGCTCTTCTTGATGGCGCGCTGGCTGGCGGCGATCGGGGCGGTCAGCATCATCACCGGATCGTCGCCGCAGACGTCGAAGGCGACAAAGCGCGCGCGCGGCTTCAGGCCCAGGCGTTGGGCCATGGATTCGCTCATCAGCAGCATGGCCGAAGCGCCGTCACTGATCTGCGATGCATTGCCGGCGGTGACATTCCACCCGATCTGCGGGAAGCGCTCGCTCAGTTCGTCGTTGCGGAACGAGGCCTGCAGCGTGCCCAGCTTTTCCACCGAGGTGCCGGGGCGGATCGTTTCGTCATGCTCCACCACGCCATTGGGCGTGCTGATCGGCAGGATCTCGCGGCGGAAGGCGCCGCTTTCGCGCGCCGCGGCGGCCAGCCCGTGCGAGCGGGCGGAGTAGCTGTCCATGTCGTGGCGCGACAGCTCGTACTTGGCGGCAACCAGCTCGGCCGCAACACCCTGCGACACCAGCCCCGGCGCGTAGCGCGCTTCCATCGACGGGCCGTACGGGTTCTGGCCGATGCGGGCCGAGCCCATCGGCACGCGGCTCATCGATTCGATGCCGCAGGCGATGACGATGTCATAGGCGCCGGCCATGATGCCCTGCGCGGCAAAGTGCACCGCCTGCTGGCTCGAGCCGCACTTGCGGTCGATGGTGGTGGCGGGCACGTGGTCGGGGAAGCCCGCCGCCAGCCAGGCCACACGGCCCGGACCGGCGGACTGCTCGCCGGCCTGCGTCACGCAACCGGTGATGACGTCGTCGACCAGGCCGGGGTCGAGCTTGTTGCGTTCGACCAGGCCCTTGAGCACCTGCGCCAGCAGTTCGGTGGCATGCAGCTCGGTAAAGGCCGATCCCGGCTTGGAGCGGCCCATCGGGCTGCGGATGGCGTCGACGATGACGGCTTGTTGCATGGTGTCTCCTGATGCAGAGCGGTTGCGAGTCGTGGATTCGGGATATTGAGACGTCGGTTTCAAAAAGTGATCGTCCAATACGATGAATTGGAATTCTCGCGTCGGAAATCCGCCAAGTAAACTCAAAATCCTTCGTTTGACTTCGGAATCAACGAAGGGCAACATCCGCGTTTTGAGACGCTGGTATCAAAAAAACCAGACCAAGGCCCGTTTATGACGAACGAAGCACATGTCCCTCTGACCCCGCCGCCCGCCGATGCCGACGGCGAGTCGCGCCTTGTCAGCGCGCTGGCGCGGGGCGTTTCGATCCTCAACTGCTTTTCGCCAACGGTGCAGGAGCTGAGCAGCCGCGAACTGATGGAGCGCACCGGGCTGGCCAAGCCGACGCTGTTCCGCCTGCTCGACACCCTGTGCGAACTGGGCCTGCTGCATTATTCGGAGCGCCTGTCGCGCTACGTGCCGGGAATCGGGCTGGTCAACCTGGCCGCGCCCGCGCTGGCGCGGATGACGGTGCGCCAGCTGGCGCGGCCGGCCATGCAGGAGCTGGCCGACCATATCGCCGGGCAGGTCGAGCTGATCGTCGGCAACGGCAACGCAATGACCTATGTCGAGATCGCGCAGGGCGTGGGCAGCCATGTGTTCCGCCCCGAGGTCGGCACCCGGGTATCGATCTCGCGCACGGGTTCGGGCCGCGGCTACCTGTTGCTGATGCCCGAGTCCGAGCGCGAGGCGTATCTTGCCCAGTTGCGCGTGGCCGACCCCGCGCGCGCCGACTGGCTGGAGCAGCGCCTGGCCGACGCCACGCGCGACCTGCGGGAACACGGCTTCTGCCGCGGCCATCGCGACCTGCATCGCGAAGTGGAATCCGTTGCCGTGCCGATGCGCGCGCGGCGCGACGGGGAAGCGTGGATCTTTGCCGCGTCGGTGCCGGTGTTCAGCCCGCAGAGCAAGCAGATCGAGGAAGACATCGGCCCGCGGCTGGTCAGCCTGGTGCGCAACGTGGAAGGGGCGCTCGGAGTGTCCGGCTGACTCGCAGGAGCCACGGCCTGGCCGAGTGACTTACCTTGCCCACCAGCAGGCTGGCAACTATCCTGACTCACAAACAGAACGTCGGAAACCGGTCAGAAGCAGCTTCCTGGGGGTATGCCAATGCAGCAGATACGCCTGGCGGCAATCGTTGCCGTGCTGGTACTTGTCGCCGGCGTGGTGTCGCGCTCGCTGGCCCATGCGTCTACCGAGGCCGTGCCGGTCTGGCTCGGCAGCGGCGTCACGTTTGCCGCGCTGCTGGTCTGTGCGCGCTGGTCATGGCCGGCGGTGCTGGCCGGCGCCGGGCTGGCGCTGGCAGGGTGGGGCATGGCCACGCACGGCCTGCCGCTGCGCGGTGCCGTTGCCTTCGGCCTGATCGAGGTCATCAGCCTGGGCACCGCCGGCTGGATCGCCACCTTTGGCCGCCGCGACCCGCAAAGCCCGCCGGGTGCCACGCTGCTGATCGTGGGCGCGCTGGTCGGCTCGGCGCTGGGCGCTTCGCTGGCGGTCGAGTTGTGGCGCTGGCAGCGGCCGGGCCTGGACCTGCCGGTCGAATGGCGCGCCTGGGCCTTTTCCACCGCCGCCGGGCTGCTGCTGGTGGGGCCGCTGGCGGTGGCATTCCGCGGCTTCCGCGTGCGGCGCTCGGGCGGCATGCCGATGCAGCAGTTCGCCGCCGGCGGGCTGGCCTTCGTGGTCTTTATCGTGGCGGTGCTGGCGGTGTTCTCGGACAACGCCGCGCAGCGCTTCGGCGGTCTCGCCCCCACGCTGGCCTACGTGCCGATGCCGCTGCTGCTGGCCACCGCGCTGCTATGGGGGCCGCGCGGCGGTGCCATTGCCACGCTGCTGGGCTGCCTGCTGATCATCCACCGCACCGCGGCAGGCGCCGGCCCGTTCAACGTCATCGAAGGCTTTGCGGGCGAGGCCGTGGTCGAGGTGCAGGGCTTTGTCATTGTCTGGGCGCTGGTGATGCTGCTTGGACGCGCCCTGTCCGAGGGCCGACGCACCGCGCTGGAGGAAGCGCGTGCCTGGCGCCTGCGCTATGCGCGCACGCTGCAGGCGGTGGGCGTGGCCAGCGTGGAGTATGACGCGGTCACCGGCCGCGCCACGTGGAGCGAGGGCGCGGCGGAGTTGCTCGGCGACACGATCCGCAACGTCAACAGTGTCGACGAATGGCTGGACCGCATCGACGCCACCGACCGCGGGCTGGTGCAGGCTACCTGGTCCGCCGTGGCGCGCGGCGATGCGCCCGACAGCGTGCAGGAGTACGCCGTGACGCTGCCGGGCAGCGGCCGCTTGCGCGTGCACGAGCGGCTGGCCGGCATCCGCGGCGCAGACGGCAAGGTAGAGCAGGTGGCGGCACTGATGCGCCGCGCCGGCGCGGAGCCCGCGCATGTCTGACCCCGGCGTGTTCCTGATTCACGGCCTGGGCGGCACGCAGTATGACCTGGGCTCGATGCACAAGCGCCTCAAGCGTGCCGGCTTTGTCACGCACTCGCTGACGCTGCCGGGGCACGGCACGCAGCCCGAGGACCTGTGCGGCGTGCGCGCCGAGGACTGGCTCGAAGCAGTGCGCGTCAAATACCGCGAGATCATTGACCAGCATGAAACGCTGCACGTGATGGGCATGTGCATGGGCGCGCTGCTGGCGGTGGAAACGGTCAAGCGCGAGCAGCACACCAAGGGCCGGCTGGTGGCGCTGGCGCCGCCGGTCTATATCGACGGCTGGGCGACGCCGTGGTATCGCGGCTTGCGCCCGCTGCTGTACCAGATTCCAGGCGTCCCCAACCGGATGAAGGTGGAAGAGGAGGAGCCGTTCGGCATCAAGAACGAGCAGCTGCGCGAGATCGTCAAGGCCAAGTTCGCACGCGGCGAGAACTTCCACTACCAGTGGGTGCCGCTGGCGTGCATCCGCGAAGTGGACCGGTTGCGCGGCTACGTACGCAAGGGGCTGCAGCGCATTGCCTGCCCCACGCTGGTGGTCCACGCGCGGCTGGACGAGCTGACCAGCCTGCGCTCGGCCAACTTCCTGGTCGAGCAGATCGGGCAGGGCAAGCGTGCCGGGCAGGCGCGCATGCTGGTGCTGGAAGACAGCTACCACATGGTCTGCGTCGACAATGACCGCGAACTGGTGGCGCGCAACGTGCTGGAATTCTTCGAGGCCAGCGTGGGCACGTCGCTTGGCATGGCGGGTGCGGAGCGCGATGATGCGCGCATGACGCCGGACCAGATGGCCGAGCTGCTGGCGATGGCGCGCGCGGACCTGGAACAGGGTGACCTGGCTGCCCTGTATGCGCGCGGCAAGGGCGATTTTGCGTGGTTCCAGCCGGGCGCCAACCGGACCAGCGGGGTCTACCGTGGCGATCGTGGCCTGGCGCGGCTGCGCGAGTGGGCGGATGCCGGGCTGGCGTTCACCGCTTTCGGCGCGCCGGTGCTCAACACCGGCATGGCCGTGGTGCCTGCCACCTTGCGCAGCGGCACGCTGGCCTCGCAGGGCGTGCTGGCGTTTGCGCTGCGCGACGGCAAGTTGCTGGAGGGACGGTGGTTCCCGGACGAAGTCGCGCTGGAAGATGCGCACTTCGGCGGCACGCCGGCGGTGCCGGGGCCAGGCCCGGCCGAAAAAGCCTTCGAGGCCGCCGCGGCGTTGTCGAAGACGCTGCGCCAGGCGCCCGACAACGACACCTTGCTGTCGCTCTATGCGCTCTACAAGCAAGGCAGCGTCGGCGACGTCAGCGGTGACCGCCCGGGCATGATGGACATGATCGGGCGTGCCAAGTACGACGCCTGGGCTGCCCGGCGCGGCCTGCCGCGCGAGCAGGCCATGCGCGACTACGTGGCGCTGGTCAACCAGCTCAAGGCGGCGGAAACCCAATCCGCCTGAAGCTGGCCGGCCGATCCGCCTGGCCAGTATCCGGTCAGTTGCCGCTGAACACCGGCGTGCGCTTGTCCAGGAAGGCCTGCACCGCCTCGCGGTGGTCCGCCGTCTGGTGCGACAGCGCCTGGAAGCCGGCCGACAATTCCAGCAGTGTGTCGAGGCGGGTGTGCATGGCCTCGCGCATCAGCCGCTTGGCCAGCCGCACCGCATGCGGCGGGTTGGCGGCGATGCGCCCGGCCAATTCGTATGCGGTCGGCAGCAGCGCCTCGGGCGCCACCACGCGCGACACCAGGTTCCATTCCAGCGCGGTCTTCGCGTCGATCGCCTGGCCGGTAAAGGTCATCTCGGCGGCGCGCGACAGCCCGATCACGCGCGGCAGCAGCCAGGCGCCGCCATCGCCGGGAATGATGCCCAGCTTGACGAACGACTCGGCAAACTGCGCGCGCTCCGACGCGATGCGGATATCGCACATGCAGGTCAGGTCCAGCCCCGCGCCCATGGCGGCGCCGTTGACCGCGGCGATCACTGGCACTTCCAGGTTGAACAGCGCCAGCGGCAGGCGCTGGATGCCGCAGCGGTAGTCCTGCCGGATCTCCATGCCCGGCACCTGGCCGGAGGCCTGGCGTTCCATGTCCTTGATGTTGCCGCCCGACGAGAACGCCGTGCCGGCGCCGGTGATGACCACGGCGCGCACGCTGCGGTCGGCATGGATGCGCTCGATCGCGGCCAGGAACTCCGCCACCGCGGTGTTGCCGGTCAGGGGGTTGCGGCGCTCGGGCTCGTTCATCGTCAGCGTGACGATGTGGCCGTCCTGTTCGTAGAGGAGGAAGTCGCTCATGGTGGGTGTCTCCGGGGGACATCGGGTTCAGTTGCTGGCGCCAAGGCTAAGGCAGCCGGGCCGGCCGCGTCCAATATTCATTTGTTGGCGGGTGATAGCAGGCATGTATCGATTGCCGGGCCGGTTCTCAGGGTAATCCCGGTATGCCCATGACAATGGCACAGCGTCGAGACCGCATGCGGTCCCGCCGAAAAGCCAAGCGGCAAGGGCGGCCGCCCGGCTAGTCGGCGTGGACCGGCGGCAGCGCGGCCGCCGGTGCTTCCTGCGCCAGGTAGCGCAGCAGCGCGTCGGCCGGCAGCGCGCGCGAGAACAGCCAGCCCTGGCCGTACTGCGCGCCGCGCTCCCGCAGGAAGCGCACCTGCGCCTCGTGCTCGATGCCCTCGGCCACGACCTCGAAGCCCAGCGCCTCGGCCATGGCGATGATGTGCGGGGCGACCGTGCTCGACGCGGCTTCGCGCCCGATGGTGTCGATGAACGACTTGTCGATCTTGAGCGCGTCGACCTTGAACACCTGCAGGTACGACAGGCTGGAATAGCCGGTGCCGAAGTCGTCGATATAGACCGGGTGGCCGGCATCGCGGAAGGCCTGGATCACGCCGCGCACCACGTCGGCATGGAGGAAGCTGCGCTCGGTGATCTCGATGCGCACCTGGCGCGGCGCGATGCCGGTGCCGGGCAGTCGCGCCGTCAGCACTTCGAGGAAGCGCGGTGTGCGCAGGTCTTCGGCGCTGACGTTGATCGAGACATAGAAGTCCGGCCTGGCCCGCAGCAGCGGCCCCAGCTCGGCCACGGCGCGCTCCAGCACATGGTCGGTGATGGCCGCCATCTGCCCGCTCTGTTCGGCCAGCGTGACCAGCACGTCTGGCGGCACCATCTGGCCATCGCGGCGCCAGCGCAGCAGCGCCTCCACGCCTGTGCAGCGGCCGTCGGCCAGTGCGACGATCGGCTGGAAATGGACCTCCAACTGGTGCCGCCGCACCGCATTGCGCAGCGCGGCCTCCAGTGTCAGGCGGCGCGACACGATGCGCAGCACCACCGCGGCCAGCAGCACGCCGATCACCAGCCCGCCCAGTACGATCGACGCCACCAGCATCGGCCAGCTTTCCAGCAGCTGCGCGTGGGGTGCCTGCACGATCGCCGCGAACGGGATCCGTTCGGAGCGGCGCACGATGCCGAACTCGTCCGACTCGCCCTGGCTGCTGCGGTGGAAGATGCTTTCCATCTGCGCCAGGCTGGCCCCCGGCGTACTGGCGAAGATCACGCCGGTGGCCTGGTTGACCGCGCCGATATGCCGGGCCGCCAGCTCGACGATATCGACGAACGACATTGGATCGATCGACACGTATTGGCCGTTGAGGCCCACCAGCATGGCGGGGCGCGAGGCGCCGAAGGGGTTGTCGACATCGAACCAGTATTCGAAGCCCTTGCCGTCGCGCCAGTCCGGTTCGGGCAAGGTCATATGGCGGCGAAACACGTCGCCCAGCAGCGCCGAGCACAGGCGATAGGTGCCGGCATAGCGCCCGGTGTCGCGCAGGTAGCGGTAGCTGAAGGCAATGCGCCGCAGGCTGGCAAGATTGCCGTCGGAGCAGGGCGCATCCGGCAAGTCTTCCATCTCATGCAGCGCGGCGGTGACCTCCGCCATCACCATCTCCATGCGGGCAACGGCGGCAGTGGCGAACAACTCCAGCTGCTCCTGCTCGCGGCGGGCGACTTCCTGCTCGGCCGCGCGCAGGCTCAACGCGATCGGCACCACCGCGGCAACACACGCGAGCGATATTGCGATTCCGAGGAACAACGCCCGCTTCATCTCGGTCCGGATAGCGATAGGTCCCCGAAGCGTACTACGCGGCGTCATCGCCGCGTAGTACGCGGTGGCGCGCGCGCATTCAGTATGTTATGCAGGGCGATGAATTTTTTCGCGCAGCGACTAACAGGCCACGCATGACTTGCGCAATACCCTCAGAATCCGGAAAGTAGGGGGCACGCCTGCCCGCTGCATTGTCACGCCTGACCTTTGCCCATTGCCCATTTGCCCATGACAGTCGTCGTACTCGCGATGGACGGATCGCCCGACAGCGTTGCCGCCGCCCGCCGCCTGGCCAGCCGCCCGCTGCTGGCCGGGCCCTTGTCCGTGCATGTTGCCCATGTCTCGCCGGGGCTGCCCAGTACCGGCCTGTCCCGCGCCGCGCTCGATGCCGAGAACCGCAGCCAGGCCGACAGCGCCTTTGCCGCCGCCGAGGCCGTGCTGCCCGGCTTGCCGCTGGTGCGGCACTGGCTGCATGGAGATCCCGCGGCCGAGCTGGTGCGGCTGGCCGAGACGCTGGCTGCGGATGCGATCGTGCTGGGCGCCAAGGGGCGCGGCGCCATCGTGTCGGCGCTGCTGGGGTCAGTGGTGTCCGCGGTACTGGCGCAGGCCACGGTGCCCGTGATCGTCATCAATCCGCGCGCCGCGCAGGCGCGCGCGCCTGCCCAGGCCTGAGGCGGCGCCCATGGAGCTGCCGCTGCTGCTCGCGCTGCCGCTGCTGGCCGCGGGACTGACCTGGGTGATCGGCATGCGCGCGCCGCGGCTGGTGGCGCCCGTCATCGTCGGCCTGCCGCTGGTCGCGCTGGTGCTGCTGCTGCAGCTGCGTGGCGCGGTCTTCGACCAGCCCGGGGATGGCCTGGCCTGGCGCGTGAGCTGGCTGCCTGCGCTGGGGCTTGACCTGTCGCTGCGCCTGGACGGGCTGGCCTACCTGTTTGCGCTGCTGGTAGTCGGCGTGGGACTTCTGGTGATCCTGTACGCGCGCTACTACCTCGCCCGCAATGAATCGGCCGTGCGTTTCTTCTGCCTGCTGCTGCTGTTCATGGCGGCCATGATGGGCGTGGTGCTGGCCGGCAACCTGCTCTTGCTGGCGGTGTTCTGGGAGCTGACCAGCATCCTGTCGTTCCTGCTGATCGGCTTCTGGTCGTGGCGCGGCGATGCCCGCCAGGGCGCGCGCATGGCGTTGACCGTCACCGGCGGCGGCGGGCTGGCGCTGCTGGCCGGGGTGCTGCTGCTGGGCCATATCTGCGGCAGCTTCGAGCTGTCGGCGGTGCTGGCACAGGCCGGCAGCGTGCAGCGCCACCCGCTGTACATGCCGATGCTGGTGCTGATCCTGCTGGCGGTGTTTACCAAGTCGGCGCAGTTCCCGTTCAGCTTCTGGCTGCCGCAGGCGATGGCCGCACCAACGCCGGTGTCCGCGTACCTGCATTCGGCCACCATGGTCAAGGCCGGCGTGTTCCTGCTGGCGCGGCTGTACCCGGTGCTGGACGGCACCAACGGCTGGTTCTACCTGGTCAGCATGACCGGACTGGCCACGCTGATCTTCGGCGCCGCGATGGCGCTGCTGCAGCGGGACCTCAAGGGGCTGCTGGCGTATTCCACCATCAGCCACCTGGGGCTGATCACGCTGCTGTTCGGACTCGATACCCAGCTCAGCACGGTGGCGGCGATCTTCCACATCATCAACCACGCCGTGTTCAAGGCGTCGCTGTTCATGGCCGCCGGCATCATCGACCACGAGACCGGCACGCGCGACCTGGACCGCCTGCACGGGCTGGCGCGCTACATGCCGCATACGGCGGTGCTGGCAATCGTGGCGTCGCTGTCGATGGCGGGCGTGCCGCTGTTCAACGGCTTCCTCAGCAAGGAAATGTTCTTTGGCGAGACGCTGGCGCAGGGCCTGCTGGGCGAGTTCAACTGGGTCATTCCGGCGGCGGCGACCATGGCCGGCGCGCTGACGATGGCGTATTCGCTGCGCTTCATCTACGGCGTGTTCTTCGGCGGCAGCCAGCCCGACGTGCCCAACTACCCGCCGCACGAGCCGCCGCGCTTCATGAAGGTGCCGGTGGAATTCCTGGTCGTGATCTGCCTGGTGGTGGGGCTGGTGCCGGCCTACACGGTGGGAACCCTGCTGGCGGCGGCGTCGCTGGCCACGCTGCGCGCGCCGCTGCCGCCATACAGCCTGAACCTGTGGCATGGCGTCAACCTGCCGCTGGTGATGAGCCTGCTGTCCCTGACGGGCGGCACGGCGCTGTTCTTCCTGCGCCGCGATGCGCTGCGGCGCTGGCAGCAGTCGCTCGAGCACCTGAACGCGCGCCGTTCGTTCGAGAGCGGCATGCGCGCGCTGGAGCGCATGGCCACCGCGATCACGCGCGCGCTGGAGCGCGGCTCGCTGCCGGGCTATATCGCCTGGATGCTGCTGGCGCTGCTGGCGATTCCGGCCTGGTTCCTGGCCGATCTCGACACACTCGCCGGCACCGTCCCGGCCGGCGCGCTTGACCCGATGGGTGCCGCGGCGCTGGCGATACTGGCGGTGCTGGCGCTTGCCGTGGTGGTTGCGCGCCGCCAGCGGCTGGCGGCGCTGGTGCTGCTCGGCGGCTGCGGGCTGATGGTGTCGCTGGTGTTCCTGCGCTTCTCGGCACCGGACCTGGCGCTGACGCAGCTGTCGGTGGAAGTGGTGACGGTGGTGCTGCTGGTGCTGGCGCTGTTCTACCTGCCGCGCGAGACGGCCGAGCAGGGCGGCACTGCGCGCCGCACCCGCGACGTGGTGCTGGCGCTGGGCGGCGGCACATTGCTGGCGGTGGCGGCCTACGCGGTGATGACGCGCCCGTACGACCCGGTGTCCGCCTTCTATATCGAGCAGTCGGTGCCGGGCGGCGGCGGCCACAACGTGGTCAACGTGCTGCTGGTGGACTTCCGCGGCTTCGATACCCTGGGCGAGATCTGCGTGCTGCTGATCGCGGGCCTGGCGGTGCAGGCGCTGCTCAAGGGCATGCGCCTGCCAACGCCATCGGCCGCGCCGGACGGACTGCCGTGGACCACCCAGGCGCATCCGCTGCTACTGGCCATCCTGGCGCGGCTGATGCTGCCGCTGACGCTGCTGGTGGCGGTGTTTATCCTGCTGCGCGGGCACAACCTGCCCGGCGGCGGCTTTATCGCGGCATTGATCACTTCGGTGGCGCTGCTGCTGCAGTACGTGGCCAGCGGCGTGCGCTGGACCGAAGCGCGCATCGCCCCGGACTACCGTGCCATCGCCGGCGCCGGCATCCTGCTGGCGGGGCTGACCGGCCTTGGCAGCCTGGCCTTCGGCTATCCCTTCCTGACGACGGCGTTCGGGCATTTCCACCTGCCGGGCATCGGCGAAATCGAACTGGCCACCGCCATGATCTTTGACCTTGGGGTGTTCTGCACCGTGACCGGGACCACGCTGGTCATCGTTTCGCACCTCGGGGTGCGAAACCTGCCGCCCGCGCGCGCCACGGAGGACGACTGATGGCCGCCCTCTACGCCGTGAGCATCGGTATCGTGACTGCCTGCGGCATCTACCTGCTGCTGCGCGAGCGCGTCTTCACCGTGGTGCTGGGCCTGACGCTGCTGTCGTATGCGGTCAGCCTGTTCCTGCTAGGCATGGGCCGGTTGTCGATCGGACAGCCGCCGGTGATCGTTCCCGGCGCCAGCTATGCCGATCCGCTGCCGCAGGCGCTGGTGCTGACCGCCATCGTGATCGCTTTCGGCATGACGGCGTTTGCCGTGGTGCTGGCGCTGCGTTCGCTGGGACTGACCGGCAGCGACCATGTCGACGCGGCCGGCGAGCCGGAAAGCGCCGAGACGCCAGACCCCGGTGGCGACGATGAGCCGGGCAAGCGGGAGCCGCGGCCATGAACCACGCCGTACTGCTTCCCATCTTGCTGCCGATGATTGCCGGCGCGCTGCTGACAGCGATGCCCGCGCAGGCCCTGCGCGCGCAGCGTACCGTGTGCGCGATAGCGACGCTGTTGCTGTTGCCGACGGCCGTCGTGCTGATGCAGCACGCGGCCACCGGCGTCATCGACGTCTACGCGATGGGCAACTGGGCCGCCCCGTTCGGCATCGTGCTGCAGCTGGACCGCACCGGCGCCATGATGCTGGCGCTGACGTCCGTGCTGGCCGTTGCGGCGCTGGCCGCGGCAGGCGACGGCACCGCGCGCCAGGGCCGGCATTTCCATGCGCTGTTCCAGTTCCAGCTGATGGGCCTGAACGGCGCGTTCCTGGCCGGCGACCTGTTCAACCTGTTCGTCTTCTTCGAGATCCTGCTGATCGCGTCCTACGCGCTGCTGGTGCACGGCGCAGGGCGCGCGCGCATCGGCGCCGGGCTTCATTACGTGATCCTGAACCTGGTGGCGTCTTCGTTCTTCCTGGTGGCGATCGGCGTGCTGTACGGGCTCAGCGGCACCCTCAACATGGCGCACCTGGGCCTGCGGCTGGCCGGCCTGCCGGCGCAGGACCTGCCGCTCGCGGTGGCGGCGGGCGTCATGCTGATGCTGGTTTTCGGGCTCAAGGCGGCGCTGTTTCCGCTGTATTTCTGGCTGCCGCGCGCCTATGCCAGCGCCACCGGCCCGGTCGCCGCGCTGTTCGCCATCATGACCAAGGTGGGCATCTACGCCATGTTGCGCTGTGCCGCACTGCTGTTCGGCGGCGCGCAGGGCTTGCTGGAGCCGTTCCTGAATGACTGGGTGTTTCCGCTGGCGCTGGTGACGCTGGCGATCGGTGGCATCGGCGCGGTGGCAAGCCGCACGCTGCGGGCGATGACAAGCTATCTGGTGGTGGCGTCGGTGGGCTTGTTGTCGGCATGCGTGGCGATGCAGACGCAAGCCGGCTGGGCCGCCGCGCTGTACTACCTGCCCAGCACCACGCTGTGCACGGCGGGCCTGTTCCTGCTGGCCGATGCGCTGGAGCCGGATCCTGCGCGTGACGGCGCCGCGCCCGTGGCCTCGCGGCTAGCCGGGGTGCTATACCTGGTTGGCGTGCTCGCGGCGGTGGGCCTGCCGCCGCTGTCGGGCTTCCTCGGCAAAGCCATGATCCTGCGCGCAACCCCCGCGCCGTGGATGCCGGCGCTGTGGCCGGTGGTGCTGGTGTCGAGCCTGCTGCTGCTGATCGCGGTGTCGCGCACTGGCACGCGGCTGCTGTGGCGCCTGCCGCATGAAGCGGCGCAGGTGCCGGAAGGCGCGGAATATCTCGACGAGGACCATCCCTCCGTGACGCGCGCCCGCGTGCGGCCGGATCCGCGCAAGCTGGCCTGCTGTGCGCTGCTGCTGGCAGGCAACGTCGCACTGACCGTCTATGCGCGACCGGCCACCGAATATACGGCGGACGCCGCCGCGCAATTGCTGGACCGCGCGGCCTACCTGCGGGCCGTTTTGCCCGCGCAAGGGGAGTAGCCATGCTGCGCCGCCTGCTGCCCCATCCCTGGCTCAGCCTGATCCTGTTGCTGATGTGGCTGATGCTGTCTGACAGTATCGCCCTTGGGCACTGGCTGCTGGGCGCATTGCTCGGCTGGGCCATCGGCCGCCTGGCCGACCGCTGGCTGGTGCTTAGCGCATTCCGGCTGTCGCGTCCCGACCTGATCCTGCGCCTGAGCATCCATGTGCTGATCGATATCGTCATGGCCAATATCGAAGTGGCGATCCTGGTGCTGGGCCGCACCGCGCGGCTGCGGCCGGCCTTTATCGTGGTGCCGCTGGACGTGGAGCACGAACTGGCCACCACCGCGCTGATCAGCATCGTCTCGCTGAGCCCCGGCACGCTGTGCGCCGAACTGAGCGACGACCGGCGCGCGCTGCTGGTCCATGTGCTCGACCTGGAGGAAGAGGCGGCCCTGGTCGAGCGCATCAAATCGCGCTATGAAATCCCGCTGAAGGAGATTTTCCAATGCTTGCCATCGTGATACCGGTGTGCCTGGTCATCCTCGGGCTGGCCTTCCTGCTGACCCTTGCGCGGCTGCTGCGCGGGCCCAGCCTGCCGGACCGCATCGTGGCGCTCGATACGCTGAATATCAACGCCATCGCGCTGATCGTGCTGCTGGGGATCGGCCTGGATTCGGCGATGTTCTTCGAGGCTGCGCTCCTGATCGCGGTGATGGGATTCGTCGGCACGGTCGCGCTGTCCAAGTACCTGCAGCGCGGCGACATCATCGAATACTAAGGAGCCACGGCCATGCTGCATCCCGTCGCGGAAATCGTCGTTTGCACGTTGCTTGTGATCGGCAGCGTATTCATGCTGGTGGGCGCGATCGGGCTGTTCCGCCTGCCGGACTTCTTCATGCGGCTGCACGGGCCCACCAAGTCGACCACGCTGGGCGTGGGCGGGGTGGTGCTGGCCTCGGTCGCGTACTTCAGCTTCCGCGGCGAGGCCAGCCTGCATGAGCTGCTGGTGACCGCGTTCCTGTTCCTGACCGCGCCGATCAGTGCCCACATGCTGTCCAAGGCCGCGTTGCAGCGCCAGCTGCCGGTGGACCCGCGCACGCGTGGCAGCGGCTGGATGCCTCGCATCCGTGACTAATCCGTGACTAAGGCCCCTCGGTCCCTCATTCTTCCTGCAGCATGCGCTTCAGGCGCTGCGCATCGAACGGCGCCTTGACCTTCTTGTCATTATCGAAATAGCAGTAGACGTCGCGGTGCGCCGCCTTGCGCGGGCGCCTGGGCGAGATCTTCTGCGCATCGGCCGGTTCGTGGCCGCTCGCCCATTTGCCCAGCCGCGCCGCCCAGCGGTGCAGCGCCTTGTCGGAGTAGCTGCCACCGTACAGCGTCTGGCTGCCGTGCAGCCGCAGGTAGAGGAAATCGCTGGTGACGTCTTCGGCGTAAGGCCAGTCCGCCACGGCATCGGAGATTACCAGCGCGACGCGATGGCGCCGCAGCAGCGCGGGGAAATCTGGCGTGCAGAAGCTGCCATGCCGGATTTCGACGGCATGCCGGATCCGGCGCCGGCGCCGCGTCTCGCACCAGGGCTGTCTGACCCGGCTGTCATGGTCGCGCGCCAGTTCGCGCGCGCTGTGGGTGTCGTGCGGCAGCAGGGCGAGGAAGCGTTCCATCCGCTCGGGATCGAAGGCGAAGTTGGGCGGAAACTGCCACAGCATCGGGCCCAGCTTCTCCTCCAGCGCCAGCACGCCGGACGCCAGGAAGTTGGCCATGGCCGTGCGGGTCTTGTCGCCACGCACGCGCAGCATGTGCGTCAGGTAGCGCGATCCCTTGACGCTGAAGACAAAATCCTCGGGCGTGGCCTCGTACCACGCGCGATAGCTGCGCAGCGTCTGCAGCGCATAGTAGGAGCCATTGATCTCGATGGAGTCGACCGCGCGCGAGGCGAACTCCAGCTCGCGCCGCTGCGCCAACCCCTTGGGGTAGAACACGCCCCGCCACCCGTCGTAGCGCCAGCCCGAAATGCCGATCCGGATCATTGCCTTGTTCGCGTGTGCCCTGTACTTTTTGCAATGACGCGCACCACGCGCGGTGCGCGCGCCGTGCCCAACGTTACAGGGGGAAAGCTCCATGACCGCCACGCAAGTTTCGCGCCTTGACGCCTGCGCCTACCTGGTGCACCTGCTGCTGCAGCGCGTCGAAGTAAACCAGCCCGGCTTCCTGGACGACCTGATCCGCGGCGTTGCCGCCGACCGCGCCGGCATGCCGGAGGTGCCGGACCGGGAACACGCGCTGGCGGTATTTGACGAAGTGCTGCGCATGCTCGAATTCGCCAACGCACAGATGAGGGAGGCGCGGGCACTGGGGCGGCCCTGACGCCATTGCGCCGGCAGGCAGCGCCGGCTGGTTTACTTTCGCGGCCAGGTGTCCTACACCCACTGAGGCGATCCCGGCTTCCCGCGCGCCGGGCAGGGGGACTTTCATGGTTTTGCCGAATGCCGACGAGCCGAATGCCGACCGCCCCGACCACCTTTTCGCGGGTGCGATCCCCGAGGTGTACGCGTCGCTGATGGTGCCCATGATTTTTGCGCCCTATGCCGCCGACCTGGCCGGACGCATCGCCGCGTTGCAACCGCGCCGGGTGCTGGAGTTGGCTGCCGGCACCGGCGTGCTCACGCGCGAACTGGCGCGCCGGCTCGCGCCCGACGCCGTCATCGTCGCCACCGACCTCAATGCGCCGATGCTGGCGCAGGCCCAGGCCGAAGGCACGGAGCGCCCCGTGACCTGGCGGGAGGCCGACGCGATGGCGCTGCCGTTCGGCGATGCCAGCTTCGACCTGGTGGCCTGCCAGTTCGGCGTGATGTTCTTCCCGGACAAGGCCAGGGCCTTTGCCGAAGCGCGCCGCGTGCTGGTGCCCGGCGGGACGCTGGTGTTCAACGTGTGGGACCGGATCGAATTCAACGCCTTTGCCCGCGATGTCGCGGCGGCGCTGGCCCGCCTGTTCCCCGAGTCGCCGCCGGATTTCATGGCGCGCACGCCGCACGGCTATCACAGCCAGGCGGCGATCGAGCAGGACTTGCGCCAGGGCGGCTTTACCGCGCCACCGGTGTTCGAGACTGTCACCGCCACCAGTCGCGCCGATGCCGCCCGCATCCCCGCGGTGGCGTACTGCCAGGGCACGCCGCTGCGCGCGGACCTGGAGCGGCGCGGGCCCGATGCGCTGGCGCGGGCGACCGACGCGTGCGCTCGGGCGCTCCTGGCGGCATATGGCGATGGCCCCGTCTCCGGCCCGATGCAGGCGCATGTAGTGATGGCCGCCGCCAGCGCCTGACGGATGTCCAGGCATGACGCAAGCGGCAAGCCCGCTATCGGTCCGCCCGTCAGGCCACGCGCCGGGCTGCCGGCAAACGGCTTATTCCCTACACTTGATTGATACGGATAACCGCCCGCAGCACAGAGCCTGGCGCACCCGCATGGCGCGCCAGGGAGGGAGCCTCGGATGCAGCCGGACCAGCCAGACCATAAACCCGTGTCGCTTGCCCTGCAGGGTGGCGGCATGCATGGCGCATTCACCTGGGGCGTGCTCGACCGTCTGCTTGAGGACGGCAGGCTGGTGATCGAGGGCGTCAGCGCCACCAGCGCCGGTGCCATGAACGGCGCGGTGCTGGCCTACGGGCTGCTGCAAGGCGGCAGCGCCGGCGCGCGCGACGCCTTGCACGCGTTCTGGCTGGCGATCTCGCGTTCGGCGCAGCGCTACAGCCCGTTCCGCTGGATGCCCTGGTTCAAGACCAGCCATACCCTGGGGCTGAACCATTCGCCGCTGTATGCCATGGCCGACATTGCGCTGCGCCTGCTGTCGCCGTACCAGTTCAATCCCAACAACCTGAACCCGCTGCGCGAAGTGCTCGGCACGCAAGTCGACTTCGCCGCGCTGCGCGAGCATTGCCCGATCCAGCTCTACCTGTGCGCGACCAATATCGAGACCGGCCGCATACGCATCTTCCCGCCGGAGGAGCTGAGCATCGATGCCGTGCTGGCGTCGGCCTGCGTTCCCACACTGTTCCAGGCGGTGTGCATCGACGGCCAGTATTACTGGGACGGCGGCTATGTCGGCAACCCGGCGATCTTTCCGCTGATCTACCACTGCCAGACCCGCGACGTGGTCATCGTCCATATCAACCCGATCGTGCGCCACGGCGTGCCAACCTCGGCGGCGGATATCCTCAACCGCGTCAATGAGCTCAGCTTCAACTCATCGCTGATGCGCGAGATGCGCGCCATTGCCTTTGTCACGGCGCTGATCCAGCAGGGCAAGGTGGACGGGCGCGACATGAAGGAGATGTGGATCCACTCGATCCGCTCCGACGAGACCATGGCGGCGCTTGGCGTGTCGACCAAGTACAACGCCGACTGGGACTTCCTGTGCACGCTGCGCGACCAGGGCCGGGCGCAGGCCACGGCCTGGCTGGCACAGCACTACGACAGCATCGGCCAGCGCTCCAGCATCGACATCAGCGGCGAATTCCTGTGACGCCGACAGGGCCCGGCTGCGCCAGCCGCCACGCCAGGTTGCCGCGCGCGCGCGCTTCATAGCGCGCGTGGAACGGCTCGGTGTAGTAGATGCGCGGGCTGTCCAGCAGCGCGCGCAGGAAGGCCCGCTCGGCTGCGTCGTAGGCCAGGTCGTCGAGGTCGGTGCGCTCGGCGCGCAGGCAGGCGCCGTTGTGGCGGAAGCGCATCCGGCTGCAGCCGAGCGCCGCCAGGTCGATATCTGCGGTGAAGCGGCCCGCTGTGCTGGCAGGGATCCCGTCGTGGACGGTTTCCAGCACCAGCGCGGCGATCCGGTCGGCCTTGGCGATGCCGGTCCCCCATTGCAGGATCCAGCCGGCGCTGCGCGCTTCGTTGTCGGCCGCGCCGGGCACATAGATCACGTCATGGCACCACAGCGCCAGTTCCACCGCATCGGCATCGGCCGTGGCGATGGCCCCCCGCGCCCAATCCAGGTCGCGCAGGCAGCGGCGGATGTGGTCGAGAGTGTGGTAATGGCGGCCCGGTTCGCCATAGCGGCCGGCAAGATCGGCATAGGCGTCGCGGGCATGCGCGCCGCCCGCTCGTGTCCACAAGGCCGCGAATCTGTCCTGGAGCTGGCTGGCCTGGAGCGGGGTCATGGGCGCGTGGGGGCTGAAGTGCTGGGCGGGGTGCCGGCTGGGGTGTCGCCTGCGGTGCCCCCTGTGCCCGATAGCTCGCCGCCCAGCACCGCCAGCATGGCTGCGGCCTCCTGCTGGTCGGCGGTGTCGCTGCCTTCGGTCAGCGGGGCCAGGTGCCGGGCCAGCGTCTCGCGTGCCGCGTCGGCCTTGCCTTGAGCGCGCCACAGCCTGGCCAGGCTTAGCGCGGCGCGCAGCGCCAGCAGCCTGGCGCCTTGCCCGGTGGCGATGTCGAGCGCCTGCCGGAAGCAGGCTTCGGCTTCCTCGTGTCCGGGCGGCAGCTGCCGGCACAGCATGTCGCCGCGCAGCCGCCACAGCGTGGCTTCGTCGAGCCGCTCGCCGGTCGCTTCGGCCAGCGCCAGCCCGCGCGCCAGCGCTTCGTGCGCGGCGTCCGCCTGTCCGGCCTTGTTGCAGGCGTCGGCCAGCAGCGACAGCAGGTTGGGCGTGCCGAGCACCGCGCCGGTGGCCTCGTAGGCGGCCAGGCCATGGCGAATCCGGGCGATCCCTTCCTCGGCATCGCCCAGCTCCGCCATGGCCCAGCCTTGCACCACCGTGCCCCACGCCAGGTAGATCGGGAAGCCCTGCTCGCCGGAGATCGCGATCGCGGCCTCGGCATACTCGCGTGCCAGCCGCGCCTCGCGCCGGCACTGGTGGATTTCAGCGGCGAAGACCAGGCACAGCGCCAGGTTGTAGGCATCGGGGCGCGCGCGCGCCATCACCAGCGCTTCCTGGCACAGCGCGCGGGCATGGTCGGGACAGCCGAGGTACCACAGGATCCAGCCCAGCGTGCTGGTTGCGTGCACGGCCGGATCGCGCCCGTAGCCCATCAGGAAGTCATAGGCCTGCGAGTCGGGATGGGGCAGGGCGATCACCGTCTCCATATGCGAGCGCGCGGCGTCGAGCTTGCCCAGGCGGAACAGCGTGGCCCCCAGCGCGCGATGGCCTTCGGCCAGCTGCTTGGGCCGCTGTGACTTCAGTGCCAGGCCGAGCAGCCGCTTGCCCAGCGGCAACGCCACCTGGTATTGCGCGCGCAACTGGTAAAAGGCCCACAGGCCGAGCTGCGCAGAGAAGACATAGGGCGTCTGCCGGCCCTGCTCGCACAGCGCCAGCGCGCGCCGGTAGTTGGCCTCGACTTCCTGCGACGCCTGCCCCCGCGCCGCCATCAGCGCCGGTCCCAGGGTCAGCAGCAGCGTCAGTTCCTGGCGCGCTCGCTCGGCCGTATCGGGCTGGCGCTTGAGCAGTTCGATGGCGGTGCTCAGGTGCCGGATCGCCTCGGACTGTGCGGAGCGGTGCAGCGCCTGCTGGCCGGCGCAGTGCAGGTATTCGACCGCCTTGGGCACATTGCCGCTGAGGCTGTAGTGGTGCGCCAGCTCGCTGCAATAGTCCTTGAGCCGGCCCTGGAACAAATCTTCGATCGCCCGCGCCGTGGTTTCATGCAAGGCGCTGCGGCGTTCGGTCAGCAGCGAATTGCCTGCGACTTCCTGGGTCAGCGCGTGCTTGAAGGCGTACTCGACTTCCGGGAACGCCGGTCGCTCATGGATGAAATCCGCGGCCTGCAGGTCGGCCAGCAGCGGATGCAGCTTGTCGTCCTCCAGCCCGGCCACCCGCAGCACCAGGCTTTGCGGGAATTCCTTGCCGATCACCGCCAGCGTCTGCAGCAGTTCTTTCTGCGCCAGGGGCAACCGGTCGATACGCGCGGCCAGCACGCCCTGGACCGTGGTGGGGATATGGAGGAGCGCCGGCGCCTGGTCGATGCGGTAGCAGCCGGGCTGGCCCAGCAGCGCGCCTTCCTCGGACAGGGTCTGGACCACTTCCTCCATGAAGAACGGGTTGCCTTCGGTCTTGTCGAGGATCAGCCGCTTCAGCGGCACCAGGCTCCGGTCGTCGCCCAGCAGCGCGGTCAGCAGGCCCTGCGCCTCGGCCGGACCCAGCGGCTGCAGCTGCAGCTGCGAGTAATGCGGCCCGGCTTCCCAGCGATGGGTGTATTCGGGCCGGTAGTTGACCAGCAGCACCATGCGCGCGGCGGGCACATGGTCGACCATCATGTTGAGGAAGGCCTCGGTCTCGCCATCGAGCCATTGCAGGTCTTCGAAGATCAGCATCAGCGGCTGGTTGGCGCTCTCGCGCACCAGCAGGCGGGCGATGGCGTCAAAGGTGCGCTGGCGCCGGAGCGACGGGTCCATGGTCGGCAGCGGCGAACCCGGTTCGGTGGTGCCGAGCAGGTAGAGCAGGTAGGGCAGGTGATCTTCCAGCGAACGGTCGAGCGTCAGCAGCCGGCCCGTCACCTTCTCGCGGCAGGCGCGGTCGCCGTCCTGCGGGGTGATCTGGAAGTAGTTCTTCAGCAGTTCGATCAGCGGCAGGTAGGCAAAAGCCTTGCCGTGCGAGACCGAGAACGTCTCCAGCGCCAGGCAGCCCTGTTGCGAGCGGGTCTTGAACTCATGGAACAGCCGCGACTTGCCGACGCCCGCCTCGCCGACCACGGCGACGATGCGCCCGCTGCCCGCCTTGGCGTGCTCCAGTGCCTCATGCAGGTGCTCCAGTTCCTGCTGGCGCCCGACGAAGCGTGCCAGCCCGCGGTGCGCCGCCACCTGCAGGCGCGTGCGCAACGCCCCCAGGCCCACCACCTCGTACACCGCCAGCGGTTCGCGCACGCCCTTGACGTGCGTGGTGCCCAGCGCCGTGAACTCGAAATAGCCCTCGGCGAGCTTGTGCGTGGATTCGCTGACCAGGATCGATGCCGGGGTGGCAATCCCTTCCATGCGCGAGGCAATGTGGATGGTGTGGCCGACCGGATCGTAATCGGTATGCAGGTCGTCCTTGCGGATCGATCGCACTACCACCTCGCCGGTATGGATACCGATGCGGATCTGCAGCGGGATGCCTTGCTCGAGCCGGACCCGGTCGCTGTGGCGATGCATCGCGCCCTGCATCCGCAGCGCGGCGTACAACGCGCGCAGGGCATGGTCCTCGTGCGCGATCGGCGCGCCGAACAGCGCCAGGATGCCGTCGCCGAGGAACTTGGCGACATAGCCTTCGTAATGGTGGACCGCCTCCATCATCAGCGTCACGACCGGGTCGATCAGGCGGCGCGCGTCTTCCGGATCCATGTCCTGCGTCAGCGCGGTCGAGCCCGCCATGTCGGCAAACAGGGCGGTGATGGTCTTGCGCTCGCCGGCGGCCTCGCCCCGGGCTTCCATCGCGGCCTGTTCGGCCAGGATGCGCTCGGCGAGATGGGGCGGGGTGTAATGGACCGGGGCGGTCGCCGGTGGCCTGGGCGGTTGAGGCGCGGATTGGAGCCGCGGCACGGTTGCCGGCGCGGGCGTTTCGGCCAGGGAGACGCCGCAGGCCCGGCAGAACTTGGCGGCAGGCGTGGCTTCGGCGCCACACTGCGGGCAAATACGGGCAAGCCTTGCCCCGCACTCCTCGCAGAAGTTGGCGCCCGCAAGGTTCGCGAAGCCGCAATGCGTGCAGCGCATTTCGCCTCCTGACCGGACCGGGTCATGTCGACCCGCCTGTTCAGACTATTAGAGGCAGATTTGGGCGGCGTGGCAAGGTGAGGGCGGTGGTGGCATCGGTGATGGCCGGGTGGTGGCCGGGTGGTGGCAGTAGAGCACCGGGTTCGGCACAATGCAGGGCCAGCCATGTGCCGCGGGCACGGCATCCGCTTGAGGAGCAACCGCCATGACAAAGAGCGAAGCGCAGGACAGCAAGCAGGACAGCATTCCGGCTTCCGAGCTGATCGATGCCAGGATCCGGGAACTCGACGACTGGCGCGGCCAGATGCTCGGCCGCCTGCGCGCGCTGGTCAAGGAAGCCGATCCCGAAGTCGTCGAGGAATGGAAATGGCGCGGCGTCCCGGTCTGGTCGCACGACGGCATCGTCTGCACCGGCGAGACCTACAAGAACGTCGTGAAGATGACCTTCGCCAAGGGCGCGGCGCTGGACGATCCGGCCGGCTTGTTCAACGCCAGCCTGGAGGGCAACACCCGGCGCGCCATCGATTTCCCCGAAGGCGCCCGGATCGACGAGAAAGCGCTGACGGCGCTGATCCGCGCCGCCGTGGCGCTGAACCAGTCCGGGCGGCGCCGCCGCTAGCGTCAGGCGGTCAGGCGGTCAGGCGGTCAGGCGGAGAGGCGCCGCTGCTGCCGGCGCATGCCATCGAAGATCGCATCGGCCAGGTCCACGGGGAATTCCGGCGGCAGCGCGGAAGCGGCGGCGTCGATGGCCAGGCTGGTCCGCGACACGACCTCGTCCAGCATCGACTCGACATCGTCGGGCGAGAAGCCGATGCGCTGTCCCTGGGCAAGCCAGTGCCGCCGCTGGATTTCCTGGATGGCGTAGTGCGAATTCTTGCCGTGCAACGCCATCGCCAGCCGGGCCCGTTGCGGCGCCACCTGGCTCTTGCCTTTACCGATGATCGGATGCGCCGACAGGATGTCGTACAGCGGCGTCGCTTCATATCGGCCACCCGTCAGATGGCTGATGCTGAAGTTCTTGCCATGGCCATCCGTGGCCGCGAGCAGCCAGAAGACGATCTGCGCGAGGAAGAAGTTGCGACGATCGGACAGCGCCGAGCGCGAGCCCGCCAGGATGTCCGCGATCTGCTGGATGCCCGGCCCGCCGTCCGACTCGTACTTCTGGATTGCCGACGTGCCGGTGGCCTGGCACATGTCTTCCTGCGGCAGGCGCAGCAGCCAGGAACCGTCTGCCGAGGGCTTGCGGTCGAAGCGCTCGACGACCAGTGCCTTGACATCCCCGAAGCGGGCGATCTCGCAGGCAGCGACCGGCAGGCCAAAGGCGGCGACGATCCTGGCACATAGCCATTCGTTTTCCACCGAGGTCCGCATGTCGGGGCGCATATTGCCCACCAGTCCCATCGGCAGCTTGAAGATATGCGTGGTTGGCGTACTGCCTTGCGGCAACAGCCATTGTCCGTCCCGGCGCAGCAGCGCGGTCTTCTCCTGCGCGCCGGCGATAGACAGGCGCAGGTCATCAATGGGCTCACGCAGCCCGAGCACGGGCTCGGCCGTGGCCTCGTGCAGCAGGGTGGCGATCTCCGTCTCCGACAGCGGGCGGCCCTGGACGCGCTTCAACGCCATCGGTGCTTCCTGCGGCGGCAGCATCTGGAGGGCGCCGGCGCAGTCGCGGCCGAGCTTGGCCAGCAGCGCGAAGGCGTTGGTCCCGCCGGTCTGGTAGCGGGCCGCGATGCGCCGCCGGATGGCATCGCTGTCGGGCAGCAGGTTGTCGAAATAGTTGGCGACTGCCGGCCCACGGTGGGGCTGGTTGCCCGGCGTAAAGGGCAATGACAAGGACAACGGCCGGCCTTGCGGGTCGGCAATCCAGTCTTCGCGATAGGCCAGCCGGTCGCCGGCGGGCGTGGTTTCCCAGTGACCCACCGGCAATCCGTTCATCCACAGATCGAGGCGCTTCGCTTGCGTGCCGCGCGTCATCGCTACCAGTCCTCCCGCTGTGGCTGGCCGGTCTTGCGGGCGGTGCGGCTCGCCTTGCCCTTTGCGGGCGTCTGCGGTTGTTCTCCCTGTGTAGTCCGGCGCGCATCCTTTCCTGGCGGCGCTACGCTGCCGGGAGGAAACTCCGGTTCCGGCTGCATATCGGTATCCGGAGCAGGGGAAAGGATCATCTCCACGCCAAGCACGCGCAGCGCCTTGAACAACCGCTCTACGCTGGCCGCGGCAGGGTTGGCTTCCAGCTCGGCATACGTCTGCTGCCTGACGCCGAGGTAAGCGGCCATATTTGCCTGCGTCAGGCCCCTGGACTTCCTGAAGCCCTGCAGGATCGGCCGCAGCTGGCTGAGTGTCTTGACTGGATAGTGCATATCGGCGGCTGCCGGCCCGGTATGGGCGGCCATCGTTTGCTGACGATATACAGGATATTACCTGTTTTACAGCTTTACAAGCTGTAGCCTGTATTGGAAGGAAACAGGTAATAGCCTGTAAATCCGAATAACAGGAAATCCCCTGTAAACAAACGGATTCTTGCCGGCCGCGCTTAGTGGGTGAGCACCATCAGATCTGACCGGCATGCCGAATATAACGAGCCAGCCAGCCATCCGCGACGTCGCGGCGCGCAGCGCTGGCGAGAGCGCTGCGTCATGGACAAGCAAGCGGCCGGAGCGCGCTTGCTTGCGAAGTCCAGGACTTCCCAGGCGCTTACGAGCCGACCTTGAGCTGGCCGCCGCGCCCCAGGCCGCCCTTGACTTCCTGCGCCTTGTAGTTGCGCAGCGAGATCACCATGTTGTTGTAGGCGTCCATAAATGCCGCCACGGTGGCCTTGCCTTCAGGCGTGCGGGAGAAGCCGCCGAGCCCGCCAGCCGCGCCGCCGCCAAAGGCGCCCACGGCGGCACCAAAGCTGGTGGCCGTGGAGTTGCCCTCGGAGATCGACAGCTGCACGCCCGAGCGAATGTCGAACATGGTCAGGGTCACGACCGATGCCTTGCTTTGCATGGCGCCGCCAACGAGCGCGCCGACGCTGCCAAACAGGCTGCCCACACCGGCAGCCAGCTGACCCGTGGCGTCGTTATCGATGATGATAGCGGGCTCCATGTAGTAGTCGGCCGCTACGCGCTGACCCTTTTGCTGGCGCGAACCTGCCCGGAACTCGCCGGAGTTGCGCTGTTTGTCGGTAATGTTCGAGATCTTGCTTTCGGTGCGATTATTGCCAACCGAGGTGATCACGAAGCAGTTCGACTGCTGCACGGCCAGGCGGATCAGGGGCTCGATGGTCGTGATCTTGGTGGCTGCGCCAAAGCTCGCATACCATTCCTTGCCACGGCCATCATCCACAGCCAGCGTGCCCAGAGGCGTGTCGCAGCGTTCCAGCGTGGCATTGGCATTCACGCTGGTTGCACCGCCCGCGGCGCCGGTGGCGGCCGTGGGTGCCGTGCCGGTGCTGATGAGGCCGCCCCCCGCGCCGGCGCAGCCAGCCAAAATCAGAGGGGTGGCCAGTGCGGCCACGCGCAAGGAAGTCATCTTGGGCATGAGAACGTGTCCTGTTGACGGAAGTGATGGAAAAACCAGGGTTGGAAGACAGCGACGACTTAACGCAGATGCCAGCCGGAGGGGCCCCATACCCAGTAGTAGGGATAGCTGCTGTACCACGTAATCCAGGACTTGCGATAGGCTTCGCGCACCTGGTACAGGCTCTGTTCGTCCTTCTTGGCCGCCTGGGCTTGCGGGATCAGGTCCTTGGCTTCCTTGCTGCCTTTGGCTGCAGCGCGTGTCAGCCAGGCCTCGGCTTCGGCCGGGTCCGAGCCCATTTCCTCAAAGCCCATCAGGTAAATTCGGCCAAGCGCCAGCTGGGCTTGCATGTGCCCGTTGTCTCCGGCCTTGCGCAGCCATTCCAGGGCTTGATAGCTGTTGCGTTCCACGCCGTCGCCACGCAGCAGGCGCAGGCCCAGGTCATAGGCCGCGTTCGGATTGCGCTCCGCCACCTCAGCCAAGGCCTGCATGCGGGGGTCGACATCATTTGCCGCCTGAAATGTCGCTACGCGCCGATCCTGCTCGGTACAGGCGTGCCCATTGCACAGGCGTACGGTCTGCGAGCGGGGTGCCAATTGATCTTCCGGCGTCTGCGCGGCGCATCCTGCCAGGCCAAGAGCTGTCACAAATAGCGAAGGAACAAGAAGACGCATAGACGACCACCCCGGCTATATTTTTTCGTTTTGTAAGAAATTGTGCGGGAATGTAACATTTTCCCGAGCCGGTATTTTTACTATCTAGGGAGATATTGTCAATTGGGCCGACATTGCCTCGGAATCGGCGACAACTTCCCATTGTTCTGCGGCAACCGCGGTTCTCAGTCCCGCATCCCGCCACGTCTTCGCCCAGTCCTTGAACCGATGCTGTTCTGCTGGCTATGCCAGGCAACGAGGATCTGCCGCCTGGTTTACCATTCGCGCCCTGTTTGTTTCGCGCAAGTCATCCGCACCACGCGCGAGGTGTTGGTCGACGGTGCCGGCGTGCGCTATGTCGTCCGCGGCGGTCTCAATGTATGAAAGAGACGCCAGAAGCAAGCCATTCCGGGCAGGGCGGGCGGCGGGGGGAAAGCCGCCAAGTGATTTTCACTCTTGCTGCGGCATGCAGCAGTCCAGCGCGCGATCAAAGTGAGGGGACGGCAGTCACGATTCCAATCAGCAGACCAAGTGCGATGCGATACCAGGCAAACACTCGCAGCGAATGTCGCGCGACAAGGCGAATCATCGCGTTGACAACAAACAGAGCCGAGATGAAGGCCGCAGTGAAGCCGGCGGCAATTGCCCAGAGATCCTCCATGGTGAGCAAGTGGTAGTGCCGCATGGCGTCGTAGGTGGCAGCACCCAGCATGGTGGGAATTGCCAGGAAAAAAGAAAATTCGGTCGCGGCTTGCCGTGATACGCCAGACAGCATCCCTCCGATGATGGTGGCTCCCGATCGAGACGTGCCGGGAATCATGGCTACGCACTGCGCAAAGCCGATACCAATGGCTTGCTTCCAGCCAAAATCTTCGATGGTGTGAATGCGCGGCACGGCCCTGCGCCGTTCTACCCAGAGAATAATCAGGCCGCCCACGATCAATGCAATTGCGACGACGGCGGGATCAAAGAGCCGGTGCTTGATGGGCCCGATGAACAGCGCACCGATGATTGCCGCGGGCAGAAAGGCGACCACTACCGCAGTGGCAAAGCGCAGCGCGTCGGGATCCCGCCGGACGACTCCCTCACACAGGTGCGTGATCTTGGCACGATAGAGCCAGCAGACAGCCACGATTGCGCCGAGCTGGATCACCACGTCGAATACGCGTGCCTCATGGGACGTAAAGTCGATCCAACTTCCGATCAGAATCAGGTGCCCTGTGCTTGATATGGGCAGGAACTCCGTCAGGCCCTCGAGGATGCCGAGAAAGAAGGCCTTGCCCAGGTGGATCCAGTCAATCATGTCGCTGCTACCTCTTTGGTTGCCTTGCGGTCGGAAAGGGGGGGGCGTGGTCGGAGTTCTTGTGAGCGGAGGCCGGGTTGGCTCATGCCAGCGAGACGCACCCGATCTCCCGCGGCACGGACCTGATACAGCGGCTCCTCGACGCGGCGCCAGAGCGGTCCTCAACGAGAATCGAGATTACGAGCGGGCGTATGCGACATTAACGCCCCCAAGCAATTGATCAGGCCGAACCGTCTCGTAGTCCCGAATGCGCATCGCGATGCTGGTGTATTCATAGACGCATTCTTCGTACACCGCCTTTCGGTCTCTGCCGATCACATCGTAGATGGCTTCCTTGAACTCAGAATCGGTCCACACCGTACCAGCGTGGGCAATGACCTCGGCCATCGCGCGGTAGAACCTGCCCTCGTCGACAGGGTGCGCGCTGAACCAGGATTGATGAATGAGCCATGGTCTAAGCGCTTTGGCAATCTCACATTGTGCCGACATCCAGGTGTCTCCAGTATGCGCGAGCGGCGCGAGGGTCATCGTATCCGCTCTGCAACCTCGTACCGTAGAGAGCCGGTGGCTCTTTGCTATGCAAATTCGCAGGCAGCTGTTTCAGGCAATCACGCTGTCAGGCAGATGATGGCCACGCTGCTCCAGGTAGCTGCGGAAGTTTGCGCCGGTTTCCTGGTGCTTGAGCGCATACTCGACAGTTGCCTTCAGGTAGCCGAGCTTGCTGCCGCAGTCGTAGCGCGTGCCCTGGTAACGATAGGCCAGTACCTGTTCCTGGCCCAGCAGCGACTGGATCGCGTCGGTCAGCTGGAATTCGCCGCCGGCGCCGGGCTTGAGTGCGCGCAGGTGGTCGAAGATACGCGGCGTCAGGATGTAGCGGCCGACCACGCCCAGGTTGGACGGGGCCTCTTCCGGCGCAGGCTTCTCGACAATGCCAGACACCTGGATTACGCCTTCGCCCCACTCGCGGCCATCGATCACGCCGTAGGAGCGGCTTTGCTCCGGCGCGATCTGCTCGACCCCAAGCACCGAGCAGTTGTAGTGGTTGTAGGTGTCCACCATCTGCTGCATTACCGGGGGGGTGCCGTCGATGAGGTCATCGGCCAGCATGATCGCGAACGGCGCGTCACCGACCAGCTTGGCCGCGCACAGTACAGCGTGACCCAGACCGAGCGCCTCGGGCTGGCGCACGTAGTAGCACTCCACGTTGGACGGCTTGATCGAGCGCACCACGTCCAGCAGTGCCCGCTTGTTCTTGGCTTCGAGTTCCACCTCCAGTTCGAAGGCCTTGTCGAAATGGTCTTCGATGGCGCGCTTGGAGCGGCCGGTGACGAAGATCATCTCGGTAATGCCGGCGGCCATGGCTTCTTCCACGGCGTACTGGATCAGCGGCTTGTCCACCACCGGCAGCATTTCCTTGGGGCTGGCTTTGGTGGCGGGCAGGAAGCGGGTTCCCAGGCCCGCTACCGGGAAGACGGCTTTGCTAACGCGACTCGTCATTTCAGTTGCTCCCTTCTAAAGGTCTGATAAAGCTGAGACGGCCGTGAAACGATGAAGTACCCCGGCAGTGCGGGCGCACATTCCTGGTTTCGACGTCGAGGGATTTCCCCTTTCGAGCCGTTCAGATTTACGGCGTTAAAACTGGTTCGATACTGGCTGACGCAAATTCTTCGTCTGTCGCATCCCGGCGGCGGCAGACGTTCGTCTGACAGCAAAGAAAGAGGGTGTAGGCGCAACAGGGAATCAATCGCCTACACCCTTAAGTCGGCAACGGGGTGCCAACGGGGATTGTGCTGCGTCGCAGCATCTGCGGTACCCCCCACGCGTTGGGACTGGATGAAGGCAAAGTCGTGGTTACGACGACAGGGATTCTCCGGCCGGCCTGAGCTTCAAATCGTTTCCCCACCTAAGTTTGGGGCCCACCGAAGCGGGGTAAGACGCGGTCTGCTCCCCATCAATAATCAAGGCCGGCAAGCACCGACCCCTTGCCGCTCCCGTAAGGGTGTAGACGTTTCCAGCGTCTACACCCTCATTTTTTTTCGCAAACTGCGGGAAACACGCCACGAATGCAGAGACCCGCCATATGTCGGCCCTTGCAGGGTAGGCGCATGCCCCGGATCGCGCAGTTGAGCAGGCTGTTCCGGTATATGAGTCGAGGCCGCGAGTGAGGAACCTTCACACGGTCGCCGACGCGCTCGTATCAAGCCGATACAGCGTCCGTAGTGTCCCTTCCATTTTCGTTTCCACTCTGATGGGGGGATAGGAAACTTGGGAAAAACGCCGGTTCCGCCTTGAAGATCTAGTCCCACGAGCCATAAACTTCGCCGGTCATTTGCGAAATGATGCAGTGCAGAAAAGAGCGCGCCTTCGCGCCGGGCATACGAAGCCAACGCCGCCAGGTTCAAGTCCGCAGGAGTGCAAACAAGCGGAAAGGCACCCGCGAGTGCCATGTCGAACAAGCGGAGTCACCGCTGCTCAACCCGCCAGGGAGACTGCGGGTATTGCGGATCTTCTTGAAAACAAGGGAATCATCGAGACGTGCTAAAGCTTTCAAGCAGCTTGAGGTTTGGCAGGGCCGCCATGTGCCTGGGTATCGTTCCATTGCTGGCTTCCTGCGCACTCGCGCCAGGCATGCGCTTCGACCCACAGCGCCCACTCGATCCGGAGGATCCGGAATCGGTGCCTAAAATCACGCAGATCACACCCACGCTGGTGCGTACGCTAAAAGCCTCCACGCCACCAGCGAATGCCGGGGTGGAGGAGCTATTCGCCGATCCAAAGCCCTATGTCGTTGGCGTCGGTGACATTCTCTCGATCGTGGTGTGGGACCACCCGGAACTGGTGTTCCCCACGCAAACTTACTCGATTGGCGCGGCCTACGAGATTCCGAGCTACAGTGGCGCGGCCAACATACCGGGCTACGTTGTCAGTCCCGCAGGAACCATCCAGTTTCCCTATGCCGGGGTGCTCAAGGTGCTCGGTCAGACCCCGGATCAAATCCGCGGGCAGCTGAGCACCCAGCTCAAGCCCGTGGTTAACTTGCCGCAGGTCACCGTGCGTGTGCTTGCCTTTCGCAGCAAGCGTGTCTACCTCGACGGCGAAGTCAAGACACCTGGCCCGCAGAATATCGACGACGTGCCAATGACGCTGGTCGAAGCGCTCAACCGCGCCGGCGGCGTCAACGTATTGACTGGTGACAACAGCCGCATTCGTATCTCACGCGAGGGCAAGAACTATTTCGTGAGTCTGCCTGCGCTTCTGCAGCAAGGCATTGACCCGGCCCGCATCCTGTTGCGCAATGGGGACATTGTGCGCGTGGAGCAGCGTGAGGACAGCAAGGTATTCGTGACCGGCGAAGTCGTGAAGCCGACGCCGGTGATGCCGCGAAACGGCCGGCTCACGCTGAGTGAAGCCATTGGTGAAGCCGGCGGCCTGAACCCGAATTCTGCTAACGCCAAGGAACTTTACGTGATCCGCAAGAGTACGGATGGGCAAGCCGAGGTGTTCCACCTGGACGGCAAGTCCCCTGTTGCGTTTGCCCTGGCCGAAGCGTTCGAATTGAAGCCGAGGGACGTTGTCTATGTCGATGCCGCTGGCGTGGTCCGCTGGAGTCGCGTGATCAATCAACTGCTGCCCAGCGGAAATTTCTTTACGTCCACGGCAAACGCAGTGAAATGATCAAGACCGTTCTCGTCGTCTGCATCGGCAATATCTGCCGCAGCCCGATGGCGCAGGGCCTGCTCAAACAGGCACTGCCCGAGGGCGACGTTGTCTCCGCCGGCCTCGGAGCCCTTACCGGACAGGCTGCTGATCCAAACGCGGTGGACCTCATGATTCATCAGGGCGTGGATATTTCCGGCCACCGGGCCCGTCAACTCGATTACGCCATGGTCAGGCGCGCGGATCTGATACTCGTCATGGACAGCGCCCAGCGGCAAGAGATTCAGCGTTTGCACCCCGCCACCACAGGACGGGTTTTCCGCCTTGGCGAACTGGGAAGGTTTGATGTGCCAGATCCCTATCGCAAGCCACCTCCGGCCTTCGAGAATGCGCTGCAGCTGATTCAGCGCGGTGTGGAATCCTGGGTGCCACGCATCCGGGCCTTGGGTTAATACGAACTTGTCCTGCCTCCCATGAACCAGTCCACATATCTTCCTGTCGCGGCGCCCGGTCAGTCAGATGAGATCGCCCTCGTTCGCTATCTTGACGTGCTCGTGGCAAGCCGCTGGCTCATTGCGGCGATTGGTATTGCCATATTTTCGATTGGGGTTGCCTACGCCTTCCTGGCGCGACCGGTTTACGAGGCGAACATCCTTGTGCAGGTTGAGGACAGCCAGAACAGCCCCAACGGCCTGCTGGGCGATGTCTCTTCGCTATTCGACGTCAAAACGCAGGCGACCGCGGAAATCGAGATCCTGCGCTCGCGCATGATTGTCGGCAAGGCAGTTGACAATCTGCGGCTCTATATCGATGCCAAGCCGAAGTACTTCCCACTGATCGGACCCTGGATCGCCAGCCGGTCGAAAGGGCTTTCCGAGCCGGGCTTGTTTGGCATCGGGGGCTATGCCTGGGGTTCGGAATCGATCGCGGTGTCCATCTTCGACGTGCCCGATGCGCTGCAGGGCGAGAGCTTCGTACTCGTGACCCTGGGGGATGGCCGCTACCGGCTGGAGCAGAGCAGTCTTGATAAGCCCATCGAGGGCCGTGTGGGGGAAGCGGTCGAGGTCGAGCATGGTGTGGGGAAGATCCGACTGCTGGTGAGCGCACTGAAGGCGAAGCCCGGCATTGCCTTCAACCTGATCCGCAATTCCCGCCTGAAGACGCTGGAGCAGTTGCAGCTTCAGTTGAATATCGCGGAGAAGGGTAAGCAGAGCGGCATGATCGGTGCCTCGCTCGAAGGCAATGATCCCCGGCTGACCGCTGCCATTCTGAACGAGATCGGCGATGAGTACGTGGCGCAGAACATCAATCGCAAGGCCGCGGAAGCAGAAAAATCCCTGCTTTTCCTGAACAACCTGCTGCCGCAACTGAAGGCAGAGCTCGAGCGCGCGGAAGTCAAGTACAACGCCATGCGCAATGAGCGAGGCACCTTCAATCTCAGCGAAGAGGGCAAGGCATTCCTGCAGGAGAGTGTGACGGCAGAAACCTCGCTGCTCGAACTCAAGCAGAAACGCGCCGAGCTTGTGACGCGCTTTGCGCCCGGTCATCCGTCCATGCAAGCCATAGACCAGCAAATCGCCGCGCTCGGCGCCAAGGTGGGATCGATCGCCAGTCGTGTGAAGGCCTTGCCAAACCTGGAACAGGATACCTTGCGCCTGATGCGCGATGTCCAGGTCAACAACGACCTATACGTCGGCATGCTGAACAATATGCAGCAACTCAAGCTGGTGAAGGCCGGCAAGGTCGGCAGCGTGCGCCTTGTGGATAGCTCGCCGGTTCCCGAGGAGCCGGTAAAGCCCAGGAAGCCTCTGGTGATCGTCCTGGCCGCAATGCTTGGCGTGCTGGCGGGTGCGGGGGTAGCCTTTGTCCGCAATGTCCTGTTCGGCGGGATTACGGATCCCAAGGACATCGAGGAGCATACCGGCCTGAATGTGTATGCGACCGTTCCACAGTCCGAACACCAGATCACCCTCAGCAAGGAAATCCATTCGCGCAAGCGAGGCCAGTTTCTGCTGGCAGATCGCTATCCAAACGAGCCGTCGGTGGAAAGCCTGCGCAGCCTGCGGACGTCGCTGCAGTTTGCCATGCTGGATGCGACCAACAACCGCGTGCTGCTTACCGGGGCGACGGCGGGGGTCGGCAAGTCCTTTGTCTCGGTCAATCTGGCGGCGTTGATGGCCTCTGGCGGCAAGCGCGTTCTGCTGGTGGACGCCGATATGCGCAAGGGATACCTGAACCAATACTTCGGCAAGGACCGGGACCCCGGTTTGTCTGACGTGCTGGCCGGGAAGCTTGCGTTGGAAGAGGTCATCCACCGCGACGTCGTCCAGGGACTGGATTTCATCGGCACGGGGACCATACCGCCCAATCCTGCCGAGCTCATGCTCAACACGCGCATGGTCAAGCTGCTCGAAGACCTCAGCGAAAGCTATGACCTGCTCATGATTGACACGCCCCCGGTGCTGGCTGTCGCCGACGCCGCGATCCTGGCTGAGCGTTGCGGCACGGTCTTCCTTGTCACGCGATTCGGCAAGAGTTCGATCGGGGAAATATCGGAGTGTGCCAAGCAACTCGGGCAAGTCAATGTGAGTGTGAAAGGGGTGATCTTCAATGGGCTCGATCCCAATGCCTTCCGCTATGGCTACGGTTCCAAGTATGGACGCTATCGCTATGCCTATTACGGCTACTCGCATAGCGAGAAATCGTGAAACCGAAGCGCATTGGCCATCGGGGCGCAAGCAGGCAAACATGATGGGCTGGTATGGCGGTAACCGGCGCCGGGCGCCAGGGACCGGTCCCGCGAGATCAAAATGCACGCCACGAAACTGAATCGCGACTGGGTACTTGCGGAGCGCGGACTGGCCGCCATCGCCAGCATGCTGTTGAGCATGCTCTATCTGGCGGTCTATTTCTTTGGGCGCGAATCGCTTCCCGAAAAGTGGGTGGCCGATTCGAACAAGATGCTGGAATTTCTTGTGACCGGCTCGTCCAACTTCGACGATTCATTCGCCGCCACCGCAAGGGTGTTTTCCTTCTTTGGGCCGGAGTATGTGAACGTCGTAACCGCCAGCATCGGCGTTACCTACCTTGTGGTGGCGTCGAGCCGCGTCGCAAGCCTGCGAGACCTGGCTGCGCGCTGGCTGTTCGTCCTTCCCTGCATGCTGCTGAACTTGCTCTCACCCGGCAAGGAGACTGTCGTGATCGCGATGTCGATCATTCTTGTCGCGTGCGGCATGTCCAGGGCGGTGTCTTCCCGCGGGCTCGTCGTCATGATCATTGTGCTGTACGGATGCTATGCCTTCTTCATCCGGAACTATTACGCGATGATCCTGGTGCTCGCACTCGGCATGCGCGCGTCGGCACGGCTTACGCCGGCATGGAAAGGCGTCGTGCTGGCATGCCTGCTGGGAGCGATCCTGGTGGCACCCGCCGAGATCCTGTATGTCCTCCAGTCGCCCAGGGATATCTCCAACAATTACGCGCTGAGTATCGGTAGCGACAACCGGACGATGATCTGGAATTTGTATCCACCCACCTCGGGTGTCAATTTCATCGTCAATTATCTGTATGCAGCCGCCATGTTTGTGTTGCCCGTGATCAGCTTCCGCGCGCCGGTCGATCTTGCCATGATGCTGATGCACTTTGCGATCATCCGCGTAGCCCTGCGCGGGCTGTCCGCGACGCTGCCAGCTGGCGAGGACCAACGCAAGTGCCGCTGGTTTGCCAGGTTGATTGTCGCGCATATCCTGGTGCAGTTCATATTCGAGCCAGACCTGGGAAGCTATGTTCGCCATCTCACATCGGTCAGCTTGTTTCTCATTCCCTTGCTAACCTTGCCATCGGCCAATCAAGATGAAGCACGTCGTCATATGCGCGGTGCCGTACAGTGACAACCTCGGCGATGCCGTGATAGCCGAAACACTGGGCTACTTGATCCATCAGACCCTGCCGGATTGCCGTGTCAGTTACCTTGACATAGCAGGGCGCACGCAGCTCGGTGAAAACTCGCTGAAGAAGGGGGGGCTGATGCGGGTCTTCTCCAGGCTCCCTGGGTGGGCCCGGGTTCCCGTGCTGACCCTTGCCATCTTGATGAAATACCGGCGGCTGTGGCGCGCCAGGTGGAAGCAGCAGCTGGCGGATGCGGATGTCGTCGTGATCGGTGGCGGCCAACTCCTGTGCGATGTCGACCTCAACTTTCCCCTGAAGCTCTATCTTCTGGCCCAGTGCCTCGGGACGAACGCGAAGGTCGCCCTGGTATCGGTAGGCGTGGCAGCCAGCTGGTCCAAGGCGGGCAGGTACCTCATCTCCAGGTTCTTCAGGCAGGCGGCGCCGCAATTCATCTCCGTCAGGGATGAAGGCTCGCGTCGGAATCTTGTCCGCATCGCCGGGGGCACTTGTTCCGACGTCACAATCATTCCGGACCCGGCCATCCTGAGCTCGGCTCTCTATGCGGACAAGGGGCTGGAAAAGCGCTGGGATGTCGGTATCTGTGTCTCGGATGTCGAGTCACTGCACTACAACGCGGACCTCGCCACCGTATCGGAGCAGGGCCGGGGAATTGACATGTTCGTGGAGCTGGTGGCCAAACTGCGGCAGAGCGGGAAGCGGGTGGTTCTGTTCACCAATGGCGCGGAAGAAGACAATATCGCGGCGGCTTCGGTCGGGAACCGGCTCGGCGTTGGTGGTGCGGACTTCATCCTGCCTAAATCCCCGGCGGAGCTGGTCTCGATCATCGCGGGATGTCAGAGCATGGTCGGCCACAGAATGCACGCGAACATCATCGCCTTCAGCTTCGGCGTGCCATCAGTCGGCATTGTCTGGGACTCCAAGGTCGCGTCCTTCTTCAGGCTGAGCGGGCGCGGTGATTTCGCGGTGCGCCAGACTGCCTGCGCTGACGATCTGATCGAACGGCTGGCGTACGCGCGATCCTTGGGCGCAACGCAATTCAAACGTTCGGCGCGGCTCGGCCACGAGATTACACAGGGCCTGTCCCTGCTTTTCAGAGAGATGCCGGCGTTCCCAATCCCGTCTTCGACGCCAGAGGCGGCACCGTCGCTCGAGGGAATGCAATAATGCGCCGCATGCTGTCGGCGCTTGGCGCGGTGTTCGAACAGGCCGCCTATACGGCAGTGCAATTCGGCATCAACGTGGCTCTGGCCCGGTCGATGGACATGGCTGGCTATGGCCTGGTTGCGGTTGTGCTGTCCCTCGTGGTGTTTATCAATATCTTCTATGTCTCATTCCTGCACGAGCCGTCGCTGATTGAGGGGATGAAGCTCCGCGTGGGCTTCTCGATAGAAATGGCAGGGCTGACTGTGTTTCCAGTGGCTGCTGGGTCCATCCTCTACCTGTACGGGCATGGCCTGAGCACGTCGGCCTGTGCAGCGGCTGCCGTGCTGTTTTCCAGCTACACCGCTTACTGGGTGCTCCGGACCGTAGGCGCGAAGGCGAGGGGCTATACGGGACTGCTGGTCTGCCATTCGCTGATTGGTGGCGGCGTTGCGATGATCGGCCTGGCCACCAGCACGCAGGGTGCATCCGCGGTGATGCTGATGCTCGCCGCGGCGATCCTGCTCCCAACGTTGCTGGCAGCCGGTGCCATCCGGCGCAATGGGCGCATCGAAATCATTCCCGGGAGGCCAGCTTCCCCGCGGAAGTGGCTGGAATTTGGTGCGAGCTCGGCCAGCGCGCAGCTGATGAGCTGGCTGGTCGGCCCGGGACTGGTCGTGCTGCTCGGCTCGCTGGGACACCTTGCCGACTCGGCAAGATTCCGGATCCTGCTCACGGTCTTGCTGCCGGCCCAATACATCCTGATGGCGCTCGGCTATCACTTGATGCCCAGGTTCGCGGCGTCGTTCAAGCGGGACAACGCCATGACGCTGGCCAGGATGTCCGTCTTGTTCGTGCTGGGCGGCGTCGCGCTGGCGGGCGGGCTGAGCGCGCTGCTGCTGCTATTCGGCGATAACGTCGTCGTCATGCTGTTCGGCCCGGCGTATGGCGACCTCGATGTGCGCTTCTTCGCGCTGTTCCCTATCGTGTTCGCCGTCGTGATGTGCCTGAGGACCTTGTTGAAATCATTCGGCATGGTCCGCGCCATCTTCCTTGCCGCTGGCATCGGCCTGCTGGCGGGAATCGGCCTGGGGGCGTGGCGCTATCCTCAGCTCGACTACCTCGTGGCAGCGCAGATCATGCTGGTGTCCTTCCTCGCCATCGCGCTGATTCAGACCGGTGCGCTCGCCATGGGCGTGCTTCGCAGGCATGGCGTCGAATAGGGTCTCGTCCTTGCGCGGCCGTGCGCTGGCGCGCGCACTGGCACTGGCGACGCACGTGGCGGTGTCCGCCTTCTTGCTTTGTCCACAGGCGCAGGCCGAACTGCTGCAGGCTCCGGTCCGGATTGCAGCAATGCCTGCCTTTGCCGTTCAGATCGACCCCGCCACGGTGTCTTACCGCGACCTGGCGACGATCAAGAGCCTGGGATTCTCGCATGTGCGTTTCGGCGTGCGGCCCGAGGTAGTGCGGGGACACCTGACGCCGGAGCGCTACTTGCAGGTCATTAGCCAGGCACGCCAGGCCGGCCTGCACATGCTGATCACGCTGTACGGCGGTCGGTATATCTGGGGGGATACCGGCGACGACGGTTCGAGCGATGCGAATGAAGTGAAGTTCGCCGAGTTCGCTGTCCGGTTTATGCGGCGTAACAAGGGACCGGACCTGTCGTATGAGATCTGGAACGAGCCGGACAACCGAACCTTCCTGCATCCTTCGGTACCCATCTCCCGACTGGTTTCGACCGCCGGCAGGATCTGCGATGCGCTGGCGCAACAAGGCACCGGTCCGCTGCCATCCGTGTACCTGTTTGGTCTTGCCCGGCTCCCAAAACCGGAAAACCCGGCGGCGGAGTTGTCCTTTTCCCGACTGCTGACGGATCCGCGCCTGAGCTGCATGAAGGGCTTAAGCATCCATCCGTACCGGGCAACGCCCGAGACGCTCTTGCAGGACTATCGGCAACTCAGCGGCCGGATTCGCAACTCGCCACGTCCGTCCGCCCAACTGATTGTGAGTGAATGGGGCTACGCCTCCTACCTTCCGGTGCGCAGCGAGACAACGCAGGCCGCGTTGATCGCCAGGCAGGTGCTTGCCGGCGTCATTTCACAGGTACCCATGCTGGGCATCTATTCCTGGCGCGACCGGGGCGAGGCCCGGTGGGACCGAGAGGCAAATTTCGGATTGCTAAGGGCTGATGGGTCCGAAAAACCTGTCATCGCCATGCTGCGCGACTTGCTGGGCATCCTTGCTGGTGCGAAGGATGCTGACTGGCGCGGGGGCAACGGAACCTTCGTCCTTTCCCTGCGCAAGGATGGCGCGGTCCATCGCATCTATTGGGGACCGCAAAGCAAGGCCATGATGCTCGAGGAGCTGGGCAAGGAGAGGGCGGACAGCTGCGAAGTGCGGGCCCTGGGGATGTCCGCGGGGGCGCGGCCTTGCTCGGCGATGCCGCAAGCCGAAGCCGGACTTGCCAATGGGGTGATCCTGCTGGTCAGCTGGGCAAGCGGGGCAGTGCCGCCCTGAGCGGCAGGATCGACCAGCACCCTAGGCAAGGACTTCGCGTGAATAGAAGGATTCGAACTTCCGGGCCTGGGTCACGATATTGAACTCGGACGCTGCGCGTGTCACTGCGTGCTCGGACATGGCTTGCCAGAGCGTATCGTCGCCGATGATGGCTTCAATGGAGTTTGCCATGGAGGGGGCGTCGTCTGCCGGAACAATAAAGCCGTTGCTGCCATCCACGATAATGTCCTTGATGCCGTCCACGTCAGTGCCGACCACCGGGATCGCCAGGGCATTGGCTTCCGCAAGCACGTAGCCGAAGCTCTCGTAGTGCGAGGTCAGCACCACGACTGCGGCGGAACCCAGCAGCTCCAGCAGCTCGGACCGGCCCATCCAGGCGATGGTCGTAATGTCCTTGCCCTCGACGAGGCCGCGCTCCTGCAGCAGTGTATCGAGCGTAGCCCGGTCATTCTCATAGTGGCCGTAGCCCACCAGCATGAACTCGATATCCGGGCGCCCCTTGAACAGCCTGGCCACGTCCAGGAACATGGGGATGTTCTTCTGAGGACTGATCCGTGCCACCATGATGACTCGCTTGACGCCGGCAGCCAGCCGTCTTTCCGTCGGCACGGACCGGGGCTCGACGGCGTTCAGTATCGAATGAGCGCGTTCGTGGGGCAGGCCTATGTCGTGGATGGCCCGATGGCGCTCCGACGGCGACGTGGCCAGCACCTCGTCCGTAAGACGATGCAAGAGCCGCTCCGCCATCAGGAACACGCGGCGCCTGACCCCGCTGAGCCCAAGGTAGTAGTAGGCATGGGGTGTATAGACAACGCGTACGTTCAACCCGATGCATGCCAGCCGACCGACCAGCCCGGCTTTCGAGCTGTGCAGATGCACGATCTGGGGGGCTACCCTTTTCACCAGCGCCCGCAGGCTGAGCGCCGCCTTCAAGTCGTTCAACGGATCGAGCTTGCGGGGAATCGGCAAGTAGCTGACGCCGAAGTTGCGCGCGTCGGCAATGGACGAGATGGAGCATTGCTTCGGCAGGGCGAAGTGGAAGCTGATGTTCTCGGTATTGATATGGGATGCCAGGAGGTGGAGGTAAGTTTCGACACCGCCCAGGCACTCGGTCACATGCAGGACTTTGATCATTGGATTGCGTGTTCGATTCCGTATTCGATTGCGTGTTCGATTGCGAGCTGGAATGCCGACCGTGCTCTCACGTGGTCTCAGTAAGCGTTGCTTCCCATCCAGCCCCGGAATGCGGTCCAGAAGATGATGCGCAGGTCCAGCCAGAACGACCAGTTGCGTATATAGAAGATGTCGTGCTCGACCCGCTTGGCCATCTTGTCCAGGGTATCGGTTTCGCCGCGATAGCCATTAATCTGCGCCCAGCCCGTGATGCCGGGCTTGACGCGGTGGCGCAGCATGTAGAAGTCCAGTTGTTCCTTATACATATTGTTATGCGCCATGGCGTGCGGCCGGGGGCCCACCACGCTCATTTCGCCCTTCAGCACATTGATGAACTGTGGCAGCTCGTCCAGGCTGGTACGGCGCAGGAACGCACCGATCGGCGTCACGCGGCTGTCGCCTTTGGTGGCTTGCGTGACGGCGCCGTGCTCGGTATGCACTTTCATGCTGCGGAACTTATAGACATGGATGACGCGGCCATCCATGCCAAGGCGTTCCTGCTTGAAGAAGACCGGGCCCGGCGAGTCGCGCTTGATCAGAAAGGCGATAAGCAGGAACAGCGGCGACAGGGCGATAAGCACGAACGCGGAAAAGGTGCGATCGAAGATGGCCTTGATGGTGCCGCGCACGCCGAGCGAAGGCGGCTTGTTCATCTCCACTGCGGGCATGCCCAGGAAGTTGCCGACGTTGTGGTTGAGCAGGTCAAAATCGAGCACGCTCGGCATCCACTTGATGTCGATGAAGTCGTTGCGCAACGAGAAAGCGATCTCCTGCATCAACCGATGCTCGCTCATCGGCAGGGTGAGCCATATCTCGGCAATCTCATGCTCTCGCGCAAATTCGGCGATGTGGGCGCTGTCGGTGATGCGACGGCGCCCCTCTGGCGTGGGCTCGCCTTCCGGCGCATAGATGCCGCTGATCTTGAAGCCCGTGGTGTGGCTGGCGGTCGCGCGGCGGTACATCTCCTGGCCGGTACGGCCAAAGCCGACGATGATCACGCGCTTATTGTTGGCGCCAGCAACGCGCAGCAGATTGAGCACGGCACGGCTGACGACGCGCAGGGCCACCAGGCCTGCCAGCGAGAAAGCGTACCAGTACACCATCCACAAGCGGGACAGGGAATCGGCCTGGTGAAGCAGATAGATCAGCAGCAGGCTGACCAGCCAGACCAGGCTCCAGGCAGACAGCAGGCGCGCAGCCAGGGAGAGCAGGCTACGGCCGCGCCAGGAGGTGTAGACGTCGAATCCGGGCAGAACGATGAAGGCGATCGCACAACCAAAGTACTGGATGAACTGGTGGATTGGCGCGTGCGCAGTAGCAAACCGCACTTCGCTGGCCAGAATTGCCGCAAGCCAGATGGCGCCGGCGTCGAGCAGGCGAGCCATCAGCGCGAGCTGATCGTGGTGCCTGGCAAACATATCTCGATAGATACCCAATTGCTTCCCCCAGAAGCGTTCGAGTAATGGGCGCTCAAGCGAGTGCCCATGCCCTTGTTGTCTCCTCCGGCCTTGCAGTCCGCGCGCAGTGGCGGCCATGCTCGTCGCACGGCATGCATCTTGGTTGTGCATGCTCATGATGTGAACAAGGCAGAGTCGTGCGGACTGCTTCGCAGCAGCCGGATCCATGGTGTGGCCGCGATCCGCCGATGACCGGCCGCGGTCGAATCCTTGAGGCGATCCATGGAACTGCAACGCTCTCTTGCTGCCAGCGCTGCTGATGGCGCTGGCGTGCTCTGTGTTTTCTGCAGGGAATAGTGCGATGCAGCGAAAAGCGTCGGTACCCTGCATCAGAAGGGAAAGTCTGGCCGTGGTCGAGGTGGCTTTGCATTGCACCGCCACTTCTGTTCGCCGCTGGGCTAGTCGTTTTTCGCGCGCGAAGATGCCGTGCAACTGAGCCGGGCGTTACCCCGCGCAAGAAGGGAAACGAGATGGCAGCGCACCCCTCGCTCTGGGGGTGAGAATAAAAACATTCGCGAGCAGATTCGGGACCGCCGAGCTTTTGTGATGCGCATGAAGACGCTGATGCGGCTCAGCATCCGGGCATCGTTCACTCAACCGCGGTAAAGAAATGAGAAAGAAGACAGAGCCACATACGGTATTCACGCGGGAGCAGCTGGATTCGTATTTCGCGTCGTACGTAGGGATGGACGGGGGAAATCCGGGCGCCGCAGTATGGTTCTGCGATAGCTCCCCGCATCCAAGCGGTGCGTCGCTATTGGCTCCGTTGGTTCCGCATGTGCAACCCAGCGCATGGGATGCCGCCTACCGCTACAAGTATCGCCATCATATGGAGCGCTGGCAATCGCACCAGAAGATTGCCCGGATCATGTCGACAGCGCGCGCGCAGGTTTTCAAGACGGCCATAGGCGAGCAGGACTGGAAGCACTACTTCGATCAGCATCTGTACGCGCCGCATGGCGCGGAGTTCAAGCTCAGCCTGTTCCCGCTGCCAGCGCGCCTGATCAATCAGACACCGTGGTCGAAGGCGTTTCGCGGCCAGCCGGAGCTTTTGCCAAGGCAGCGCTACCTTGACCTTTGCCGCGAAGGCCGGCGCTTTGCCTTCATCGATGGAATTCGCCGACGCTGGAAGCCGAAGCTGGTGATCTGCCTGGGCGAGCGGCACGCCGACGACTTTGCGCAGGCGTTCGTGCTCGCAGAAGCGCGCGCCACCGACCACATCCTGCAGCCCGCCGATCAGCCCAAGACTTTGCGCGTGCTGGAGCGAGACGGCACCACGTGGATCATCTGTCCGCCCCTGGCTGGCTCAGGAGGGTTGATGTCTGATGTGTTGCTTGACGCCATGGGCCAGTACATCACGCGCTGGCTGCGGCCGGACGACTTTCCCGGGCACTCCGCTGGTGCAGAGGCACCGATAGTGAGGGCGTCATGAGTCGTGGCGAGCGCGGGCGTTGGCCCCGCTTGCCGGCCTGCGGGGAGCCGCGACGGCAACGGATTGACTTTCCCCCGCCAAGTAGGGGTGACACGGATTGGTGGATGCGTTTATCTGCCTGCCGGCGCAATTGCAAGCTGCTGCCGCGGTATTCGCACGCCTATGCGTGCGTAGCACCAGAGGCAGCGTAGGGCGCTGGAGACTGTGCGAGGCAGTATCCCCGTCGCAGGATTCCCCACCACGTTTCGTTGTATCGAAGTTTCGATCTCAGGAGAGCAGCGTGCACACCAAAACCCGGAACATCTTCATCCTTGGCATCATGGCAGGCGCGGCGGCAACGCTCGTGGCTTGCGGTGGCGGCGGCGACGATTCGCCCCCGCCTTCCCAGCCTTCTGCCACCGTGAGCGGCAAGGCGGTGGACTTCTACCTGTCCGGCTCGACTGTCACCTTCCTTGATTGCGAGAGCAAGACGGTGGCCACGAATGCAAGCGGCGACTTTACCTTCCCGGCAGGTTGCACCAGGAGCGCGCTGAGAGTGACCGGCGGCACCGATATCGGTACCAAGCAGCCGTTTGTCGGGGTGCTTCAGGCTCAGGCGCAGGATTACAGGGAGGGCGTGATACAGGTAGTCTCGCCGCTGACCACGCTGGCGGTCCAACTCGGCTCAGCGCAGGCCGCACCCCTGGCCACGGGGCTCGGCCTGACAGGCAAGGACCTGGCCACGCTCGATCCGATGCAGGACGCCACCGCGCTGCGGGCGGCAGTCGTGGTACAGCAACTGGTCGACCACGTCGCCAAGACGCTGTCGGGCCTGGGCACGGGTGGCACGCTGACGCCCGCGGAGACAGCCGCGGCGGCTTCCAAGGCGGTCGCCAGCGCCGTGGCGAGCGCGCAGGGCACCGCAGACCTGACCAGCAGTGCACTGGTGACAAACGTAGTATCCAGCGCTGTACAGAACGCTCAGTCCGGCTTGCCCGCCAGCTTGCAGTCGGACATTGGCGCCGTGGCAGCCAATGTGGCCGCACTGGCCGCTCCGGTAATCACGAGCCAGGTGACAAGCGTCAGCACGGCGCTGGAGGCCGTCGATCTGAGCAGCAGCCCCGCCGAGACGTTGGCGGCCTTGACGGAGAGCGGATCAATTAACGTCGTGACCGAGAGCGCCCAGTCCACGACGACCACGGCGCTGGTCCAGGCGGTGACGACTGACGGGCTGACCGATGCCTCTAACACGGCCGGGCTGGCTGAACTCGGTGATGCAGTATCGACGGGCAACACCGCCGAGATCCAGCAGGCAGCCGCGGACCTGGGCAGCGCGGTGGACGCTGGCGCGATCAACAGCGTGGCCAACGCGGTCAGGCTGAACAACTCCCTGCTGCTGTCAAACCTGACGATCAACGGCGCGAATTACCCGATCACCGACACGATCTCAGCCACGGGTGGCACGCTGGGCGCGATCCAGGTTGCGATGACGCAGAATGGTGATGCCTTCAACGGCGGCCCGTCGCAAGTGCGCGCCGGCCTGAGCTATACCTATGGCGGCAATCAGGTCGATGTCATCATCGAGAACGTGACGCTGACGTTCAATGGGTCGCAATTGGTGGATGCGGTGGTGCCTGCCAATACCGCTTATTCGTTCAGGATCAGTGGCAACGTGTCTGCTGCGGCAAGCCTGACGAATAGCGCCGCAGACAGTCTGTTCTCCAGCGCCAACGGCGGGTCGCTGAACCTGCCGTTCACGGTGTTCCTCGGCAAGCTCAGGTCCGCCGGCGCGCTGAGCCAGGCGCAGGTTGACGCGCTCACACCTAAGTCGGTCAGCACATTCCCCGTGACGTTTGCGACAACCACCGGTGTCAACGGCAGGGATGTGAAGCTGGGCATGCTGGTCAACGGCGGCGTGGAGTTCGCCAAGACGGCATTGGTGAAGACCGACGCAGAGATGGTGACCGGCGACGGCCTCAAGACTACGGTCACGCTCAACCCGTGACCAGCGCGTAGTGTGCCTTCCGCCCGGATGGGGAAGGCCGGCCCCGTTCATCCGAACACATGCCTGAACGCAGTGCCGAGGATGACCGGGCCTTTTGTGCCTGCGTCGAGCGCCTCCCCCGGGAGCGCGCCACGCATGAGGCTTGCCCAGCGGCCTCGGAGTTTTCTATGCAGCTGATTCGCAAGCGCCGGTTGGTCCACGCCTGCGCCCTGGTGCTGGGCCTGTCGTGCGCAGGTACGGCCAGTGCCGCCCCCGACGATGTGTTCATGCAAGCCGAGCCCGCCACCGGGGAGTTCACCTCGGTGCGGGTGGAGGCCAGCTACGACATGGTCGACCGCACCGTGGACGTCTTCAACCTGCGCGGGCGGCAGGGGCCCGTGTCGGACAACGCGGGCGATTACCGCGGTGGCAAGTTGATGCTGGGCTATAAATTCTCGCCACACTGGTCGGGATCGGCCACCTATTGGCGCCGTGGCATCGATTACGGGCAAGACCACAACCAGATCGATACCTGGATGCTGGCCATGCACTACGACCCGCTGGCCGAGGCCGGTGCCCGCGATCGCATCATGCTGCGCTTCTCGCTATGGGGAGACCATTCCGGCAGCCTGAATCGCTCGTCGCCTGTGCTGGTTCGCAACACGATGTTCAACAGCCTCACAGTGAATAACGCGAATGATGTCCAGGCCCAGGCCGATGTCATCTTCTCCGGCGAGTTGACCGAGCGCAGCCAGCTCACCGGTTTCATCGGCCTCGGCATCAGCCGCGTGACGATCGGCAGCATCAATACCCGTCTGCAGCGAGGCAATTGCAATTTCAATGTCGCTATCGGCTCCGACAATCTCGCCAAAGGCCAACTGGCCGCGCCGTGCAACGTGGGCAACGCCACGCTCCAGTCCGCGTCGTTCGCGGTCGATGCCGGCCAGTTCGGGCTGAATATCAATGACGATTTCAACTACACGGCCGGCTATCTGAGCCTGGGTGGATCATGGCGCTGGAAGTACGAGCGCTTCGCGGCGCGGCTCGGATACCAGTTCCAATACCTGCTGCGCAGCAATGTCGATAGCCGTTCGCAAACCTATGGCAGTTCGCCGATCCGCTCCAACCATACGCTGGGGCTGGAGCTGTCGTTTGCGGTGGTGAAGAACGTGGAGGTGTTCCTGCGCGGCCAGGCGTCGCTGCACAACTTTGTCGGAACCATTCCGTTCCTCTATAACGCCGCGACCGCCGGCAAGCTGGATCGGTACTACGGTTACGGCTCGATCGGCATCCGCTTCTCCGGGTTCTGAATCCGGGACCCTGGCGCTTCACAGCGTCGATCGGGATCGCGTTGCGCAGCGCGGCCCTCTGTTTCCAGGATCGTCAGCACGTTTCTATCCCCTCCGGTGAGGGGATGGAAAACAGGGAACCCCAACTTTATTGCATCGCAGCAAGGGCACTTATTTCAGACCTTAGAAGATTGAAATTCCTAAAATAGGACGGATTGGTTAAAATCCTATCAATCACAAAAAATTACATAATTATTACGTCGGTTCTAGAAAAATTTTTGCGGCTGAACGTCTGGGTAAATTAATTTATCGACGTCATCGATAAGTCGGAAATGCCAGGGTAATCAGTTTTCACCAATGGCATGCGAATACGCGCCTAGCCCCATCCTTTGAAGCAGGCAGTCCATCGGATTTATAAGAAATCCGATGGGCATACGCATGCCGATGGCAACGGCGCACTATTTCTTCGCGCACCGTCTGCAAATAAATTCGTAAACGACCACGGCAGCACGCTCGTCTCCGGGCGGCGGCATGCTGCGGCATTGAATATTTGGGGGTCCCACCAAGCAGCAAGGGATAATATGCAGCATTCAAGGGTGTTCGAGCGCCGGGAACTCGATCGATATTTTGCCTCGTACCTGGGGATGGAGGGAGGCAACCCAAAGGCTCCTGTCTGGATATGCGACAGAAGCCCCGCCTGGTACGAGCCCCTCGTCGCGCCGCTGCAGCCTCGCATGGCGCCGCCGGCCTGGGACGCTGTGTTCCGCCATCAGCATCGGGAAGACATGGGCAAGTGGTTTGGCCATCAGTGCGTTGCGCGCATCATGGCCGCCGCGCGGGCTGAGGCAATGGGCATGCGGCTCGGCGACAACGATTGGGAACAATACTACTGGCGCCATCTCTACTCGCCATGCGGCGCCGAGTTCAGGCTCAGCCTGTTTCCCCTGTCTCCCCATGTCGACGGACGAACGACGTGGTCCAAGGCGTTCCGAGGTCAGCCTGAACTGATTCCACAGTCGCGCTACGTAGATCTGTGCCGACATGGCGAACGCTTCCGGTTCCTCGCAATGACCTGCACACGCTGGCGTCCGAAGGTGGTCATTTGTCTAAGCCATCGCCATACCGACGAATACATCGAGGCCTTCTCGCTCGGCGGGCTCGCCAGCGAAGAGCACGGACTCCAGCCGGCAGATCAAGTCAGGCGCTTGCGTATCTTCACCAGGAACGGAACGACATGGATCATCTGCCCGGCAATCGGCGGCAGCGCAGGCATGACATCGCAGGTCCAACTCGATGCATTTGGAAAATTTCTAGGTATGCGCCTGGCAGCGAGTGACTTCAGGCACTGCGTCGATCTCGATGCGGTCGACCCGGCACCGTGGGCGCTGCCGGAGTTCGATCCGTACCAGAGGAGCAGGCTGTCTGGCGGGGCGGCTGGTTGCCGTGGGGCGGAAAGTGTTCGATCATCGCTTCCCGGAAGCGAACCCACTCGGGCCGGCAAGCTTGAATCCTTCGCCTAGCGGCATACGGAGAAACTGATGTAAAAAAATTTCGATTTTCATGATTGAAGATATCTGGAATAATTGCAGCTCTTCTTTTATCTTGTAATTTCCCATTAAAGGCACCGTTTATCGGTGTCTTTTTTTTGTCGACGAGCTGTAACACCACTTTTATAAGGTGGCTTTGATTTCGTGTGCGAAGAACAGCCAACAGACGAGTAGTCGCGTTACTGCCATAATTGCTGCAGTGAATGCTTCTTCGGGGGCGCAATACGTTTACTTCACAAACGGAGCGCAATTACTTCACCTCACGGGAGGAGGCTACCGAAATAGGGGTCAGCGGGCCATATGGACCATCCCGCAGGTCCGAACTGTCTCCGACGGGAGATAGCCAAACATGAGCCGGTAGTCCGCGGCGAATCTGCCCATGTTAACAAAGCCCCAACTGGCGGCCGCAACATTGATCTCCGGCGCATCGGCCTGTCGCAACACCTTTTGTACTGATGAGAGTCGCACGGCTCGCATGTATGCCTGAGGCGTAACACCTGTGACTTCCAGGAAGGCCGTCTGCAGCGTCCGACGGCTGATGCGCAGCATCCGGCAGAACTCCAGGAGGCCTGCGGGCATACCCGGGTTCGTCATCAAGTGTTCGCGGCTGCGATTGACGATCTCGCTGTAGGTCAACCGCGTCACGTCATTGCGGCGCCGGGCCGGTTGTGCATCGATCAGCAGGCAGAAAAGGTGTTCGAGGATGCTATCGCGCAACGCCGTGCGCGAAGCATGATGCGCCAGGGCACCAGGATTGTCCGCGGCAGCCCGCAGGCAATTGCCGATGCCGGCCGAGGCGCGTTGGCGTGCAGGCTGGCTGGTTTCGAGCAAGGGCTGGCTGGCCCACGAAATACCATCGACGCCGCCAAGGTATTCGGCATACTGCGCGAAGGTCTCGTCGCGAATCACGATCCCTACATGGTCAGTCGGTCCCGCCGTCTGGACGGCCCAGTCGCCCCCTCCCTGTAAATGCCCGATGGTAGCGCCGACGGCGCGCCCCTGAAGAGTCGAACTGCTCTCGGACATGGAGATGCCGAACGTACGCCAGTCCTTCGCCAACCAGCCTTCCTGCGCTGTCGGGACGTTGACCTGTTCACGGTACACGACAACATCCCCGGCCAGATCGAAGCGCTGCAGGGTACCCTCGAAGCGTCCTGGTCCGGTCTGGAGATAGCGCTGGTGGAATTCGGGAAGACCACGCGCGTGATCGTCGGGGTCCGTGGTCGACGAGGCATGGCAATGTCCGGCATTGAACATATAGGGCCTGCAACGGTAACTCTGGGGCATGGTTGTCGCCTGCCCGGCGCGAGCATTGTCCCTGTTGCGATCGGCGAGGCGGTATCGGGACTTACGCCAACCATCGGATTGTGCGTCATGCGATCCAGGCAAGTGTCCGCCGCCAGGTTGTAACAGGGCATCAGGAACGGGTTGCCAATGCTGGATACCGCCTGCGGTCAGGTTAGTCCTATGCTGGGCGGAACTTGACTTCGGACATCAATCACCATGGAAAAGAAGCTTCCCGTCACCGGCAAGGTACCGGCGTCGATCGACCGTCGTGGTTTCATGCGCCGCACCGGCGTGGGTGCGGGGGCGATGGCGCTCGGCAGTGCGATCGGTTCGACACAGGCGCAGGCAGGCAGCGCCGGCGAGGTGCGTCGCAAGGCAGAGGCCAAGGGTGTCGACTACGACGTCATCGTCCTGGGCGGTGGCTTCGCCGGCATCACCGCCGCGCGTGACTGCTGCAAGAACGGCTACCGCACGCTGGTGCTGGAAGCGCGCGATCGCCTGGGCGGCCGCACGCATACCAGCGATTTCGCCGGCCATCAGGTCGAACTGGGCGGCACCTGGATCCACTGGTCGCAACCGTTCGTCTGGTCGGAAGTGCAACGCTACAAGCTGGAAGTGGTGGAAACGCCGGATGCCCATGTCGATCCGGCCGGCGCGGTGACCGTCGTGCTGGTGGACGGCCGGCGTGAATACCTGAAGACGCCCGAGCAACTGGGTACGGTCTTCGGCGCGTTCAACCAGTATTTTGCGGAGGCGGGCGGGATGTGGGAGCGCCCGTACGACGCATCCCACGGCTGGAAAGCGATCACCGGGAGCGACCGGCTTTGCGCGCAGGATGTCATCGGCGGCATGAAGCTGACCCGGACCCAGCAGGTGGTCCTCGAATGCTACGCGGCCGGGCTCGCGCATTGCCCGCCGGAACGGGCATCGCAGGTGGATGTGAACCGCTGGTGGTCGCTGCCTGGCGGCAACCTGCCGGCGCTGCGCGACGCGGCGGGGCGCTATCGCTTCAAGCACGGCACCGTCAGTCTGATCAACAAGATGGTGGCGGACGGCAAGCCGGAAATCCGCCTCGGCACCCCCGTACGCTCGGTCGAGGACCGGGGCGGCCACGTGGTCGTCACCACGGCAACCGGCGAGCGACTGAGCGCGGCGGGGGTCATCGTGGCGCTGCCGATGAACGTGCTGCCCGGCGTGCAGTTCTCCCCGCCTCTGGATGAAAAGGTGGTGGCCGCCGGGCGCGAGCGGCACGCGGGCGTGGGCATCAAATTGCTGACGAAGGTGAAGGGGCGTCTTGCGGCGGGCCGCGTGACCGCCCTGGCATCGCCCACACACCCGCTCTCGCTGACGTCGACCTATGCCATGGCCGACGACCACACCATTCTTGTCACGTTCGGGCCGGATCCGAAGCGGATCGACTATCGCGACAAGGCCGCCGTGCAGCAGGCCCTGCGGGACTTCTTCCCCGATGCGGTGGTGGAGCAGGTCGAGTTCTACCCGTGGACCGAAGACCCCTGCAGCCTCGGCACCTGGGCCAATTATCGGCCGGGCTGGTTCGGGAAATACTACGCGCATTTCCAGCAGGATCGCGGCCGCGTCATCTTCGGCCAGGGCGACCACGGTGAAGGCTGGCGCGGCTTCATCGATGGCGCAATCGGCGCCGGCTCCCGGGCGGCCGTGCGGGTCAGGGCGCTGCTCGGCTGATGCATTCCTTCCCAATCCATCCAGGTAACGCCGGCATGAAGCCCATCCATCCGATACAGTCAACGCCCGCTCGGCGGGCAGTTCGGCTCGTCGCTGCCGCCCTGTTTGCCGCAGGGGCTGTGCTCACTTCGGTTGCATCGGCCCAGGCGCCGCAGAAGCCGAACATCCTGTTCATCCTTGCCGATAACCTTGGGTACGGCGAGCTGGGGGTCTACGGCGGCGGAGAACTGCGTGGCGCACCCACGCCGCGCATCGACAAGCTGGCCGCCGAGGGCATGCGCCTGACCAACATGAACATGGAGCCGCAGTGCACGCCGAGCCGCTCCAGCATGATGACCGGCCGCTATGCCATCCGCTCGGGCACCTACGCGGTGCCGATCGGCGGCGTTGCCGAAGGCCTGACGCAGTGGGAAGTCACCCTCGCCGAGTCTCTATCCGACGCCGGCTATGCCACGGCGCTCTTCGGCAAGTGGCACCTGGGCAGCCATGACGGGCGCCTGCCCAATGACCAGGGCTTCGACGAGTGGTATGGCATTCCGCGTACTACCAACGAGGCCATGTGGCCGGGCTCCAACGGCTATTCGCCGGAGCGGATGAAGCCGGAATACATCCTGGAAGGGCGCAAAGGAGGAACGAGCCGAGAACTGAAGGTCTACGACATGGAGCAGCGCCGCCTGATGGATGCGGAACTCACGCGCCGCTCGATCGCCTTCATGGAGCAGCAGGCAAGATCCGGCAAGCCTTTCTTCGCCTTCGCCAGCCTGACACAGCCGCACTTGCCCACGGTGCCGAATCCGCGCTTCGCCGGCAAGACCGGCAACGGCGACTGGGCCGACATGCTGGCCGAAATGGACGACAACGTCGGCAAGATGCTCGACACAGTCGACCGGCTTGGCCTGCGTAGTAACACCATCGTCATCTTCGCCAGCGATAACGGCGCGGAGTACTTCAGGCCGTGGGACGGTTGGGCTGGCCCCTGGCGCGGTCAGTATTTCACTGCGTACGAGGGCGGCATCCGCGTGCCCTTCATGATTCGCTGGCCGGGGAAAATTCCCGCCGGCGCTGTGAGCAACCAGATCGTGCACGGCGTGGACTTGTTCCCGACCATCGCCGCCATGACCGGCGCGCGCGTACCGGGTGACCGTCCCATCGACGGCGTGAACCAGACCGCCTTCTTCGAGGGCAAGACCGCGAAGTCCGCGCGCGAGGGCATCCTGATCTGGGTCGACAACCGCCTGCAGGCGGTCAAGTGGCAGAATTTCAAGGCCCACTTCTACCAGCAGGACAATATGGAAGCGCCGCCTCTCAAGCTCGCCGTACCCTACCTGTTCGACCTCTACACCAACCCTCGCGAAGACGAGCACAAGCGCGCCTACGCAAGCTGGGTACTCGGGCCCATGCTCAAGATGATGGGAGCATTCGAGGCCAGCGTGAAGAAGTTCCCGCTGATTCCAATGGGCACGCCGGATCCGTACCAACCGCCCGCGGCACTACCGTAGTTCAGCGCCGAACGGATGCCGAGCGAGGAAATCTTCGCCACCAGCTCCGGACCGATCGCTTCGACGAACTCGCGCGCATCCGCGATGGTGGTCTCGCCGCCGACGGGCGCCGTCTTGCGCGAGAAGAAGGCGATGCGCTTGGGATAGTGGTTCCGGTACGCCATTTCGGAATGCACGCCCAGGCCGACGCTCGCGTCCAGCCGCGTGACCTCGAGTACCCTTCCGGCGATCTTCTTGCGCGGCGCGCGACCGCCGATGTAGCCGTCCTGGAATGTGGGAAACATGTCGACAAGATCGGCGAAGTCCTCGGTCTGCGGGGTGGGGAACCCTCGCAGCACGATGCCGCCATGTTGCGTGATGAGTTGCTCCAGCACAGGTATTGGTGCGAACTCAATATGACGGTGTAACGAGCAGCGCTGCATGTGGCCGATACGCTCGGCTATGGGGAAGTGTCGAACCTCATCCGTGCGTACCGGCGCTGGAAAGGCGTAACGCCGCACCATGATCGCGAGCGTCTGCATCGCTCCATGTAGGGCGCCTGCACTATCCCGGCCAGGCCCAGGGCTCCGCAAGCCTTTTCCGCCCCTGTCAATCGTGAAAAACCTTGGCGTGGCCGGCTTTTGTTCGTTGCGCCACATCGCAGCGATACCCCATTCCTTTTGGACGGGGTCAAATGTCCGCGCCGGAGTTCTAATGCAAGGCAGCCCGGCAACGCAGGACCGGCGCGCTACGTCTTCAGGCATTGCAGCAAGTTGCCATGAAGCCGCATAACAACATCGGAGAAGACAAAGCATGAGAAAGCAGGTTCTTGCGCTCTCAGCCCTGAGTGCAATGGGCGGGCCGGCGCTGGCCCAGTCGAGCGTCACCCTTTATGGGGTGGTCGATGCCCCAATCGAATATGTCAACGACATGGCACGGGGTACGCCTACCGTCGTCAACAACCAGTTGGTGACGCAGCCTGGCGGCAAGCGTATTTCGATGCCCACCACAGGCGGCTTGTCCGCGCCGCGCTGGGGCCTGCGTGGCAAGGAGGACCTCGGCGCCGGGCTGGCGGCGATCTTTACGCTGGAAGGGGGGTTCGGTCTGGACAACGGCGTGTCGACCTCGGGACGCCTGTTCGGCCGGCAGGCTTCGGTCGGCTTCCAGAGCCCCTATGGCAGGCTGACCTTCGGGCGCCAGTACACCAGCATCTTCGAGGGCTTTTCCAACTTCACCCCCACGCGCTACGCGGTACTGTATGAGCCCCTGGTCTGGCAGCTCGGCGTCAACTACCGCAGCGACAACATGATCAAGTACCTGGGCGAATTCGGGCCAGTGACGGTCGGCGCGCATTACTCGTTCGGCACCGGTGTGGGTGCGATCGGGTCGACGCCGCTGGCCGGCGGCGGCGCGGGCGAGTCGCCCGGCAACTTCCGCGACAACACTGGCTACGGCGCGTCCGTGGCGTATGTCGGCGGCGGCTTCGGCGCCACGCTGGTCTATGACGAGTGGAATCCGACCGTGACGGCAGGGCAGCCTGGCCGCACCCGCAAGTTCGGCGGCGCCGTCAGCTACCAGACCGGGCCACTCAAACTGACGGCCGGCTATCGCTGGAACCGTACTAACTTCAATAACGGCAACACCTTTGTCCGCGACGACTACTGGTGGACCGGAGCCAGCTACCGCGTGATGCCCGCGCTGAACTTGATGCTGGCCTACTACTATGCGGACGTCAAGGAAGCACGCCTGGGAGCGACTGCCCCGCGGTTCGAACCCGCCAATCCATGGCAGGTGACCTTTATTGCCGACTATGACCTGTCCAAGCGGACTGACGTCTACCTGACCACGGCATATGCGCGCAATGCCGGGCTGAACTTCGACTCTTCACCGGTCAGCTTCGCGACGGGTTACTTCCCCAACAACGGGCAGAAGGGCATGTTCGGACTGGCGGTGGGGGTGCGGCACCGCTTCTGATCCTGCCAACGTCGCGGCGTCGCAGTGCGACGCCGCGACGCCGCGATGCCATCCACCGGCTTAGCTGGCGGCGCTTGCAATCGCCTGCTCGGCCAGCGCGCGTGCGGCGACGATGGCTTCGTAGCGGCTCGAGACGCCAAGCTTTCCGAAGATCTGCCGCAAGTTCCATTTCACGGTGACGATGCTGATGTTCAGCGCCAGCGCGATGCGCTTGTTCGACATGGCCTGGTCCAGCAGCGTGACAATGTCCTGCTCGCGCGGCGTTAACCCAGGCACGTTGCCGCACGATGGCACCGGCGGCGGCGCGATGAGCGATGCTGGCGTGGCAGCCTGTGCGTTAAGCGCTCCCCGAAGCTGGGCAAGGTAGGCACCGGACGCACTGTCGGCGCAATCTTCCAGCCGTGCCAGCATGGCGCCGACGCCGGGGTGTTCATCCAGCAGCGTACGTAGCAGCCCGAGCCGCATCCCACTGGCAAGGGCCAGCCGCAGCGCGGCCTCGCCCTCGACATGGCGGCCCAGGTCTGCCAGCGCACAGGCGTGCAGCAGATCGGAAACCACTAGCAACTGCTCACGGCGATAGACCGCGGCGAACGCACGCAGCTGGTCGAGCAGCGGCAACACCCGCTGCGGCTGACGCTTCGCCAGCGCAAGGCGCGCCTCTGACAGCGTGGCGAGCGCGCGGATACCGGCGTCACGCGGGCCTGCGCCGGCGTGCGCCAATGCCAGTGCCTGCAGCACGTCGAGCAGGGTGGCGGCATGCCGCAGGTCCCCCGCATTCACAGCCATATGGCATTGCTCTGCCAGCATGCTCGCGTGGCCGCGCGCAAAGCCATCGCGGCTGAATGCAGCCTGCGCCTTGCCCAGCGCGGACAGAGCGGCGCTGGCCTGCCCCTGGCGGGCCAGCAGGCGGGCATGGCAGCGCGCCGCGCGCAATACCAGTTCAGGCGAAGAGGCCTGCAGCAGGCCGCGCCGGTCCGCCAGCACCTGGCGTGCCGCGTCGAGCTGATTGCGCTCATAGTGGACCTCGGCCATCACCGCGGCGCAAGCGCAGGCAGAGATCGAACGCCGCCCGAATGCTGCTTCGGCGCGCGCCAGGGCCTGGGCGCCGATGGCTTCCGATTCCAGCGCGCGACCTTGCAGCAGCAGCGCGCATGCGGCGGCTGCCGCGGCAAGGAGCGTCAGCTCCTGCGCCTGCCAGGGCGTGCCGGCGGTGCGCAGCGGACCGTCACAGGCCGGGCGCGCGGGATCCTGCACGCCCAGGGCAGCCTGGCAGCGCACGCGCAGGCCAGCATGAATCGCTTCATAGTCGGGGTGGGGCAATGCAAGCACGGGCATGCCCTGCAACAGATCCCACGCTTGCGTGGCGTCGTCGCGTTGCACACAGATTGCGGCCCGCGCGAGGATGATCACTGCAGCGGGCACCTCCACGCATCCGTGGGCGGCTTCGAGCCGCGCAAGCCAGTGCTCGGCCTCATCCGCCCGCACGGTCATGATGCTGGCCCAGACCGCCAGCATCAGCACCCGCGGATGCGCGGCAATCTGCTGCGGCCGCAGGCGCCCAGCCCAGAGCCTGAATTCGCGCAGCCGGGTGACCGAGGGCAGCCGCTGGCCGTGGCCGTTGCACAGCTGCACCACCAGCGCGAAGTCGTCGCAGGCCATGGCATGCCACAGGCCCTCGCTCAGCATGCCGTGGCGCGAATACCAGCCCGCTGCGCGCCGGTGCAAGTCGGCCGCGTCAAATCCGGCGCGGCGCAAGCTGTCGCGCAGATAGCGCGCCAACATGGGCGGAAACCTGTACCAGTTGCCTTCGCCAGGCCCGACGGCGACGCTGGTGAGGTGGCACGATGCCAACGCATCGAGCCAGTCCTGTGCCTGGTCATCGCCGGTGACTTGCGCGGCCAGCCCGTAGCAGAAGCTGTCGAGCAGGGAGAGTTGCCGCATGAAGTCAAGCACGGCAGGATCGACCTCCGCGAGGATCTCCTCGTCGACATAGGCGCGCAGCGCCAGGTCGGTCGGCGTGCCGCTGGCGCAATCCATCCCCACTGCTGCCGCGCCTCCCCGGAGTGCGCTTGCCATCAGTTGTACGCCGGCAGGCCATCCCGCGCTGGCCTCATGGACACGACTGACCGTGTCGAGCGGGATGTGGGCGCCAAGCTGAAGATGCAGCAGGGCGCGCGTTTCCTGCGGGTCGAACCAGAGTTCCGACGGGCCGGCCTCAAACAACTCGTCCGAGGCACGCAACCGGCCCAGCGGCAGCGGCACCACCGTGCGCGACGCGATCACCAGGCTGAGGTGCCGCAACTGCGGATCGGCCAGGGTGCGCACCAGGGCCATCACTTCGCTGTCCTGTGCATGGTGGAACTGGTCGATCATGACCCAAAGATGGCCTGGAATGCCTGCCAGCGCCTCGACCAGCGCGTTCGATGCCGCCGCCGCCTGCATCCGTGCCAGTGACCGGGCGCACTCGTCCCAGCCTCCGGCGATTCCCGCGCCATGCAGCGCGCCGCACAGCGCCGCGCAGAAGGACCGGAAGTCCTGGTCTTCCGGAGCCAGCGCCAGCCAGACGACCCGTGCGCGCGCCTTGATCAGCGCGTGGCGCCATTGGCCCAGCAGCGTGGTTTTCCCGGATCCGGCGCCGGCACTGAGCAACACGAGCTTGCACTGGCGCGCGGCCTCCAGCTGGGCCAGCAGCCGGTCCCGCTGGATTTCGCGGGTTCGCGTCCGTGGCGGCGATATCCTTGCGGCCAGCGGGAACTGGTGATGGCCCATCCGTCGTCTCCGTGTCAAGGCGCGGCCGCCGGGATACAGGCCGCCCATGCGGGCAAGTATCGGCGCGAAGCCGCTTGGCGACCGCCCCCCTGCGCGGGGAGTCTGGGAGCTGGGTGGCACGCGGCGCGTGCCGCAACCGCCACTGCATGCGTTACATGCGTGGCGGCGCTTATGCTCGCAGTGTCGTTGTCCCTCGCCGTGCCCTTCGTGACGGCGGGGCCGCTTAATTTGCGGAGGTTGGTTCTATCGCACCACGCCTTCCTTCCGCAAGCGTTGGATGTTTTCCTCGGTATACCCGGCTGCAAACAGGATGTCCTCGGTATGCTCGCCCAGCAGCGGGGCCCGCCGGCGCACCGCTCCCGGCGTTTCACTGAGCTTGATCGGCACGCCGGCGATCTTTACCGGGATGGCCGAGCCAGGCTGCTCCACTTCCACGAGCATCTCGCGCACGGCGTAGTGCTTGTCGGCAAAGATCTCGGCCGATGTGTAGACCGGGCCGAAGGGCACCTTGCCACCCAGGCACGCGGCGATTTCTTCCTTTGTCCGCACCGACGTGAAGGCTTCGATCGCCTCGATCACCTGATTCTGGCGCTGCACGCGTGCTGCATTGGTCGCAAAGGCTTCGTCGGTCGCCATATCGGGCCGCCCGATGGCCACGGCAAGCTTTTCCCAGAATGGGTCGGTGGCGCAGGCGATGGACACATGTCCGTCCCGTGCCCGGAACAGGCCGAACGGGCACAGCAGCGGGTGGCGGTTGCCTTCCGGCGCCGCAACCTCGCCGATATAGGAGTTCTGGTAGACGATGCGCTCGCACATGGCCAGCACCGCGTCGGTCATGGCCACATCCACGAACTGTCCCTGGCCGGTTTCGCGTACGTGGTTGACAGCGGCGAGGATGCCGATGCAGAGCATCAGTGCCGGGATGGTATCGCCCACGCCCGGCCCGATCTTGGTCGGCGTGCCGCGGTCCTGACCGGTGATGCCCATCATGCCGCCCATGGCTTGCGAGACCACGTCGTAGGCAGGCCATTGCGCATACGGGCTCTCGCCGCTGCGCGGATCGCCGAAGCCGCGCACGGTCCCGTAGATCAGGCGCGGGTTGGTCTGGCGCAGGGTTTCGTAGGCAAAGCCAAGGCGCTCCATCACGCCCGCCCGGAAGTTCTCGACGATGATATCGGCCCGGTCGATCAGCGCGCGCAGAACGGCACGGCCCGCTTCCGTCTTGAGGTCCAGAGCGATGGAGCGCTTGTTGCGGTTGACGCTCTGGAAATAGCCGCCGAAGTCGCGCAGCGCGTCGTCGGCGCAGAACGGGCCGGTAACGCGCGTGCCGTCGCCGGTCATCGCTTCAACTTTGATCACATCGGCACCGTGGTCTGCCAGGATCTGCGTGCAAAAGGGGCCCGCCAGCATCTGCGTCAGGTCGATCACGCGCAGGCCGGCAAGCGCCCCCGCGGGTTTGGCTTGAGTCTGCATTTCAGGCTTCCGTTCAGGCGGCGACCTTGCCGAGCATGGCATCGGAGATGATGCGCATCTGGATCTCGGAGGTGCCTTCGAAGATCTTGGTCAGGCGCGCATCGCGCCAGTAGCGTTCGGCCGCGAAATGCGTGGTGTAGCCGGCGCCGCCGTGGATCTGTAGCCCTTCGCTGGTCACGCGCTCGCACATCTCGCTGGCGAACAGCTTGACCATCGAGGCTTCGGTATCGGCGCGGGTGCCTTCGTCGATCTTTTCGCAGACCGCATAGAGGAGGGCGCGCGCGGCCTCGATCTGCGTGGCCATGTCGGCCAGCTTGAAGCGGATGGCCTGGAAGTTGCCGATCGGATTGCCGAACTGGTTGCGGTCCTTCGCATACTGGATCGAATCCTCGAGGCTGCCTTGCGCGAGCCCGATCGAGCGTGCGGCAGTGTGGGCGCGAGCGGTTTCCAGTCCGGCGGTGGCCAGGTAAAACGCCTTGCCTTCCTCGCCGACCATCTTCGAATGCGGCACGCGGCAGCCGTCGAAAGCGAGCTCCCACGTGGTCCAGCCGTGGTAGCCGATTTTGGGAATCACGCTGCCCTTGACGCCCGCCGGCAGTTCGCCGCGCGGCTTTTCCACCATGAAGGCCGACAGGCCCTTGTGGCGCGCCTTGGGGTCGATGACCGGGTCGGTGCGGCAGATGACCAGGATGAAGTCGGCCTCGTCGGCGAACGTGCACCAGTACTTGTTGCCGGTGATGACCCAGTCGTCGCCGTCGCGCACCGCGCGGCAGGAGATGTTGGCGACATCGGAGCCTGCATTGGGCTCGGACAGCGAAAACGCCCCCAGGAACTCGCCACGGGCCATGCGCGGCAGGTACTCGGCCTTCTTTTCGGGCGAAAGACCCTTGAGCGCGCCGATCAGCCCATTGCCGCGCGCAATCAGGCTGCCCACGCTCATCCAGCCGCGCGAGAGCTGCTCGGCCACCAGGCAGTACTCGTAGGCGCCCAGGCCCAGGCCGCCGAATTCCTCGGGAATCAGGATGCCGAAGTAGCCAAGCTCGGCCATCTCGTCGATCAGTTCGCGCGGGATCTGGCCCTTTTCCGGGTCCAGCTTGTTGGCGATGGGCAGTACGCGCTCCATCGTGAACTGGCGCGCGGCCTCCTGGATCATGCGCCGCTCTTCGGTAAGTTTCTGCACCTCTTGCTCCTTCTGTCTCCGGTGTTTCGTTGCCATCTATATGTACGTACATAGTATGATTCCGTCCGAGGTGAATTTGCAAGAGATCTTGGAGATCGGTGCGAATTTCACAAATAATAAGTACCGCCTTGCCAGAAAGGTGCATGCGAATCGTTACGTGTTTGTACGTACAAAAATGATTCATAGTGAAGTCCGCGACGCGCTGAACGCGCGGGGACGCTCGGATGGCAGCCACAGGGATAGCGGCCAGTCGCTCCATGTTTCTCTTCATCTGAAACAGGCCGTTCGGCCCAAGGCACGAGCCTGCTCCCCGCGTTGGGTGGGGCGGAGTTCGTGGCAGGCGATGACCATGGCTGCCTGAATACCGCGGGCACATGGCGGAGCAGGCGCGGCGAAGATAGTCGGGGCGCGGGCATCGCATGAATGGCCAAATAAAGGAACAGGAGACGGACATGAATCACACACTCGCTTCGGCGCGCCGCCGGCGCATCCTGCAAGCCGGCGTTGGCGGCGCAATGCTGGCGCTGCTGCCGGGCGCGCGGGCGCAGGGCTTTCCGGAGCGCCCCATCAAGATTGTTTCGATCACCAGCCCGGGGACAGTCGTCGACGACTACACGCGCCTGCTGGCCAAGTACATGGGCCAGAAGCTCGGCCAGAGCGTCGTGGTCGAAAACCGGCCCGGCGGCAACCTGATCATCGGCACGGACTACGTCGCCAAGTCGGCGCCGGACGGCTACACGCTGCTGCTGACGTCGTCCAGTTCGATGTCCGCCAACCCCTACCTCTTCAAGCAGCTGCCTTACAACCCGAAAAAGGATTTCGCGCCGGTGGCGCGCCTGGCGTCCGTGTCGCTGGTGCTGGTCGCGCCGGGCAATTCGCCGTACAAGTCGGTTGCCGAGTTGGTGGCTGCCGGCAAGGCGAAGCCCGGCGTGCTCAACTTCGGTTCGGTCAGCACCGGCTACCGGGTCATGGGTGCGGCTTTCAGCCGCTCGGCCGGCATCCAGGTTGCCGACGTCCCTTACAAGAGTGCTGCGGGCCTCATTACCGACCTGATCGGCGGGCAGGTGGACTACAGCATCGTCGAGTTCTCGACCGTGCTCGGCCATATCCGTGCGGGCAGGCTCAGGGCGCTGGCCATGGTGACGCCGAAGCGCGTGCCGGCTCTTGACCAGGTGCCGACGCTGGCTGAAGCGGGGCTGCAGGATCCGGCCACGGTCGAGGGGCTGTCCAGGATCAACTGGTTCGGGCTGTTTGCGCCGGCCGGCACGCCCACGCCGATCGTTGAGAAGCTCTCGCGCGTTTCGCTGGATTTCGTCACCTCGCCCGGGGCGATGGCGCACTACGAAGGCCGCGGCTCGATGCCGAGCCCCGGCAACCCGGCCGAACTCGCCAAGGCCGTCACCGACGACCAGAAGCTCTGGCAGCGCATGATCGCGGCCGCCGGCATGCAGCCGGAGTGATCGCCATGGCAACCCCGCAGGCGGAGCAGGGGCGTCAGGCGTGAGTGATCGATCGATGTTCAGGCCCGGTGCGTTCGAAGGCCGCACTGTGACCGCTCGGGCGTACGCGTGAACAGCGTGGCGCCCGGGATGATCGCCTCGAGCGGCTTCGACAACGATGCCGAGGCGCAGGCCGGGATGAACATCGAGGTGGAGGGGGATGGCAAGAAGCCTGGCGAACTCGTGGGGATGATGACGGTTTTCGATCCGTCGCTTGGGATTGTTGCGCCGAATTTGAAGCGTTGATGGACTTAGCGGTGCGATGGGACGCCCCCGGGCCGGAATGGCTTCGGGGGCTTGTTGTTTTAGGGGTCGGCAGTGGGTATGAGAGGCGTTGGCCGTGCCTGGGAAGCGCTGCCGTAAGCGCTGCCGTTACGCCAGTCTTCCCGGTCCTCATTTTTATGTGCGTACATATATGCAGAATAAAAAAGGGGCGACGAGCCGGATCCCGACTGCCAACCCAAGGCGATATCTATAAAAAGACGTAAAGTTGGCATTGCTGGCCACCTGTCAATATGGTTGACATCTCTCGTTGTGGCAATCACTATGTACGGTCATAGTACATTGTTGTGAGCCGCCCACGCAGCCGGCTCCACGCCAGAGGGGACAAGGAAATGATGAAAAAAGACCGCAGCGGCAACTATTTCGAGGACTTCCGCGTCGGCATGAAGATCAGCCATGCCACGCCGCGCACGCTGACCGAAGGCGACCGCAGCCTGTATATCGGGCTGACCGGCAGCCGCACGGCGTTGTGCACCGCAGAGACCAATGCCCGGCAACTGGGCTTCGAGCATCGGCCGCTGGAAGACCTGCTGGTGTTCAACACGGCCTTCGGCAAGACGGTGCCGGACGTCTCTCTTAATGCCGTGGCGAACCTCGGCTATGCGGAAGTGCGCTTCGTCTCGCATGTGTATCCGGGCGACACGCTGGCAGTCGAAACCGAGGTCATCGGTCTCAAGGAGAACTCCAACCGCAAGAGCGGGGTTGTCTATGTGCGCTCGACCGCTAGGAGCCAGCATGGCCGCGAAGTGCTGAGCTGGGTTCGCTGGGTGATGGTGCACAAGCGCGACCATGCCGCCGTGTGCGGCGAGACTGTGGTGCCTGCCACGCAGCCAGTGGTGCCGGCCGAGCGCCTGCGCCGCAGCGACTACACGGCCCGCGTGCGGGAGATCACCGCCATGACAGGCGTCGACGACCTGTGGGAGGATTTCGCCGTGGGCGAGCGCATCGATCACCCGGGCGCGATGACCATCAACGACAGCGACCACAGCGTTGCCACCCGCCTGTACCAGAACACGGCCCGCGCGCACTTCGACGGCCATGCCATGGCGGCGAACGGCGGCCAGCGGCTGGTCTATGGCGGGCACATCATCTCGGTATGCCGCGCGCTGGCCTATGACGGGCTGGAAAACGGCCTGTCGATCCTTGCCATCAACGGCGGCAGCCATGTGAACCCAACCTACGCGGGCGACACCATCGCCTGCGCGACCCAGGTGCTGGAGAAGCTCGACCTGGGCCAGGAGCATGTCGGCGGGCTGCGCCTGCGCATGATCGGCGTGAAGAACGCCGGTGCCGCTTCCATTGCCTTCCCGGAGCCTGGCGAAGGCAGGACGGCCCATCCGTCCAACGTGGTGCTCGACCTCGACTACACCATCGCCATCCCGAAACGCCCGCGGTAACCCCACGCGTGGGCTGCGCCAAGACATCCAATCAATCAGCGAGATCAGCGAGACAAGACATGACCACCGCAACGCATCCGAACGACGCCCTCTTTGCCGGCGAAAAAGCGTTTCCCGTACTGGCCGCCTGCGAACACTTTGCCGGCAGCGAGAAGCTGATCGGCAAGGCCATGGACCTGCAGGTCGAATACGGCCCCGTCTTCGACGTGACCTGCGACTGCGAGGACGGCGCCGCTGCCGGCCAGGAGCGCGAGCACGCCGAAATGGTCGCGCGCATGATCGCCTCGGACCGCAACCGCTTCAGCCGCGCCGGCGCGCGCATCCATGACCCGTCCCACCCGGCCTGGCGCCAGGACGTGGACATCATCGTGGACGGGGCCGGCAGCCGCCTGGCCTATATCACCGTCCCCAAGGCCACCAACAGCGGGCAGGTGGCGGAAGTGATCCGCTATATCGGTGATGCCGCCAAGCGGGCCGGCCTCGACAAGGCTGTGCCGGTGCACGTGCTGATCGAAACCCATGGCGCGCTGCGCGACATCTTCCAGATTGCCGGGTTGCCGAACATTGAAGTCCTCGACTTCGGCCTGATGGACTTCGTCAGTGGCCACCACGGGGCGATTCCGGCCGCCGCCATGCGCAGCCCGGGCCAGTTCGAGCATGCGCTGCTGGCGCGCGCCAAGGCCGACATGGTGGCGGCGGCACTGGCCAACGGCATCGTGCCGGCGCACAACGTGTGCCTGAACCTCAAGGATGCTGAGGTGATCGCCGGCGACGCGCGCCGCGCTCGCAACGAGTTCGGCTTCCTTCGCATGTGGAGCATCTACCCGGCGCAGATCCAGCCCATCGTCAATGCCATGCGTCCGGACTTCACCGAAGTGGAAGACGCCGCCGGCATCCTCGTGGCCGCGCAGGACGCGGACTGGGGCCCGATCCAGTACCAGGGCGAGCTGCACGACCGCGCCACCTACCGCTACTTCTGGGAGGTGCTGCGGAAGGCGAAGGTCACAGGCATGGCACTGCCGGCCGAGGCGGAGCGCCGCTTCTTCGCCAACTGACGAAGCAGGAGGGCCATGGCACCGGCATCGCAAGATGCGCGCGTCCTCCGGCTTTCCTGCTGCCGGCCGCCATGACCGCGACACTGAAGGACAGCAAGCCCAGGGCCATCCGGCCGATCGGGTGTCGGTGGCATTCCAGCTCAAGCGCGGCCGGGGGCCGGCCCTGGGACTGTAGCGCGATCCGGCCAGCGCGCGCCGCGCCAGACAGACCAGCGGCGCCGGCCAGGCAAGCCGGCCGACGCCGCCCGTCACCTTACTGACTCCCCCCCATCTCAATCACCGCATCCACCGCATACGCGCCTTCTCCCTCCGGCATCGCCAGCACCGGATTCAGGTCGATCGACTGCAGTCCGGGGCCCGCAGCCACGGCGAATGCCGAGAGCTGCGACAGCGTGCGCGCCAGCGCCGGGATGTCCGCCACCGGGCGCCCACGAGCGCCAAGCAGCAATGGTGCCCCTTTGATCGAACGAATCATGGTCTCTGCAACATCCGGCCCGAACGGGCAGCGATGGAAAACCACGTCCTTGAGCACTTCGACGAACACGCCGCCAAGGCCGAACATGGCGATCGGCCCGAAGACCGGGTCGCGGTTGATGCCCATGATGCATTCCACGCCGCCGACAAGCTGCCTGGCCACCAGCACGCCTTCGATGCGCGCATCGGGCACAGCCTTGCGGGCGCGTTCCAGCAACAAGGCGAAGCCCTCGCGCACGGCGCCTTCGCTGGCGACGTTCAGCAGCACGCCGCCGATCTCTGACTTGTGCAGGATGTCCGGCGACAGGATCTTGAGCACGACCGGAAAGCCAATCTCGCGCGCGGCCCGGACGGCGGCCTCCGCATCGGCGCATGCGCGTTCCGGTGCGCTCGGAATACCGGCTTCGGCGAGCAGCGCCTTGGCCTGCGCTTCGGTGGGCGTTGTCGAGGGCAGGGTGACAGCGGCGACCTGTGGTGCCGGCGCCGCGGACTTGCCTGCAAGGGCCCGGCCAAAGCGGCCCATCGCAGCGATGGCGGCTACGGCACGATTCGGGTCGCCGAATACGGAGAAGCCTGCTTCCTCGTAACGCGCCATGATCTTCGGATCGCCCTTGCCCACCATGACATAGAGGCGGTCCGGATGGCGCTTGCGCAGGTCGCCGAGTTGCTGGAGCAGCGCCTCGGCCGCGAGCGGGGAGCCCGCCGCATAGCTGAAAAAGGCAATAAGGGTGGCGTAGCCGCCTTCCGACATCATCGCTTCGGTGAAAGGCGTCACCAGCGTGGTGTCGTTGACGAATTGCGCAGTGACGTCCACCGGGTTGCGCGGCGCGCAGATCGGCAGCATTTCCAGCATGCGGGCCTGTGCGGCGGCGGGCATCTCGGGCATGCGGATGCCAAGCTCCTCGGCGGCATCCGAGATGATGACGCCGGCGCCGCCGCTGACAGTGACCACGCCCAGCGTGTTGTCGGCCGGGAAAATGCGGCGCGACGCCAGTTGCAGGATGTCGATCATCTCTTCGGTGGTGCGCACGCGTACCACGCCCAGCTCTTCGAGCACGGCGCTGACCACGGCGTCATTGCCTGCGATCGAGGCGGTGTGCGAGCGCGCTGCCGCACCACCCAGTTCGCTGCGGCCGACCTTCATCATGACGACCGGCTTGCCGGCCGCGTAGGCGGCTTTGATCGCGTCGATCAGGCCCGGGCCGTCGCTGATGCCCTCCGAGTACACCGCGATCACATCGGTATTCGGGTCCGCTGCCAGCAGGTGCACGATATCGCCGACATTCAGGTCCGCTTCGTTGCCGGTCATGAAGATGCTGGACGGAAACACGCCTGCTTCCATGGCCGAGCTGACCAGGTGGCTGCCGTAGGCGCCGGATTGGCTGACGATGCCAACACGGCCGGGCCGGGCCTTCGCCTGGCTCGCGAATGTCGAGAAGCTGGCGATGAAGCCGTTGTGCATGTTCGCCATGCCCAGCGTGTTCGGCCCGAGCAGGCGCATGCCGGCACGACGCGCGATGGCGACCATCTCGGCCTGCATGGCAGCGCCTTGCTCGCCGATCTCGGCGAAGCCCGCGGTGAACAGGATCGCGGCGCGCGTGCCACGGTCAGCCAGCGCCTGCACCGCAGGCAGCGCCTGCGCGGCGGGAACCGCGACGATCGCCACGTCGGGGACTTCCGGCAAGTCGGCCACCGACGCATAGGCGGGCAGGCCCTGCACCGTGGCCCGGTTCGGATTGACCGGCAGGATGCGGCCGGCAAAGCCGCTCGCGAGCATCGAGGAGATCGGGCGGCCGCCGATGCGGGTAGGCTCGTCGGACGCACCAATGATGGCGACCGAGCGGGGATTGAGCAGGCAGTCCGGAATGGCAGGGGAAGTCATGGCAGTGAGTCAGTGTGCGGATGTTCTTGAAGAGATGGCCAGCCATGGCACGGGTGCCAGGGCTGGCATGCCGTCAGACGGGCCGGAACGTCGGCAGCGGCGGACCGTTGTCGGTCGGCGTGAAGGTCAGTTCGACCTTCTGGCCGATGCGCACGGTGTCGAGGTCGCACTCGACAATGCGCGTCATCATCGTGACGCCCTCGTCGAGCGTGACATAGGCCATGCAGAACGGCGTCGGGCCGGCACGGCGCGTGACACTGTACGAATAGACGGTGCCGCGGCCCGCCGATGCCTTCCACGTGGTCTCGCCCATGCAGAACGGGCAGAGCGTGCGCGGATACCAGTGCGGCTTGCCGCAGTCGTTGCAGTGGCGCACCAGCAGGCGGCCTTCGCGGGCGGCGGCCCAGAACTCGGCGTTGTCCGGCATCTCTTCGGGCGCCGTCAGGACTTGCGGGGTGAAAGGAGTGCTCATGGTGAAGTCTCAGTGATTCAGTGGAGGATGCCTCGCGCGGCTTACTCGCGCTCGAGTATCAGGGTGGCGCTGCCATGGCGCGAGCCGAGCAGGCCGCCGGTGCCTTGCGCCAGGGCGATGTCGCAATGCTTCACCTGCACCGCCGGGTGGGCTTCGCCGCGCAGCTGGCGCACCGCCTCGATCACCTTGGTGATGCCGCCGCGGTTGGCCGGGTGGTTGTTGCACAGTCCGCCGCCGTCGGTATTGAACGGCAGCTTGCCGGCGCCCGAGATCAGGTTCCCGTCCATCACGAACTTGCCGCCTTCGCCCTTCTTGCAGAAACCGAGGTCTTCGAGCTGCATCAGCACGGTGATGGTGAAGCTGTCGTAGATCGAGGCGTACTTGATGTCCGCCGGGGTCACGCGGGCTTCGGCGAACGCCGCCGCGCCCGAGAACTTCGCGCCCGACCAGGTCAGGTCGACATGGCCGCCCATCTGGCCCTTCACGTGCTCGCCGGCACCCAGCACCTTGACCTTCGGGCGGTTGAGCTTCGCGGCGATTTCCGGACGCGCGACGACCAGCGCGCCGCCGCCGTCGGACACCACGCAGCAGTCGAGCTTGCGCAGCGGATCCGAGATCATCGGCGAGTTCAGCACGTCTTCGACCGTCACGACCTCGCGCAGCATCGCGTTCGGGTTGTACTGCGCGTGGTGCGACGCGGCGACCTTGATCCACGCGAGCTGTTCGGCCGTGGTGCCGTATTCGTACATATGGCGCATGGCGACCATGGCGTACGAGTTGACGGTCATCGGGCTGAACGGCATTTCGAAGGGCGAGTCGGGCAGGCCGCTGCCCCAGTTGCGTGGCTTGGTGCCGCTGGAGCCTTCCGAGCGCGGCCGGCCAGCCAGCGTGATCAGCGCCACGTTGCACTTGCCCATGGCGATGGCCTGCGCGGCATGGGCCACATGCACGAGATACGACGAGCCGCCGGTCTCGGTCGAGTCGACATGGCGCAGCTTCAGGCCCAGGTAGTCGACCATGTTGAGAACGCCGAGGCCCGGCGCGTCGCCGGCGCAGAAATAGCCGTCGACATCGGCCAGCGTGAGGCCGGCGTCTGCCAGGGCGCCCTTGGCGCTTTCCGCGTGCAGTTGCGCGACCGACTTGTCCGGCGCCTTGCGGGTCGGGTGTTCATAGGCCCCGACGATGTATGCCTTGCCGTTGATGCTCATGCGTAGTTCCTTGGGTCGAAAGGTTGGTGGGTAAGGGGATCCACTCGCGCACGGCCAGTCCTTGGGCGAGTGCAGGCCTGGGCAGAACCGTGGCCAGGCTTGCGGGATATGTCTGGTGGCGGGACGCCCGCTCAGGCGGGCGCGCCGGTCTGTGCTTCGCTCTCCGCGCGCCGGTGCGGCGGCCACAGGACGTCCGCTGCCCGGCTTCCGGGGCGGTAGGTGTGGCATGGGCCGGTCACGCGAGGGTTCGGCATCGGGCCGCTTCGAAGCGCGGCATGCCGTCATCGCGCAGATAACCTGTGCAAGGGATGTGGCGCGTGTGCACTGGCTGCCGCTTGGGAAGCGTCATGGTGTTGTGTCTCCTGTGCCGGATTCTTTCGGTCTTTCGCCGCCGGTCAGCCGGGTAAACTCCCGACCACTGTTGTCTACGAGGTATGGTAGCATTATCCGTAGTTTCGTAGTCAATAGAAAAATCGGAGACGGCAACCGCGCACCGAGCCGGTTGCGATTGCGTCGCAGCCATTTGCGACCAGACCGTGCCACCCGCCTGTCCGATCGCTCGTACCGGTAGCGTTTCCATCCGCCAGCAAGGGGAACCACTATGCGCATCGCATCCCGCATCCTCCTGAGTGAGACCGAACGGACCGAACTGGAGGCCTTGTCCGCCGCCACCGCGGGAAACCTGCGCCTGGCGCAGCGCGCGCGGATGATTCTCCTGGCGGCCGCCGGCTGGCAGAACAAGGACATCGCCGCGCGGATCGGCGTCGGTCGCGTGCAGGTGGCGCGGTGGCGCGACCGGTATGCCGCGTCGCGGCTGGCTGGCATCGAGCAGGATCTGCCGCGCGGCGCGCCGCCCGTGCGCACCGACGTGGCCCGCCTGGTGGCGCTCGCCCGCGCGGCCGGCCCGGCGGCGCTCAGTACCCGCCAGCTTGCCGCCGAACTGGGCGTCAGTCCTGCAAGTGTGTCGCGCCACTGGCGCGCCAGCGGGCTGCCGTCCCGGCGCGGCCCGGCGGTTGCGGACGAACAGCCCGGTGCCGGGGGTGTCGCTGTGCGTGCTGCCGAGATCGCCGGCATCTATGTCGCCGGGCCCGACCACGCGATCGCCGTGGCGCTGGAGGCCGACACCTTTCATGCGGGCATGGCCCCGGCATCGGACGCCAGCGCACGCAACAGTGCCACCTACCGCCGCACGCTGGCCGCCTCGTTCATGACGGCGCTCAAGGTCATCGATGGCGGGACGGCGCCGGCCTTTCAGGACGCGCGGGCATCCGGCTGGCTGGCCTTCCTTCATGCGCTGGCGCAACATAGCCCGCCCTGGCGCCAGCTGCTGATCCTCGCGGACAACCCGGTCTCGCACAACGCCCCAGAGGCGCAGGATTTCATCGCCGGGCAGCCTTGGACGGTCAGCTTCGCCGCCGGGCAAGCGGCCTGGATGCGCGCGGTGCAGCGTCTGCTGCGTGATGCGGCCGAGGGGCTGCCCGCGGGCATTCCGCAAGTGCTGGCTGCGATCGGCGAACACGCGTTCGGGCCGTTCCATTGGATTCGCAGCGCCGGCGATGCCGGATATCCGCAAGGGCAGGGGGCCGTGCCGCGCCCATTCGCCATGCATGCGGCATTCGTGCCATCGGCGGTTGCGTACACGGCTGCCGGACGTCCATTCGATGCCTGGTCGGACGCTGCGCCCGACACGGTGGCCACGCTGCCGTCCGCGGAGCCGGGCGCGCCAAGGCAGTTTTCCGAGTTGCCGGCGCAGGCCTTCCTTTCGCTCGTGCCCGGTCCCGATCCCGATCCCGATACGCGGCCCGGGCCGCTGCGCCCGCTGCAGCCGGTGGCCAGTGCCAAGCTGCTGCCGCCCCGGCACGCGCGCAAGCTGCTGCCGCGCGAGCGCCTGATGAACCGGCTGCTCGACGCCCGCCGCCAGCGCTGCGTGGTGATCCAGGGCCAGGCCGGCGCAGGCAAGACCTGTACGCTCATGGCCTGGCGCAAGGCGCTGATTTCGCTCGGTTTCGACGTGAGCTGGCTGGCGCTGGCCGCCGAGGACAACGAGCCGACGCGCTTCTTCGACTGCCTGCTCGCCAGCCTGGCCGAGATCGATCCGGGCATGGCGCGCGATGCCGCCATGCAAGTCGGCGGCGCGCAGGACGACGACGCCATCGAGCAATGGGTGATCGCGCTCGTGCAGACGCTGGGCCCGCGCGAGCGCGAACTGGTGCTGATGATCGACGACCTGCACCATATCACCGACGCGCGCATCTACCGCGCGCTGCAGTGCCTGCTCGACTACGCTCCCGCGCATCTGCACCTTGCGCTCAGCTCGCGCAGCGCACTGCCGCTGGCGCTCGAGGCGCTGCGCGCGCAAGGCCTGCTGACCGAGATCGACATGCGTGACCTGCGCTTCACGGCCGAGGAGTCGGTGCGTTTCCTGGAGGACCAGCTCGGCTCCATCGCACCGCGCGACGCGGCCGCCCTGCACGAGCTGACCGACGGCTGGGTCGCCGGGCTGCAGCTGTTCGCGGTGGACCTGCGTGCGCGCCACGGCGCCGATTATCCGCTCACGAAGGTGCGCGACCCGCGCACCTTTGCGGCGTTCTTCGAGCGCGAGGTCCTGGGCCTGCTGGCGCCCGACGACCTGGCGCTGCTCACGCGCATGGCCACCTGCCGCCGCTTCTGTGCGGACCTGTGCGCGGCCATGCCGGGCGAGACCGAGCCGCCATCCCGCATCGGCGACCGCCTCGCGCGTCTCGAATCCGACAACCTCTTCATCACGCAGGTGGACAGCCACGACCGCGATGTCTGGTATCGCATCCACCCGCTGCTGCGCGAAACGCTGCTAGGCAGGCTGGAGCCGGGCAAGAACGATATGGCCGACAGGTCGGATCCGGACGCTGCGGAGGCTGCAAACAATGCGGTGAGTGCGGATGGCGCAAACAACGCAAGCGACGATCACGGCCCGTGTGGGCAGGGCGCCGCGCGCGAACTCCATGCTGCTGCGTGGCGCTGGTTCGACCGGCGCGGCCACCTCGATGACGCCGTCTATCACGCGGTGCGCGCCGGCGATGCCGACGCCGCCGCGACGATGGTCGAGGGATGCGGCCACGCGCTGCTCAAGCGCGGCGAACTGCCCCAGTTGCTGGCGCTGGTGCGGCGGCTGCCCCGGGAGCAGCACTACAACCGCTTCGGGCTGCTGGCCCTGGTTTCATTCCTGCAGCTCTATATGCGCGACGTCGACGGCCTGCGCCGTAGCCTGGAGCGCCTGGAGCCGCTGTGCGACCGCACCAACGCCGTGCAGCAGTACATCGTCTGCCTGCTGCGCGCGGGCCGCGCCGTGCAGGTCGACGATCCCGACAGCGTGCTCGGCATGCTGCCGGCGCTGTGGGCGATTCCGCCCGAGGCGGATGACCTGTGGTGGACCGCGCGGCGCAACGTGCTGTCGTGGCTCTTTATCCTGCGCGGCGAGTACGACGAGGCACGCCGCCTGCAGGACGACACCGAGCGCCGCAGCAGCGTGCCGCGCAGCAGCCTGTTCGGCCGCTACATCACGGCGATGAGCCTGGTGATGGAAGGCGAGATCAAACGGGCTGGCCGCCATGCGCGCGAGGTGCTGCGCGAGTCGGAACGGCAGGGCGTGACGTTCCTCGGCCTGACCTGCATGGCGGCCGGCCTGCTGGCCGACATCCTGTATGAGCTCAACGATCCCGAGGGGGCCTGCCACCTGCTGGAGCCGCGCATCGGCATGCTGGAACGCGTGTCGTTGCCCGACGTGGTCCTGCGTGCGCTGACGTTGCTGTCAAACGCGCACTGGCTGGCAGGCAGGCGTGCTCAGGCCAGTGCCTGCCTGGATCGGCTCGCCATGTACGCCGCCCGCAACAACCTCGATCGCCTGCGGGCCGAGGCGCTGACCCTGCGGCTGCGCCGGCACCTGCAGCAGGCCGAGACGGAGCGCGCCAATACGGTGTTCCGCGAGGTACAGCAACTGGCCCGGCGCCATGCGGGCGAAACCGGCACGGTGTCGCGGCAGATTGCGTTGGCCGCTGCGCGGGCCGAGGTCGAGATGTCCCTCTATACGCAAGACTACGCCGCCGCTGCCGCGCGCCTGGAAGACCTGCTGGCCCGCGAGGCAGGCGCCAAGCCGCTGCGCATTGCCGCGCTGTGGCTGCAGCTCGCGCTCGCGCGACAAGCCACGGGGAACACGCGCGGCGCGCGTCCGGCTTTCCTGAGCGCGATGCGCGCCGGTCATGAGGCGGGCCTGATCCGCACCTTGCTCGATGTCACGGGCGGGGCCCCGCAAGTGTTCCTGGAGCTTGCCGGCAAGGTCATCGACGAGCCGGTGCTGGCGTTCTATGCGCGGCGCTTGCAGGCGGCGGCCGCCGTGCCCGACGCCGCGGTCTCGCCCCCCGCGGAGGAGGCGGCACCGATGGCCTTGCTGAGCGAGCGCGAGCGCGAGATCCTCGGGCTGCTTGCCCAGGCGATGTCGAACAAGAAGATCGCCAGCGTGCTCAATGTGTCGCCGGAAACGGTGAAGTGGCACCTGAAGAATATCTACGCGAAGCTCGGCGTCAACGGCCGTGGCCGGGCGGCGGCGCGGCTGCGCGACATTGTGACGCAGGAGCGGGGCAGCGCACTGGCCGCGTAAGCGCAAGACACAAAGCAAAGGGGCATGACAGCACAAGGCAGGTCGTAAGGCGGCCTCCTTTTTGGTTGCTGACAAAGTCAGGACTTGCGAGTGTTGTCTCCCCTCTCCCATATATGGGAGAGGGGCGGGGGAGAGGGCAGGAGTCTCCACGAAGTCGCGCGTCATGGTGCTTGCCATGCGCCTGCCCTCTCCCCCGGCCCCTCTCCCGCGAGCGGGAGAGGGGAGCAAGAACCGACCCGCCTTTGCCGCTTATGCGCCATTACAAGCGCAGCAATAAGTCCCGGCATAAGTTCCACCCCTGCCGTCCACCCGCGTCGGGGAGTACCCCCCGAACGCATCGGCCGCGATGATGGACTCAACAAGGTAGCCATACCGGATTTCCGGAGTTCCATCGCGTCATGTCCAGCAACCATACGCCCCCCGTTCACCTGCCAGCCGGCGATCCGTCCGCAGCCCGCGTTACCGGCTGCGCGCTGTTCCGCCGACTGGAAGCGTTGGCGGCGGCGCAGCCCGACACCGTCGCCGTGGGTAGCGCCACCTACCGCGACCTGCTGGACGCCAGCCTTGCGCTGGCCGGCTACATGCAGCAGCGGCTCGGTGTGCGCCCGGGTGACCACGTGCTGCTGATGCTGGCAGACGGTGAGCCGTCGGCCATTGCCACCTATGCCGTCGCTCGTTGCGGCGTCACGGCCATTGCGGCCGACGCGCATGAAGACGGCGACGAGATCGCGCGGCAGACCGCCGCGTGCAGCGTGCAGGTGGCGATCGCCCCGGCCGCGGCATTGCCAGCGCTTGCGCCGCTGCTTGACGACGGCTTGCTGTATGGCTGCATCGTGTCCGGAGCGGGCCAGTTCGCGCGTCCGGGCGTGCACGACCTCGCTGGCGCCGTGGCGGCCGGTATCGCGCCAGTGCCGCTGCCGGCAGGTTACCGGTCCGGCGATCAGTGCGGTTATCCGGGCGCTGCCTTGTGAGATCCGGTTCCTGAAGAATTCTTTGACCAGTAGTGGAGACATAGCATGAGCTTGCTTGAAGGAAAGGTTGTCATCGTGACCGGCGCGGGCGCCGGTGTGGGCAAGGGCATCGCGATGGAAGCGGCCCGCCAGGGTGCGCGCGTGATCGTGAACGATCTCGGCGTGAACATCGACGGCTCGGGCGGCAGCGCCGGCCCGGCGCAGCAGACCGTAGACGAGATCAAGGCACTGGGCGGCGAAGCCGCGGCCAACACCGACAGCGTTGCGGACTGGGAATCGGCCGGGAAGATCGCCCAGCAGGCCATGGACCTGTACGGCCGCATCGACGGCGTGGTGAACAATGCCGGCAACCTGCGCGACGTCATGTTCCACAAGATGACCGAGGAAGAGTTCGACTCCGTGATCCGTGTGCACCTGAAGGGCACCTGGAACGTCTCGCGCGCCGTCGCCCCGCACTTCAAGGCCCAGGAAAGCGGCGCCTACGTGCATATGACCTCGACTTCGGGCCTGATCGGCAACGTTGGCCAGGCCAACTACGCCGCCGCCAAGATGGGCATCGTGGGCCTGTCGAAGTCGATCGCGCTCGATATGAAGAAGTTCAACGTGCGCTCCAACTGCATCGCGCCCTTCGCATTCACGCGCATGGTGGGCAGCATCCCGACCGACACGCCGGAAGCCGAAGCGCGCATGAAGATCCACATGCGCATGGAGCCGGGCAAGATCGCCCCGTTCACGCTGGCGCTGCTGACCGACCAGGCCAAGGACGTCAACGGCCAGATCTTCGGTGTGCGCAGCAACGAGATCTACCTGATCTCGCAGCCGCGACCGATCCGCACCGCCCACAACGACCAGGGCTGGACGGTGGAGAGCTGCCTGGAGCGCGCGATCCCGATGTTCCGCCCGTCGCTGTTCCCGCTGGACCTCTCGCGCGACGCGTTCGCCTGGGATCCGGTCTGAGCATTGCCGCGCATGGGGTAGCAGCTGGCGGCCGGCCGCGGGGAGCGTCTGGCCGCCATGGTGAACGACAAGGAACAGACATGGATTTTCAGCCTGACCTCAGCCTGGAGGCGTTCCGCGAAGACGTGCGCGCCTTCCTGCGCGACAAGCTGCCGGCCGACCTGGCTGGCCGTCCGCGTATCGGCACCCGCTCGCCGCGCGAGGAACTGGCGCGCTGGCAGCGCATTCTCAACGAACAGGGCTGGGGAGCGCCGTACTGGCCGACGGCGCACGGCGGCACCGGGTGGAATGTGCTGGAGCGCCTGGCGTTCGATGAAGAATGCACGGGAGCCGGAGCGCCGACACAAGACGTCGGCGCACAGAAGCTGCTCGGCCCGGTGCTCAACGAGTTCGCCACGCCCGAGCAGAAAGCCGAGCACCTGCCGCATATCTTCGGCGGCACGCGCACCTGGTGCCAGGGCTTTTCGGAGCCTGGTTCGGGTTCCGACCTGGCGTCGCTGCGCACGTCGGCCGTGCGCGACGGCAACGAGTACGTGGTCAACGGCCAGAAGATCTGGACCAGCCACGGCCACCGCGCCGACTGGATCTTCCTGCTGGTGCGGACCAACACCGAGGTCAAGAAGCAGGCCGGCATCAGCTTCCTGCTGGTGGACATGAAGACGCCGGGCATCACCGTGCGTCCGATCCACACCATCGACGGCTGTCACCACCTGAACGAGACCTTCTTCGACAACGTGCGCGTGCCCGTGAAAAATCTGGTCGGCGCCGAGGGCGACGGCTGGAAGATCACCAAGTTCCTGCTGAACAACGAACACGCCGCCGCAGCCGACCTGCCGATGCTGCGGCGCTACATGCGCCAGATCCGCAGCCTTGCACGGCAACGCGACGCCGAAGGCCGCGCGCTGATCGAGCGCCCGCATATCGCGCAGCAGGTCGCACGCTTCGAAGCCGAGCTGAACGCCATCGCCATGCTGGTGCAGCGCGTGGCCGCGCTGGAGCAGGCCGAGGACCATAGTCCCGCTGCGCATGCGCTCGGGTCGATGCTGAAGGTTCGTGGCACGGAGCTGCAGCAGCGCATGAGCTGCTTCGTCGTGGAAGCGCTTGGCGACTACGGCCCGGTGGCATACGCCGCGCCCGAGGGCGATGCCAACGGCGAACCGCTGCCGATGCAGGATGTGGCGCGCGGCATGGCCAACGAACTGTTCTTCCGCCGGGCCTCGACCATCTACGGCGGCACCAGCGAAGTCCAGCGCGGCATCATCGCCCGCGCCCTGTTCCAACTCTGACGTTCCGACGCACGTCTCCTGGCACATAACGATCATGAACTTCAATCTCACCTCCGAGCAGCAGATGCTGCAGGACAGCGTGGCCCGCTTCGTCGAGAAGGACTATGACTTCGAGGCGCGCACCGCGCTGGTCAAGGCGGGCTCGCGCTGCGACCCGAAGCACTGGAACACCTTCGCCAACAACGGCTGGCTTGCCGCCGCGCTGCCGGAAGAGCAGGGCGGCCTCGGCGGCACGCTGCTCGACACCGTGCTGATTGCGGGCCAACTCGGCCGCGGCCTCGTCATCGAGCCGTACCTGGGTTGCGCCGTCGCCGCGGCGCAGACGCTGCTGGCTGCGTCCACGCCTGCCCAGCGCGATGCGCTGCTGCCGGCGCTGGCCGACGGTTCGCGCAAGATCGCGCTGGCGTACAGCGAAGCCGGCTCGCGCGGCCTGCCGGCGCCGGTATCCACGCATGCCGACGCCGCACCGGGCGGTTACATCCTGAACGGCGTCAAGACCCTTGTGCTCGGGGGCACGGAAGCCGATGCATTCATCGTCTCGGCCATGACGCCGATCGCCCAGCCGGCCAGCGCGCATGACGGCGGCGAATTGCGCCTGTTCGTGGTGAACGCCGATGCGCCGGGCGTCAAGCGCCGCGCGCTGCCACTGCATGACGGCACGTGGGCTGCTGAAGTGACGTTCGACGGCGTCGCCCTCAACGCCGATGCACTGCTCGGTGAGCCGGGCACGGGCCTGGCCGCGCTGCGGCAAGGCCTGATGCACGGCACCGCCGCATTGTGCGCGGAACTCGTGGGCGCGATGGAAAAGACCGTCGAGATCACGTCCGAATACCTGAAAGTGCGCCAGCAGTTCGGCGTGCCCATCGGCAGCTTCCAGGCCCTGCAGCACCGCATGGCCGACATGGCCGCCGAGATGGAAGTCGCGCGCTCGATGCTGTACGCACTGCTGGCCGCGGTCGAAACCGGCACGCCGGATGCCGTCCAGCGCACCATGTCGCAAGCCAAGGCACTGATCGGCCGCGCCGCCAAATACGTATGCGGCCAGGGCATCCAGCTCCATGGCGGCATCGGCATGACCGAGGAATACACCGTCGGTCACTACTTCAAGCGCGCGGTGGTAGCCGACGCGCTCTTCGGCAACGCCGACCTGCATGAATCGCTGGTCGCCCAGGCGTTGCAGCAATCCCTGACCACGGAGTGAGAACCAGTATGAAAGTCTACGAAAAGATCAGCGACCTGCAGCCTCTGGTGGGCGAAATCATCGGCACCAGCGAGTGGGTGATGATCGAGCAGGGCCGCATCAACCAGTTTGCCGACGCCACCGGTGACCACCAGTGGATCCACGTTGACGTGGAACGCGCAAAGTCCGGCCCGTTCGGCGTGCCGATCGCGCACGGCTTCCTGACGCTGAGCCTGCTGCCTGAGCTGACCAACTCGGCATACCGCGTCCGCGAAACCAGCTCGGGGGTGAACTATGGGCTCGACAAGGTGCGTTTCCCCGCGCCGGTACCGGTGAACAGCCGCTTGCGCGCGCAGTTCAAGCTGCTGTCGTATGAGCCGCTGGAGGGCGGTGGGGCCCAGACCAAGGTGGAGATGATTGTTGAACGTGAGGGTGGGCAGCGGCCGGTTTGTATTGCGGAGTCGATTGTCCGGAGGTACCCGTAACGTTGTTTGTTGGGGCCGGTCGTTCTTGGCAAACGCTGCTGGTTCGCCGGCGTAGCCGGCCACCTGCTTTTGCCCGAGTGGCAAGAGTAGGCAAGCGCGTTTTCGGGTGGGGCGGACGGCCGACGCACGCCAGCCTCGATCTCGCTCGCAATGCCCGCTGCGAACCGAGCGCAGTGCGGCCGAAGGCCTTCTTGCGATACGCCGGCGAAAAGGCCACGATCACCAGGCACGAGGCCAGTCATCTACATCCCGCTTCATGGCTCGCCATCCAGGCAAAACGCGCGACACTAGCCCATTGCCAGGAACCGTCCTCACGCTGGTCCCTGGCCGCCGTGCGCTTACATCAGGCTGCGAGCAATGATCACTTTCTGGATATGGCTCGTGCCCTCGTAAATCCTGGTAACGCGCGCATCCCGATAGTAGCGCTCGACCGGGAAGTCGCTGAGATAGCCGTAGCCGCCATGAATCTGCATCGCGTCGGAGCAGACTTTCTCGGCCATGTCGGCCGCAAACAGCTTGGCCATTGATGCTTCCTTGCTGCATGGCACGCCGGCATCGTGCATGCGCGCGGCATGGAGCACGAACTGGTGCGCAACCTCGACCTGCGTCGCCATGTCGGCAAGATCGAAGCTCACGCCCTGGAGCCTGATGATCGGCGCACCGTAGGCCTCGCGCTCCTTCGCATATCTCACCGCCGCCTCCAGCGCGGCGCGCGCGACGCCGACGGCCAGCGCCGCGATGCCGATGCGTCCCTCCGACATGCCGCCGAGCATCCGGCTGTAGGCGGTTCCTTCCTCGCCGAGCAGGTTTTCCACCGGGACACGATGGTCTTCGAGCTGGATTTGCGCCGTGTGTGCCGTGTGCTGGCCCATCTTTCTTTCCACGCGCGTGACGTTGTAGCCGGGGCCTTTCGGATCGACGATGAACCAGCTTGCGCCAAGCTTGCCGGCGGCTTTGTCCGTGATCGCGAGCGCGAAGGCGAACCCTGCCTCGCTGCCGTTGGAGATGAACTGCTTGGTGCCGTTCAGCACGTAGTGGTCGCCTTCGCGGCGTGCGGTGGTGCGGAACGCCGAGGTGTCGGAGCCGGCCTGCGGCTCGGTCCACAGGCCGCAGCCGATGGTCTCGCCGCTGGCCAGGGCGGGCAGGTACTTGCGCTTCTGCGCCTCGGTGCCGTAGCGCGAGAGCTTGCCGCCCATGCCGTTATGGACATGGATGATGGTGGCGAAGCCGGCATCCGCGGCGGCGAATTCCTGGAGCGCAAGGCAGTACTCGGTGAAGGTCGATTTGCTGCCGCCGTACTCCTCGGGGATGTGCATGCCAAGGAAGCCGAGTTCGCCGACGGTCCTGAGCTCATCGCGCGGCCAGGCGCTGGTGCGGTCCCGCTCCGCGGCAGTAGCGGCGACGACTTCGGTGGCGACCTTGCGGGCGGAGTCGCGGATCATGATCTCCTGCTCGCTGAGCAGGGCTGCTGTGGTATCGGTCATTGCTGTTCCGTCGAGTGAAAATTGAAATCTTTGCGTCCGCGGCGGGCTATTGGGCTTCGATGCCGGCAAGGGAAATCAGGCGTTGCCACATCTGCTGGTCGTCCCGGATCGCCTGGGCGAGTTCGGGGCCGGACGCCGGCCACGCCAGGCTGCCTTGCCTGGCCAGGAAGTTCTGCGACGCCGCGGAGTTCACGAACTCCAGGGTGTACCGCGACAGCTTCTCGACGATCGCCGGCGGCGTGCCTGCCGGCGCGAACAGGCCGGCCCAGCTACCCACGCGCACGCCCGGGTATCCGGCTTCCGCCATGGTCGGCGCGTCGCCGATCGCGGGGACGCGTGCGTTGCCGAGTACCGCGAGCACTCGCAGCTTGCCCGACTGGACGTGGGGCAGCACGGTGGCCGCCTCGCTCACGCTGTAGTCGACCACGCCGGTCATCACATCGGGCAGCAGGTTTGCCATGCCCTTGTAGGGAACGCTGACCGCACGAATGCCGGCCGCTTCATTGAAGGCAGCCATCGCCACCTGGGAAGGGGCGGCGGCCGTGCCGAAATTGAGCTTGCCAGGCTGCGCACGCGCCGCCGCGACCAGCTCGGCGAGCGTGTGGTACGGCGAGGACGCCGGCACGGCGATCACCATCGGCAGCGACATGAAGCGCGCGATCGGGATGAAGTCCTTGAGCGGGGTGTAGGGCAGCTTCTTGAAGAGATACGGATTGGCGGACATCGCGCCCGACGAGGCCATCAGCAGCGTATAGCCGTCCGGCGCCGCCTTGGCCACATGGTCGGTGCCGATGATCATGTTGCCGCCCGGCCGGTTTTCAACAATGAACGGTTGCCCCAGCTTCTGGCCGAGATGCTGCGCCAGCAGCCGCAGGTAGTGATCGACACTGGTACCCGGACTGGCCGGCGACACGATCTTGACGAGCCGTTCGGGGTAGTTCTGCGCCATGGCAGGCGGGGCCAGCGCGAGGGACGCCGCCAGTATCGCCAGGGTCCGACTTGCCAGGCCTGCTAGTCGTTGCATCTTGTCTCCTTTTATAGGTTTGCTTGGCCGTCCGGCACTTGCATGACGGCAGCCTCATACTAAAATACTTGCTAACGACAAGCAAGAAAATAGCAGGGCGCCGGGGTACGATAGGTCCGACACGTGGGGCGCGGTGCTATCATGCGGCACAAATCGTTTCCCGATCCCCGCCGAAATGGACCCGGCCACCACTACTCAAGCAGCAAAACCACGCCGTACCCAGCATGAACGCCGCGCCGAGGCGGAGCGCCGGGTGCTTGACGCCGCGCTGGAGCTTGTCGTCGAGAAAGGCGTGGTGCGTATGACGCTTGGCGAGGTGGGCGAGCGCGCCGGTTACAGCCGCGGCCTGGCGGCACATCACTACGGCAGCAAGGAAGGGCTGCTCAAGGCGCTGATCGTCGATATTGTCGAGGAGTTCCGCGACGCGCGGCTTGCGAACAACCTGGAGCCAGGCCTCGATTCGGTGCTTGGAACGATGCGGATGTACCTGGACCGTTCGGGCAACCGCGACCGCGGGCTGCTTGCCATGCACGTCCTTTTCTCCGATGTATTCGTTTCCGGCGGAGAACTGGCCACCGCGCTCGAAGCCTTCACCGATTCGACGCTCACGCATTTCCGCAAAGAGATTCGCACCGGCATCCGTCGCGGAGAGATTCGCGAGGACGTCGATGCCGCGGCGCAGGCCGCGATGATCCTCGGCGTGCTGCGCGGGGTATCGGCGCAGTTCTATCTTGGTACCCCATCCAAGAACTGGAAGCGCACGCGCGACGTGGCGCTCCATGCCGTGGAGCGGGAACTGCGTCCCGACGACCACAAATAAAGTCCCGACCCGCGAGCCTGACCCCGGCGTTCTGCCCGTTCTGCCCGTTCTGCCCGTTCTGCCAATCGGCCGCGCAATGCGCGCCCACGCCGCATTGACGGCGCTCGACCTGCTTCCGTCTTCCTCATCAGGCGCTTTTCGCCGATAAGCCCGCGCGCAGGTCGAGTTTCCTTCTCCAGCATACTTGCTATCAACAAGCAAATAAGTAGAATGGCATTCCAGCATGGCCGGTGACGCCGTTGGCGAAAGGCCTTTGCAACTCATCAGCCACAGGAGGAGACATGAACCAGACGAGCCCGAGGGGCATCGAGCGTTGGGCGATCGAGAGGCCGGACGACGTGGCCATCGTGGAAGGCGAGCACAGCCTGACCTGGGCCGAGCTCGACGACCTTGCCAATCGCGTGGCGAACGCATTGCGGGCACGCGGCCTCGTCGCGAGCGACATCGTCGTCGTGCGCACGCGCCCGCGCACCGAGTGGGCGGTGATCGCCGGGGCCATCGCCAAGCTGGGCTGCTCGATGCTCGGGCTGAACTACCGGTTGACGCCGGCGGAAGGCCGGCATGTGATCGAAGACAGCCGCGCGACGATCCTGGTCTGCGACGATGCCGATCCGGCGCCGCTGTCGCCCCTGGTGAAACCTCCGGTCAGGCTCGCCGTGTCGATCGACACGCCCGCGGACGGCTTCATCTCCTACGCCGACCTGCTCAAGGGATGCCCGGACAAGCACTGCGCCAAGGCCGATCCGCGCCTGATCATCTACACCTCGGGGACGACGGGCACGCCCAAGGGCATCGTCATGAACCAGAGCGCCGGCGCGGACGAGAAGACGATGCGCGAGTTCCTGGAAGGGCGCGACGGCTACGTGCGTTTCTCTGGCCGCGACGCGACGCTGATCAACATGCCGTTCCACCATGCGGCCGGCCCGGCCCAGTTCTGGACGTCGGTGCGCCAGGGCAACAAGGTGGTACTGCAGCGCCGCTTCAACCCCGAGGAAGCGCTGGAGTTGATCGCGCGGCACCGCATCAGCCACTGGACGGCCGTACCGACCATGTTCAAGCGCATTGCCGCGCTGCCGGCCGAGGTGCTGTCCGCCGCCGACGTGTCGTCCATGGGCCAGATCCGCATCGGCACGGCGCCGGTGCCGCTGGAGCTGAAGACCTGGATCCTGGACTATTTCGGCGACGACGTCCTCCATGAGGTCTACGGCGCGAGCGAATGCGGCCTGGTCACCACGTTGCCGCCGTCGATGCAACGCAAGAAGCCCGGTTCGTGCGGCCACCTGCTTCCGCACGTGCAACTCGAAGTGCGCGATGCGCAGGGCAATAGCCTGCCGGTGGGGCAGCAGGGCGAGTTGTGGGTGAGGACGCCCGTGGCGATCCGCAGCTACCTGAACGCGCCGCCGCTCGGCCCCGACACGCTCGACGCCGCCGGCTTCTTCAGGACCGGCGACGTCGGCTTCATGGACGAAGACGGCTACGTGTTCATCACCGACCGGGCCAAGGACATGATCATCTCCGGCGGCGTGAACATCTTCCCCGCCGAAATCGAAGCGGCGCTCCAGAAGCACCCGGCGGTGCTCGACGCCGCGGTCATCGGCATTCCGGACGACGAGTTCGGCGAACAGGTGCTGGCGTTCTGCGAACTCAAGCCCGGCCAGCAGACCGATGAAGCGACCCTGCTCGCGCATTGCGTGCCGCTGCTGGCCTCTTACAAGCGGCCGCGCCGCATCCGGTTCATGCAGGAGCTGCCGCGCAACCCGATGGGCAAGCTGCTGAAGCGGGAACTCAGAGAGCCATATTGGAAAGGAAGGGAGAGACAGGTATGAGCAACCAGTGCGCAATCATCGGCGTCGGCATGACGCCATTCGGGAAGTTCCCTGACAAGTCCGTTCGTGAGCTGGCACAGTCGGCGATCACGGCGGCACTCGGTGACGCGGGTGCCTCGGTGCTGCTGTCGGGCGATCCCGAAGGCCAGATGGAGCACAGCGCCATCCGCGCGACCAAGGCAGCCTATGAGCAGGCCGGTGTGTCGCCGACCGACGTACATGTGGTCGAGCTGCATGACGCCTCCGCGCCCGCCGAGCTGATGTACTACGAGACGCTGGGCCTGTGCCCGGCGGGTCAGGGTCCGGCACTGCTGCGCAGCGGCGCCACCGGCCTGAACGGGAAGGTCTCGGTCAACCCCAGTGGCGGCTTGCTGAGCAAGGGCCACCCGATCGCTGCGACGGGCGCCGCACAGATCGTCGAGCTTACGCAACAACTGCGCGGCCAGAGCGGTCCGCGCCAGCGCGAGGGCGCCAGGGTGGCGCTTGCCGAGAATGCCGGCGGTTCCGTAGGCCAGGACGGCGCGGCGGCCGTGGCCACCATCCTTCACACCTGATCGCAGACACAACGGAGACAAGAGATGAGTTTCATACCTACCGTGGTCGGCTCGGTCGCGTGGATCACCCTTGACCGGCCGCAGGCGCTCAACAGCATGACGCCCGCGATGGTCGAGGGCATGACCGCGCAACTGAAGGCCTGGCGCGACGACCCGGCCGTGCGCGTGCTGGCGTTCACCGGCACTGGCGAGCGTGCGTTTTGCACCGGCGCCGACCTGAAAGGCGCGAAGTCGACGACCGAGCCCGGCGAACGTGACTCGCTCGACAACATCGTCGAATTCTTCACCACGCTGCGCACCTTCCCGAAGCCCGTGATGGCCGTCGTCAATGGCCTGGCGCTGGCCGGCGGCATGGAGCTGGTGCTGTCCTGCGACATCGTGCTCGCCGCCGACACCGCCCGCCTTGGCGACGCGCATTCCAACTTCGGCGTGTTCCCGGGCGGCGGCGGCGCGGCGATCCTGCCGCGCAAGGTACCGGCCAACGTCGCGAACTACCTGCTGTTCACGGGCGATTCGCTCAGCGCGGCCGATATGCGCATGGTTGGCCTCGTCAACGAAGTGCTGCCCGCGGCGGAACTGCTTGCGCGCGCGCAGGCGCTCGGCGAGAAGCTGGCCAGGAAGAGCCCGCTGGTGCTGGCCCGCATGAAGCGCGTGGCCAGCGAAAGCGCCGACAAGTCTTTGGCCGACGCGCTGCGCCACGAAGTGCTCGAGCTGCGCGACCACAAGCGCTCGTGGGACATCCAGGAAGGTTTGCGCGCGTTCGTCGAGAAGCGCGAGCCGCAATTCAAGGGCTATTGAACAAGGAGACAACAGCCATGAACGACATTCTGAATCTCTCCGGCAAGGTCGCACTGGTGACCGGTGCCGGACAAGGCGTGGGCGAACAGATCGCGCGCCATTTCGCCGGGCATGACGCGACGGTGATCGTCAATGACTTCCACCTCGAGCGCGCCGAAGTGGTGGCCGCGTCGATCCGCGATGGCGGCGGCAAGGCATTCGCGGTGCAGGCCGACGTGTCGGATCCGCACAGCGTCAAACGCATGATCGACAAGGCGATCGAACTCGCGGGCCCGGTCGACGTCCTCGTGAACAATGCCGGCAACAACGGCGCGGCGCCGTCGGCGGACATCCGCAAGCCGTTCTGGGAGCACGGCCGCGAGGTATGGAACAGCGCCGTCGAGGTCAACTTCTACGGTGTGATCCACTGCTCCAGCGCCTGCATTGCCCACATGATCGAACGCAAGGGCGGCCGCATCATCACGATCATCTCGGACGCGGGCCGTGTAGGCGAACCGGGCATGGAGATCTATTCCGGCGCGAAGGCCGGCGCGGCGGGCTTCATGCGCGGCATCGCGCGCACGCTGGGCCGCCACCAGATCACGGCCAACTGCGTGGCGATTTCGGCCACAGCCACGCCGTTCACCGAGAAGGCCCTGTCGGCCGATCCGGAGCGCCTGAAGAAGATGATGGAGAAGTACGTGATCCGCCGTCCTGGCCGGCCCGACGACGTGGCCAATATGGTCCTGTTCCTCGCTTCGGACGCCAGCTCGTGGATCACCGGCCAGACCTACGCGGTCAATGGCGGCTTCTCGTTCGGCCTGTGAGGCGAGCATGACCGACAGCGCCCAGAACATCGTCGTCGCGCGACGCGGACCGCTGCTGATCGTCACGCTGAACCGGCCGGAAGCGAAGAACGCCGTCGACGCCGCCATGGCTGCGCAAATGAATGCGGCCATGGATCTGCTGGATGACGATGACAGCCTGTTCATCGGCATCCTGACCGGCAGCGGTGGCAACTTCTGCACCGGAGGCGACCTGAAGGCGGCAGCGCGCGGCGAGCGCCTGAGCACCTGCGACAGGGGCCTGTTCGGCCTGTTCGGGCGGCCGCCGCGCAAGCCGCTGATCGCGGCGGTGGAAGGCTATGCCGTCGGCGGTGGTCTGGAGATCTGCCTGGCGTGCGACCTGATCGTGGCTTCGCGGTCGGCCCGCATGGGACTGCCGGAAGTGCGCCACAGCGTGATCGCCCTCGGTGGCGGCCTGTTCCGTCTGCCGCGGCGCATTCCGTATCACGTGGCGATGGAGCTGGTGCTGAGCGGAGAGATCCGGGACGCGTCGTTCTTCCATCAGCACGGGTTGTTGAATCGCCTGGTGGAACCCGGCGCCGCCTTGCAGGAGGCTGTTTCTCTGGCCGAAGGGCTGCTGGCCAACGCACCGCTCGCGCTCGCCGCCAGCAAGGAGGTGGTCAGCCGCAGCGCCGACTGGACCGACCAGGAGGCGTGGCGCCTGCAGGCGCCGATCGCCGCGCGCGTGCTCCAGTCCGCGGATCGCCGCGAAGGCCTGGCCGCGTTTGCCGAGAAGCGCAAGCCACGATGGTGCGGCCGCTGAGCGGACCGCACTTCCTGAATCCCGGCCGGCGCCGATGCGCGCCGGCCGGGATGACTTTCAAATCCACGAAGGAGCCACCATGGAAGACCGCGACATCCAGCTTCGCCACTCAATGCTTCGCATTGCGAATGGCGTTGCGGAGCTGACCCACCAGCAGCCGGCCAGCCGCAACGCATTCTCGAACGAGTTGCGTGCGGACTATTTCGATATGCTCGACGAGGTCGAAGCCGACCGAAGCGTGCGGGTCCTGATCATCACGGGGTCGGGCGGCAGCTTCTGTGCCGGCGGAGACCTGAAGTCCGTCAAGCGCATGCAGGAGGAAGCCGGTCCCGACACCAGCGGCCCGGAACTGATGTGCCGGCGCGTGCGCACCTCGCATCAATGGTTGCGGCGCCTGCGCGGCCTGGAGATTCCCGTCATCGCAGCGGTGGATGGACCTGCCGCGGGAGCGGGCTTCTCGCTGGCGCTGGTGGCCAACTTTGTGCTCGCCTCCGACCGCGCGTTCTTCTCGATGTCGTTCGTGAAGATAGGCCTGGTGCCTGACATGGGCGCGCTGTATGAACTCCCGCGCGTGGTGGGGCTCTCTCTGGCCAAGGAACTGATGTTCACGGCGCGGCGACTGTCGGCGGCCGAGGCCAAAGCGGTCGGCATGGTGCATGCGATCCATCCGGCCGACTCCCTGGTGGACGAAGCGCGGAAGTTTGCCGCGCGGCTGGTGCCGGCTCCGCCCGCGGCGATTGCGCTGACCAAGCGGCTGCTGAATCGATCGTTCGAGACGCCGTACGAAACGATGCTTGAGCTCGAAAGCCAGGCGCAGGGGGTGGCGTCTGCATCGGTGTTCCATGCGGATGCCATTGCGGCCTTCGTGGGAGGTAAGCCGGGGGGATTTGATTGGGAAAATGGGCGTTGAGGGATTGAACTTCGTGAACGGATGCTGAGTTGCAGGGTGGGCCGTCTCTACCGCAAGCCCTGCCAGCAGGCTCTGCAACGGTCTTGGGGAAATCCATTATTTGATATCGTGTCAAATATAAATACATTATTGGCGCGGTCTCAAATAAATCGGTAGAGGCGGATCTTTCCCTGGCCAACAGGGCGGACGCGGCTGCAAATCAAGAGGCCGCACGCCCCCGGGAGACGTCGAGACTGCTCCGGCGGCGCCATTCCCAACACCGGAGGAGCCATGAAGAGAATCCTGTCCATCGCGGGCGCCATGCTCGCGGCGGCTACGCACGCCCATGCGCAATCGTCGGTCACGCTGTACGGCGTGGCCGACGCTGGCATCGAGTACCTGAACCACGTCCCCAATGCAGCCAGGCAAGGCGAGAACCTGTTCCGCATGACCTCGGGCAATATCGCCGGCAGCCGCTGGGGCGTGCGTGGCGTGGAGGACCTGGGCGGCGGGCTGAAGGGCGTGTTCGTGCTGGAAGGCGGCATGGTGCTGGACTCCGGCATGGCGTCGCAGGGCGGGCGGATCTTCGGGCGCAAGGCCTATGTCGGGCTGGACAGCAGCAGCTTTGGCCAGTTCACCATGGGCCGGCATCACAACCTGATGTTCGACCTGATCATCACATTCGATCCGATGTATTTCGCGCCCAAGTACTCGTCCTTCAGCCATGACCCGTGGCTGGCGGGGCGGGTCGACAATGCGGCCAAGTACACGGGCAAGTTCGGCGGCCTGACGGTGGCCGGACTGTACAGCTTCGGGGTCGATTCTACCGTCGCCAATGGCTCGGAAGTGCCGGGCAACAGCCGTGTCGGCCGCGACATGAGCGCGGGCTTCAGCTACCAGGCGGGCAAGTTCCGCGTTGGCGGCGTCTATGACCAGCTCAATGGCAATTCGGCGGCCAAGGCGGGGCTGACCGAGCGCCGCTATGTCGGTGCGGCAGCGCTGAATATCGGGCCGGTAACGGCGTACCTGGGCTACCGGCGGCTGGTGAGCCAGTTGCTCGCGTCGATGTCGCGTACCGACCTGATCTGGACCGGCGCGAACTGGAATATCTCGCCCAACCTGGCGCTGACCGGGGCGGTGTACAAGACCAACGACCGAACTTCGGCCAAGGACCCGATTTCGTTCGTGCTGTCGGCCGACTACCGGTTGTCCAAGCGTACCGACGCGTACGTGACGGCGTCGTATACCAAGAACAAGGGTGGGTCGGCGCTTGGCGCGAACGGGTATGACGGATCGGTGCTGCCCGGTGCAAACCAGATCGGCGCCGTGATCGGCATGCGCCACAGCTTCTGAACCAGGAACCCCTCATCATCTTCTGTGCGGTGTAGCCGTACTTTGGTGGCACGCGCCGGGCGGCGCGTGCCCCTTCTTTTCCGGCGGCACCGGGGCGAGGCAAGGTTTACCATTATTTGACACTATATCAAATAAAACCTACATTATTGAGACGGTGGCATTTACCACAGGAGGCATCGTGACAGATCAAGACAAGGGGCAGGTAACGGCAGGGATGCGGGGTGCATCATGGGATGCACGCTTGATGTCTCACCCTTACCAGATGGTGCCTTATGCACTCGGCACGGCAGACGGGCAGCGCACGCTTGGCTTCCTGTTCACGGTGACCGGCAAGGAAAAGACCGTGGTCTCGCTGATGCATCCGCGCGAGATGGCGATCACGCACTACCTGGTGCCGTTCGTGCTGGATGCCGGCTGCGCCTGCTGGGTGCAGGGCCCGCGTTCGATCGGCAACGACCTGCGCCTGGAGCATGAGCTTGCGCTGCTCGACGTGGCCGCCGGCATGACGCACCTGCGCGAGCTGGGCTACGAGCGTATCGTATTGCTGGGCAATTCCGGCGGCGCGGGGCTCTATACCTTCTACAACCAGCAGGCACTGACGCCGCCCGAGCAGCGGATCGCGCGGACCCCGGGCGGCCGCCCGACCAACCTTGCTGAAACGCAGATGCCGGAGGTAGACGGCATGATCCTGGTTTCACCGCATCCCGGCCAGGGCAAGCTGCTGATGAGCGGCGTCGATCCTTCCGTGACCGACGAGGACGATCCCATGCAGACCGACGCGTCGCTGGACCCGTTCTGCGCGGCCAATGGCTTCGATGCCGCCAGCGGCCGCAGCCAGTACGCGCCGGCGTTCATCGAGCGCTACCGCGCGGCGCAGGTCGAACGCGTGGCCCGCATCGATGCGCGGGCAAAGCAGATGCTCAAGGCAAAGCATGAGGCGCGGCAGCGTATCAAGGCGGATACAGGCTCCGATGAGGACCGGCGCATTGCCGCCCATGCGCCGATCTTCCAGGTCTGGCGCACCGATGCGGACCTGCGCTCGTGGGATATCTCGCTCGATCCTTCTGACCGCAAGACCGGTTCGCTGTGGGGCAAGGACCCGTTCGTGTCGAACTGGGGCAGCGTGGGCTTCGGGCGCGTGGTGACGCCGGAATCGTGGCTGTCGACGTGGTCTGGGCTGTCGTCCAACGCGGCGCTGGACAAGACCCTCGGCGCGCTGCACCAGCCGACGCTGCTGCTGGAGTACACCGGCGACCAATGCACGTTCCCGGCGGATATCGAGGCGATCTACCGCCAGATCCCCAGTGAACGGAAACAGCATATCCGCGTGCGCGGCAATCACCACGGCATGGCCCTGAGCCGGGACGAAGAGCCCGGCCAGCGCATCGCCGGCCGCCACATCGTCGAATGGCTGCGCGCAACCATGGTGTAGGCGCGCCGAAAACGAAGCAACAGAGCAGGCCGCCGTCCCCCGACATTGCCGCGCGCTGCTCCATGACAGACAAGGGTAGACAGACATGTTGCAAAACCACACCGTGCGCCCCCCGCAGTTGCTGGCGGGCGTCCGATATCCCGATGAAGACCGCCTGCGCCAGTATGTCGCCGAAGGCGTGCTGACCGGCGAGACACTGGCCGGCGCGTTCCAGGCGTCGTTCCGCCGCCATGCCGAGCGCCTGGCGCTGGCCGGCCCGGAAGGCGAGCTGACCTATCGCGAGCTCGACGAGCAGACCGACCGCCTGGGCGCGGCGCTGCTGGCGCTGGGCTTGAAGCCGCTGGACCGCGCGGTGTTCCAGTGCGGCAACTGCAATGAACTGTTGCTGACCTTCTTCGCCTGCCTGAAGGCCGGCGTCATTCCGCTGTGCTCGCTGCAGGCCTTCCGCAAGCTGGAGATCGGCTACCTGGGCAACCTGTGCGAGGCGCGGCTGCATTTCGTGCAGGGCGACGACCCCAAGTTCGACGATGTGGCGTTTGCCCAGGAGATGCAGGCCGAAGTGCCAAGCCTTGCGTACATCCTGCAGGCGCGCGGCGAGCGGCGCGGCAACGCGGTGCTGCTGGCGGACCTGATCCGCGACATGCCGCTGGCGCAGGCGCGCGCGCTGCTGGCCGAGGTCAGCCTGGATCCCTTCCAGGCGGCGGTGTTCCAGCTCTCCGGCGGCACCACTGGTGTACCCAAGATCATCCCGCGCTTCCAGAACGAATACCTGTACAACATGCGCGCGGTCGCGGAATGCAACGGCTACACGCAGGACGACGTGCTGTTCTTCCCCACGCCGTACATGCACAACCTGAACATGGGCTGCTTCTTCGGGCCGTTCCTGCTGGGCGGCGCCACCGTGACCGTGACGCCAGATATCGGCGAAGAGAACCTGCAACGGCTGGTGCGTGACTATCGCCCGACCTGGTACGGCGTGGCCGGCCCAATCCTCATGCGTATTGCGCCGGAGCTGGCCAAGGCCGATGCCGCCGAGCGCGCCCGCCGCAACTTCATTGCGCCCAAGAACGCGGCCGGCCTGACCCGGCTGACCGGATCGCCGACGCACCACATCTTCGGGATGACCGAAGGGGTGATCATGTTCGCCCGCCGCGACGACCCGAAGGAAATCCGCGACACCTCGATCGGCAGGCCGGTTTCGCCCTGGGATGAAGTGAAGATCGTCCATCCGGGCACGGAAGAGCCGGTTGCCGAGGGCGAGGCGGGCGAAGCGCTGTTCCGCGGCCCCTACACGATCCGCGGCTACTACAAGTCCGAGCAGGAAGACGTCACGCGCTTCACCGCCGATGGCTTCTATCGCTCCGGCGACCTGATGTCGTCGCGCGTGGTCGACGGCAAGCGCTACTACTTCTTCTGCGGGCGCATCAAGGACGTGGTCGATCGCGGCGGCGAGAAGATCAACGCCGAAGAGCTCGAGAACGTCATCAACCTGCATCCCGCGGTGCTGGCCTCTGCCGTCGTGGGCATGCCCGACCGGGTCTACGGCGAGCGCGTGTGCGCCTTCATCGTGCCCAAGCCACCCGCCACCGGCCTGGCCTTGCCGCAGCTCACCGAATACCTGCAGGAAGCCGGCCTGGCGAAATTCAAATGGCCGGAGCGGCTGGAAGTCATCAGCGAATTCCCGCTGACCGCTTCCGGCAAGCTCAGCAAGGCGCTGCTGCGCCAGCAGATCATCCAGCTGCTAGAGACCGAAGCGGCTCGCAGCACCACCACCGAAGGGAAGTGATATGACCGAAGCGACGAACCCCGGCGCAGCGCCGTGCGTGCAGCTGCATGGTGTCCACCACACCGCGCGACCGACCTGGAAGCTTGCCGAAACCGTGCATTTCTACCGCGACCTACTGGGCCTGCCGCTGGTGCATGCGATCTCGGCCAAAGGCTGGGGCCCGGACAACCATGCCGATTTCCTGCACTTCTTTTTCGACAGCGGCAACGGCAGCACCATCGCCTTCTTCTACTACATCGGCACCGAGCGGCCTGACTGGCTGACCGTGCGCGAGCACTACCAGGACCGCGCCACCCATACCGCCTGGCGCGTGCGCGACGAGGCCGAGTTGCTGCAGTGGCGCCAGCGCGTGGAGGCGGTGGGTATCCCGCTGCGCTACCAGATCCGCCATGAGGTGATCGAGTCGATCTATTTCAACGACCCCAACGGCTACCCGATCGAGATCACGTGGCAGGTGCGCCCGTTCAGCGAAGCTGACGCACTTGACGCGAAGCTGACCATCGACGCCGCCGTCGCGCTGGAGAACGAGTCGACGGACGGCGCGCCGTTCGGCTCGATTGAACCGGTGTGGCAGCGCAAGGCCGCCTCGATCGGCACCGGCGCGCAGGCCGGCAAGGCATCGGTGTTCGTGCTGGACGTGCCTGAGTTCGGCGCGCTGATCGACGTGGCTGGCAAGACCGAGGGCTACACCACCACCGCGCTGGGCAACGGCTACGTGCGCATCGACGGCAACCCGGGCATCAGCTTCGCGCGCAAGGCGCTGGGCTTCAAGCCGGCGGTCTGGTATGGCGCGCTTACCGGCGGCCTGGCCGGACGCATCGAGCAGTTCGACATGGACGCACTGGTTATTTCTCCGGGGGGCGCAAAATGAAGATCGCCATCATCGGGGGCGGGCCGTCGGGCCTGTTCCTGTCGATCCTGCTCAAGGAGCGGCTGGCCGATGTCGACATCGACATCCATGAGCAGAACCCGGAAGACGCCACCTTCGGCTTCGGCGTGGTGCTGGCCGATACCGGCCTGTCCAGCCTGCGCGGTGCGTCGCCGACGGTGGTTGACGAGCTCGCCAGGGCGATGCGCTTCAGCGACCGCCACTCCATCGTCAGCCACGAATTCCCGATCACGATGAAGCGGCCCGGCGCGGGCGGGGGCGCCATCCCGCGCATCCGCCTGCTGCAGATTCTGCAGGCGCGTGCGCGCGAGCTGGGAGTACGTGTCACCTACAACCAGCGCATCAGCGACTTCTCGGCCATCGAGGCCGACCTGGTGGTAGGGGCGGACGGGGTCAACTCCTTGCTGCGCGGCGCCAATGAAGCCGGCTTCGGCACCCGGCGCCACAGCCTGACCAACCATTTCGCCTGGTATGGGGTGGAGAAGGCATTCCCGAACCCGGCGCTGGTATTTCGCAAGCACGAGGGCGGGTACTTCGTTGCGCACTACTACCCGTACTCGGACTCGATGAGCACCTTCGTTGCCGAGTGCGACCACCAGACCTGGATCGACTTCGGCATGGAAGCGATGACACAGGCGCAGCGCCAGGCGCTGTTCGAGCAGGTCTTCGCCGCCGAGCTGGGCGGCTACCGGCTGGTGTCCAACAACTCGGTGTGGCGCCAGTTCCCGGTGATCGTCAATGACACATGGCATGTCGGCAACCAGGTGCTGATCGGCGATGCGCTGACCAGCGCGCACTTCTCGATCGGCTCCGGCACGCGCATCGCCATGGAGGATGCGATTGCGTTGGCGGACGCCATCGTTACCTTCCCGGACGATGTGCAGGCAGCGCTGCGCCGCTACGACGCCGTGCGCCGCCCCGAGAAGGCAAAGCTGATCCGCGCCTCGGAGGCGTCTTACCACTGGTACGAGCGCATCCGCGAATGGATGGAGCTGCCCACGCCGCATGAGTTCGTGTTCCGCTTCATGACCCGCACCGGCCGCGTCGACCTGAACCGGCTCAAGGAGCAGTATCCGAACCTGCTGGCCGAGCTGACGGCCGCGGGCGTGCCGCTGCCGGCGGGGCAGCAGCCATGATCCGCGCGACCGAGTATGTGCTGAGCGACGAACCCTTCGTGGTGCGGCGCACGGTGCGCTGGGGCGACTGCGACCCGGCCGGCGTGGTCTACACGGGCCGTTTCACCGACTACCTGCTCGGCGCGGTCGGCCTGTTCTCGGATCATATTGCGGGCGGCGCCGGCCGTCTTGGCGCCTTGCACGGCGTGGGCACGCCATGCAAGGCCATGCGCTTCGAGTTCATCGGCACACTATGGCCGGATGACGTGATCGACATCGAGTGCTGGGTGGAGGCCATCCGCACGCGCTCCTACGACATCCGCTGCATGGCCCGGCGCCAGGACGGCTCGGCGGTGTTCGACGCCAAGTTTTCTCCTATCTGCGTGCGGCTGGGCGAGCGCGTTGGCACCCCCATCCCGGAGTCGCTGCGCACGGCGCTGTCGGCCTTCCTGCGACCCGCCGCGTAGCGCGGCTTATCCCGCAAATCATCATGCCATACAGAATTGGACAGATCGTTCCCAGCTCCAACATCACCATGGAGCGCGAGGTGCCGGCCATCTTCGCCGGCCGCATGCAGGTGCTGCCTGAACGCTTTTCCTTCCACTCCAGCCGCGTGCGCATGCACCGGGTGGTGGCGGAGGAGCTGGAAAAAATGAACCGCGACATGGGCCGCTGCGCACAGGAACTGGCCGATGCGCGTGTCGACCTCATGAGCACGGCGTGCCTGGTGGCCACCATGTGCATGGGCAAGGGCTACCACCGCCAGGTGATCGAAGACTTGAACGCGGCCATCGAGGGGGTGCCTTACCAGCCGGCGATCATGACCTCGGCCGGCGCACTGGTGGAGGAGCTAAAGGACTTCGGCGCAAAGCGCATCGCGCTGCTTGCGCCGTACAGCGACGCGCTGACGCAGACCGTGATCGAGTACATCGAAAGCGAAGGCATTGCGGTCAAGGACGCCATCAACTTCTCGATCCTCGACAACCTCGACGTCGGCGCACGCGACCCGATGCAGTTGCTGGAAGACATCAAGCGGCTGGATACCGCCGGCGTGGACGTGGTGGTGCTGTCGGCCTGCGTGCAGATGCCGTCGCTGCCGGCGATCGAGCCTGCGCAGCTGGCCCTGGGCATCCCCGTGACCTCGACCGCGGTCTGCACCGCGCGCCAGATGATGCGCCGCCTCGGCATCCGCGCCGAGGCGCCCAATGCCGGCGCGCTGCTCGGCAGCCAGGCCGGACTGGCCTGAGCGCAACGCTGGCGACATGACCGCCGCCCGCAGAGGCGGCTTGTATCCTGGAACGGAGACAACTTATGCAACAAGCCCTGCAACCGGTGCCGCCCACCGGCAGATGGACCTATGCCGCCGTCATTTTTGGCGCGGCGCTGGGCATGCTGGCGGGCTATGCCCCGCTGTTCAATGCCACCGCGGGCGTGTTCGTGCAGCCGCTGGCCTCGGAGTTCGGCTGGGGGCGCTCGGAGGCATCGCTGTCCTATGCCGCCTCGATGTTCGGGCTGGCGATCGTCAGCCCGCTGGTCGGGACCATGATGGACCGCTTCGGCATCCGCCGGGTAATTGCCGTCTCGGCGCTAGTGTTCGGGCTGGCCACAGCGTGCATGGCGCTGCAGAACGGCAGCAAGGCGCTGTGGGTCAGCCTGTCGGTGGTGGTCGGCGTGTTTGGCGCGGCGACCTCCGTGCTTGGCTATCTCGCCGTGCTGCCGCAATGGTTCGACCGCCGCCTGGGGCTGGCGCTTGGCATCGCCATGTGCGGTCTGGGTGCGGGCACGGTGCTGATGCCGGCCACCGCGCAATATCTGGTGACTGGCTACGGCTGGCGCACTGCTTATGTGGCGCTGGGTATCGGATCGATCGTGCTGTCGCTGCTGGCCTGTGCGCTGCTACGCGAGCGAGGCAGGACCGGTGCGGCCCGGACCAGGACGCAGGCGCTCGCTACGGACGGTATTCCGCTCAGGCAGGCCGTGCGCAGCTACCGCCTGTGGGCGATCTGGGCCGTGTTCGTGCTGGGGTCGTCGGCCACGCTCTCGCTCGGTCCGCACCTGCCGGCGATGTTCGCGGACAAGGGATTCAGCCCCGCCGACGCTGCGCGCAGTGCCTCGATGGTTGGTATCGGCCTATTGATCGGCCGGATCTTGACTGGCGTGCTGATCGACCGCATCCATGCGCCGTTCGTCGCCTGCGTGTTCTTCGTTGGCGGCGCGGTGGGGATCTATTTGCTTGGCGTGACCAACGACTACCAGGTGCTGCTGGTGGCCACCATGCTGATCGGCCTGACCATCGGCGCGGAAGGCGACCTGATTTCCTTCCTGGTCCGGTCGTACTTCGGGTTGCGCTCGTTCGGAACGCTGTTCGGCATTGCGTTCTCGGGCTACGGCTTTGGCGCGGTAATCGGGCCGGTGGGGCTGGGCGTGTGGTTCGACCGCTACGGGAGCTATTGGGTGCCGCTGCTGGTGTTGCCGTGCATGTTGTTGCTGGCCGGCGCACTGACGTTGTCGCTGGGCCGCTACCGGCGCCATGGCGCCAGCGCCGCCAGCCTGCCAGAGCCGGCCGGGGCCTGATTTTCCGAACGCGGGCGCGGCGGAGTAGAATTCCCATGGCCGCAATTTCCTTGCGGCCATGCCTTCGAACGCTCAACCCAAGATGCCTGCCGCCCGCAAATCCCCAGCCGCCGCCAGCAAGACGCCCGCGTCGCCCACTGCGCCGAGTGCGCCACGACGCCGTGGCCGGCCGCCCAAGACCGATTCGCCGATCGGTGCCGAGCCCATGCTCAGCCGCGTGGCCATCCTCCAGCACGCGATCAGGCTGACCAAGAGCGTGCCGCTGGACCAGATCTCCATGGTGCAGCTGGCCAAGGATTTCGGCGTCGCGCCCGGGTTGATCCACTATTACCTGGGCGGCCGCGACCAGCTCGTCTCCGGCGTGCTCAACGACTACTACCGCCAGCGCGTCGGGCGCCTGCCGTCGCTGACCGGCGACTGGCGTGCGGATGTGGAAGGCATCGCCCGGCTGAGCTTCGAAGTGGCGGTGGAGAACCCCGGCGTCAGCATCTATGTCGCGTCACATAATCGGTTCCGCCTGTTCCAGGACGTGGAGCCGGGCGAGACCGACTACGGCATGGAGTTCTTCAATCGCATGACGTCCGCGATCATGCAGGGCGGCTTCACCGCAGGGCAAGTGGCGCTGGGCTACCACTTGATTGCGCAGTATCTCGTGTCCGCTAGCATGGCGGAAGCGTCGCGCCAGCTTCCGGCCTATCACCAGAGCTTTATCGAAAAGAAACTGGATTCCGCATCTGAGCTCCAGTATCCCGGCGCGCGCTTTGTCAGCAAGGCCTTTTCCAGACTGTCTTCCGATACCGCTTTTGAAGAGGGTCTGCGCATCACGCTGGATGGCATCGCGGCGTGGAAGCAGGACAAGCGCCAGCCCGCGCGCAAGCCGCGCAGCGAGGCCGCCTGAGGACACTCTCCATATCGTTCCGACGGGTCCCGCGGTGCGCGCATGACGCGCGCGTGACCCGCCCGGTGTCCGGCATTATCCCGTAGTGGTAAGCCCTTATTTGATACCAAGGCAATTAATTTACAATTAATTGGTTCTATATCAAATATGCATCGTCACGCCGCCCCCCGGCAGGCCATGCACTACGTACGGGAGACAACATGAAACGTCGCGCCTGCCTCGGGCTACTTCTTCTGGCCGGGCTGACTGCCGCGGCTTGCGCCAACGCTGCTGCGTATCCGGACAAGATGGTGCGCATCGTGGTGCCATCGATCGCGGGCAGCGCGCCCGACATCATTGCGCGGCAGGTGGCCGAGCGCCTGACCGCAGCCTGGAAGCAGCAAGTCATCGTCGAGAACAAGCCCGGCGGCAACGGCATTGTCGCCATGGGCGCGCTGCGGCAATCGGCGCCCGATGGCTATACGCTGGGCCTGTTCCATGCCGCCGCCGCCGTCATCACGCCGATGATGTACAAGGAGGCGAAGTTCGATATCCAGCGCGACACGGAAGTTGCCGCCACGCTGGCCTACACGCCCATGATGTTCGTCGCCGATCCCAAGGCCGGCTACCAGAGCCTTGCTGATGTCCTCAAGGCCGGCAAGGCAAGTCCCGACGGCATCGCCATCGGCAGCCCGACCCGCGGCTCGGTGCCGCACCTGACCGCCGAGATGATGGGCCAGTTGCAGAAGACAAAGTTCCGCCAGATCAGCTTCAGCGGCACCACGCAGGCGATTCAGTCTGTAGTGAAGGGTGATGTGCCGGTCTATGTGGACGGCATCGCACCGCTGGTGCCCCTGGTGCGCAGCGGCCGGCTCAAGGCGCTGGCGGTGACCTCGGACACCGCGCTGCCCGGACTGGACGGCATCCCGCTGGCCAAGGATGTGGCGCCCGGCCTGGTCGTCAAGGGCTGGTTCGCGCTGTTTGCGCCCAAAGGCACGCCCGCCGCGGTGCTCGACGAGGTCAACGCTGCGGTCAGCCGCAGCCTGGCGCAGCCCGCCTTCATTGAACGGCTGAAGGACCTTGGCACCTACCCGATGGCGCAAGGCCGCGAGCCGAGCGCACGGTTTGTCCAAGCTGAGAAGGTGCGATGGGAGCGGGTGATCCAAGAGGCGGGCGTCAAGCCCGAGTAACTGACCAACAAGGACGTGCTGACAATGAACCGAAACGGAATGCGTGTCTCCTGGCGCCAGGCGTCATCTGCGGCGCTGCTCGCTGCGTGTGCAGCGATCGGCGTCTTTTCACCTGCCGCAATCGCGCAGCAAGCCATCGCACCGGCCGGCGCCAAAGCGGGCGCCCACCTTGTCCTGCTGGGTACCTCTGGCGGCAGGACTTCCTGGCGCGGCGTGCAGGCTGCGGGCATCTCGTCGGCCGTGGTGGTGAATGGCCAGGTTTACCTGGTGGACTTCGGCGCGGGCTGGCTCCGGCGCTACTTCCAGGCAGGGCTGGGCGCGCCACCGCCCGCGCGTGGCCTGGAGTCGCTGCGGGCAGCCTTCATCACGCATCTGCACGCGGACCACGTGGTGGACTATCCGTCGCTGGTGTTGTTCGGCGCATCGGATGGGCTGAGTGAGCGCAAGATGCCCGTGCGTGTGTTCGGGCCTGGCGCTCGCGGCAAGCTTCCGCCTGTCAGCGGCAGCACGTCCGGTGTCTCGGCGATCGTCTCACCGGAAAGCCCGACCCCCGGCACCGTCGCCATGACCGAGGCGATGTACCGGGCGTTTGCCACCGACATCAACGACAACATTCTCGATAGCCGCAAGCCCAACCCGCATACGCGGGTCGAGGTGCAGGACATCGCCATTCCGGCGCAGGCCGGCATCGACCCCAACGCGGACCCGGCACCGGAGATGGCACCGTTCCCGGTCTACCAGGACGAGAACGTCAAGGTCACCGCGACACTGGTCAGTCATCCGCCGGTGTACCCGTCATTTGCCTTCCGCTTTGATACCGCGGACGGGTCGGTCGTCTTCTCCGGCGACACCAGTCCCAGCCGCAACCTGATCCGGCTGGCCCAGGGTGCGGACGTGCTGGTGCACGAGGTAATCGACACCGCGTGGGTCGACGCCTTGTACCCGAAGCCGCGCAATGCGGCGCAGGAGGCCAAGGCGCACCATCTGGTGCATTCCCATACCGCAGTGGAAGACGTTGGCGCAGTCGCGCAGGCTGCCAAGGTGAAGGTACTGGTCCTGTCGCACCTGGCGCCGGCCGATAGTTCGGAGCGGCGCTGGGCAAGGGCAAAGGAAGGCTTCGGCGGGACAGTTATTGTTGGGAAAGACCTTCAATGGATTCCCGTCGGACTCAACTCGGGCAAGTGAGGCTGCCGACCTCGTCATTGGCTTCAATGCCAACTTGACTGACAACGTAGACGCAGTCGACGCATTCATTGAGAAACGGCAGGTGGACGTCATTGACAACGTCGAAAATCGACCCGTGAGCGAACCGTCGCAATGCTTGTCCGAGCGGACCAGCTAGGTCGAAGCGGTCTGGTCATCGTACTCGTCCGCACGCTGTTCTTGCTGAAGTACCTGAATGACCCGGAGTCACGCCGCACGATTCATGCCGCGACGAACAAAAGCGAGCAGTTCAACGACTTCGCGCAATGGCTGATGTTCGGCAGGGACGGGACCATCGCCGAGAACCTGTGCCACGAGCAGCGCAAGGTGATCAAGTACAACCAGTTGGTCCCCAACATGGTCATCCTCTACAACGTTCAATGGGATGTCGCGCTCGACCCAACGATCGATTTCCCATTCAAATCAGCGGCTTAGCAGAGATGTGGCGGATTGTTTTGCTTTCCCGGCCAACCCTCGGATACTTGCTGAGACCGGCCGCGCGGGATTGACGTAAGGGGGCGCTGGCGTGACAGCCGGAGACATCACCTGGCCGCTGTTTCGCCGATACAAATGCAGGTTTGTTTTTCGAAAAAACAAACTATGGGCTGTACGGAATACAAACTATCTTGTGTTTGTCGAGAAAACAAACTACGATTTGTTCATCGATAAAACAAACTATGCTTTGTATGAGCGACTTCACCGTCCGGTCACCTGCAGACCTTACCGATCTGCTGCAGGCGTTCCGCAAAGAGGCGGGCCTGAAGCAATCGGAAGTCGCCGTGCGGCTGGGCGTCACCCAGCAAACCATCTCCGCCCTGGAGCGCAACGCTGACAAGGTCAGCGCCGACCGGCTCCTGCAACTGCTGAGCGTTCTTGGCGTTGACATGGTCCTCCACAAGGAAGATGGTCGCAAAAAGACAGAGCCCTATGCGCCGCGCAGAGCCCTTTCCCCGCCAAAGGGCAAGATTTCGACCGATAAGAACTGGTGATGGCAAAGGAAGGACACGGGCGCCCTCGCCATCAAAGACTCGGGCTATGGATGAACGGAACATTCATCGGAACCTGGAGCGTCAGTCCCCATGGCGGCGACCAGTTGCACTATGCCGATGAGTGGGTAAGTTCGGATGAAGGGCGGCCTATTTCAAGGTCTCTCGGATTTCTGCCAGGCAACGCGCCCCACCGCGGCGGAGCAGTGCAAGCCTACTTCGAAAACCTGCTTCCCGATAGCAAGGATATTCGCGAGCGGGTTGCCCGCCGGTACAAGCTTGCCACGACCGACGCCTTCACAATGCTCGCCGAAGTCGGCAGAGATTGCGTCGGCGCTCTCCAGATCCTCCCGGACGGCATGGCGCCGGATGATATCGAGACCATCCACGCGACACCTCTTGCTGAGGCAGAGATTGCCGACATCTTGAGGGGAACCGTGGCGCCTCCGAAAATTGGCGGCGCCCCCCAGGACCAGGTGCCGGACGATTTCCGCATCTCCATCGCAGGCGCACAGGAGAAGACTGCCCTGTTGCGACATGTCGCCACCGACCAGTGGTGCATGCCTCACATGGCTACGCCCACCACGCACATCCTCAAGTTGCCGATTGGCATCATCGGCCACATGAAGATGGACTGGCGTGACTCCATAGAGAATGAATGGCTCTGTGCGCAAATCTTCGGCGCTTACGGGCTCCCGATCGCGGCCTGCGAGCCGTTGATGTTCGAAGACATGCAGGTGCTGTCCGTGGAACGCTTTGACCGCCGTTGGGTGGGTCGTCATGCGCAAGACGACAACCCGTGGCTACTGCGCCTGCCGCAGGAAGACATGTGCCAAGCCACGGGTACGCCGCCGCACCTGAAGTACGAAAATGAACACGGTCCAGGCATCCACGCCATCATGGAAGTGCTCGGCAGTTCGCTGCAGCCCGCACGAGACCGCAGGTTAGTCTTTCTCGCTCAGCTCCTCTTCTGGATGCTTCGGGCTCCGGATGGCCACGCCAAGAACTTCAGCGTATTTATCCGCCCTGGCGGCAAAGTCGAGCTGACGCCGTTCTACGACATTCTGTCGGCATATCCGAACCTTGGCGATGGCCCATCGCAGATGTCGCCATACAAGGTATCGATGGCGATGGCCGTTCGGTCCAGGAACGCGCATTGGAAAATGGTGGATATCCATCTGCGGCACTGGGTAGAACTCGCGGCAAAGTACGGCATCACGACCGAAGACGGCCGGCCGGCTGCGAAGCTCATCGAGGAAGTCGTAGCGCTGACGCCGCAGGTCATCGAAACAGTCAGGAACAATATTCCGCCCGGCTTTCCTACCAGGGTGCCCGAACGAATTCTGAATGGGCTGAGTGCCGCTGCAGACGAACTTGGCAGGGAGCTGTCCGCGAACTGACGCAGAAAAAGAAAAATGCGCCCCGGAACCCATTCCGGGGCGCCAAGACCCACAAGTCGAGCAGACCGGCGGGGTGGAGACCGTGATGCAGTGCCATGCTGCGGATTGCAGTCATGTCACACGTCACAACGGCGGAAGCGATTTCGCCATCCCTTATAGGGTCGTCGCGCCGGCCCATAAACGGACCACTCGAAGTGGGGGGAATTTCATCTCGCCAGACCATATGGGCTCGCCCGTCGGCTTGCGATCAATGAATTGCTTCACACCTGACGGCACCTATCGCCACCAGTGGTGGGGGGCGCCGGCAGCCATCCCCAGCCTTAAGGTGTCACCATCCGGCAAGCCGCGCCCGCGGTGCCGCCACCATGCCAGATGGAGAGAGAATCAGATGGACTTCCGACCCGACCCCAACCTCGCCGAATTCCGCCAGCAGGTGCGTGTTTTCCTGCGCGAGCATATGCCGGCCGACATGCCGCGCCGCGCGCATGGCATGCGTTCGCCGCGCGATACGCTGATGCAGTGGCAACGCGTGCTCAATGCGCATGGCTGGGGCGCACCGTACTGGGCCGCCGAACACGGCGGCACGGGCTGGACGGTGGCGCAGCGGCTCGCATTTGACGAGGAGTGCGCGCTGGCCGGTACGCCATCGCAGGATGCTTTCGCACAGAAGCTCGTCGGGCCGGTGCTGAACCATTTCGGCACGCCGGGGCAGAAGGAAGAGCACATCGGCGCGATTCTTCGCGGCGAGCGCCTGTGGTGCCAGGGCTTCTCCGAGCCAGGCTCGGGTTCGGACCTCGCGTCGTTGCGCACGCAGGCTGTGCGCGATGGCGACCATTACGTCATCAACGGCCAGAAGATCTGGACCAGCTACGCTCACCACGCCGACTGGATTTTCCTGCTGGTGCGCACCGGCAACAGCGAGAAGAAGCAGGCTGGCATCACCTTCATCCTGGTGGACATGAAGACGCCCGGCATCACCGTGCGTCCCATCATCAGCATCGACGGCTGCCACCACCTCAACGAGACGTTCTTCGACAATGTGCGCGTGCCGGTCGGCAACCTGATCGGCGAGGAAGGCGGCGGCTGGAAGGTGACCAAGTTCCTGCTGAACAATGAGCACGCCACGACTGCGGACCTGCCGACCCTGCGGCGCCTGCAGCGGCAGCTCCGCGCGTTCGCGGCGGCACCGGCTCGAGACGCCACGCTCGGCGAACAGCCCCAGTTTGCGCTGCGCCTGGCGCGCTACGAGGCCGAACTGGAGGCCATGACGGTGATGGTCCAGCGTGTCGCGGCGATGGAGCAGGCCGGTGACCACAGCCCCGCCGCGCACGCGCTGGGATCCATGCTGAAGATCCGCGGCACCGAGCTGCAGCAGCAAATGGGGCAGTTCGCGATCGAAAGCATGGGCGACTATGGCCCGGTGTCGTATCCGACCAGCCACGACGGCCACGCAGGTGAGCCGCTGCCGATGCAGGACGTCATGCAGGACATCGCCATGGAAGCATTCTTCCGCCGCGCCACCACGATCTACGGCGGCACCAGCGAAATCCAGCGCGGCATCATTGCCAAGACGAAGTTCCAGTTCTGATCGATATCCGGCGAGGCGCGCCGCCTCCTTGCATGGCGGCGGCGCGCCGGCTCTTGACTGAGCCTTACAGGCTGACCGCCTTCCACTCCAGGAACTCGGCCAGCCCCTCCGCCCCGAACTCGCGCCCGTTGCCCGAACGCTTGACTCCACCGAACGGCGCACTCAGGTCCGCCGGCGCAAAGTTGATACGCACGGTCCCCGCACGCAGCCGGGCCGCCACGCGGCGCGCACGCTCCGCATCGCCCGACGCGACGTAGGCCGAGAGGCCATACACGGTGTCGTTGGCGATGGCTATCGCTTCTTCGTCGCTGTCGTAAGGGATCATGCAGAGCACGGGGCCGAAGATTTCCTCCCGGGCCACGGTCATGCCGTTGTGGACGTCGGCGAACACGGTCGGCCTGACATAGAAGCCGCGCTCAAGACCGTCCGGGCGACCAGGGCCGCCGGCGACGACGCGCGCGCCTTCTTCGATGCCGAGGCCGATCATCTGCTGCACCTTGTCGAACTGTGCGCGGTTCGACAGTGGTCCGATTCGGGTCGCCGGATCAGCCGGGTCGCCGACCTGGAGCGCGTCCGCGGTGGCCGCGGCGATAGCGAGGGCCTCGTCGTAGCGGGTGCGCGGTATGAGCAGACGCGTCGGCGCCACGCAGACCTGGCCCGTATTGACCATGCACTGGGCCACGGCCGTGCCGACGGCGGTCTTCAGGTCGGCATCGTCGAGCACCACCAGCGGAGACTTGCCGCCGAGTTCCTGCGCGACGCGCTTGACCGTGGACGCGGCGTTCTTCGCCACTTCCACGCCGGCGCGCGTGGAGCCGGTGATCGAAACCATGTCGACATCGGGATGCGACGACAGCGCGGCGCCGACCGAGGGCCCATCGCCGAAGATCATGTTGAACACGCCCGGCGGCGTGCCGGCCGCGTGCATGATCTCGACGAAGATGACCGCGTCGAGCGGCGCGATTTCCGAAGGCTTTAGCACCACCGTGCAGCCGGCTGCCAGCGCGGGCGCGACCTTGGCCGCGATCTGGTTGAGCGGTACGTTCCACGGCGTGATCAACGCCGCTACGCCGACCGGCTCGCGGCGCAGCCACGTTTTGCCGTGCGTGGTTTCGAACGCAAAGCCGCGCAGGACCTCGAGCGTGTTCTGGATATGCACGAGCCCGATGGGCGCCTGCATGGCGTTGCACAGCGCGACCGGGGCGCCCATTTCAAGCCGCACGGCCTCGGCAAGTTCTGGCACGCGTGCGCGGTATTGCTCGGCGATGCGTTCGAGCAGCGCGATGCGTTCCTCGCGCGTGCTCTGCGACCACGTGGCAAAGGCATCGCGTGCGGCCGCGACGGCGCGGTCGGCGTCTGCCACGGTGCCCATCGCAAGCTGGGCGACCGGCGCTTCGGTGGCTGGGTTGATCACATCGGTCAGCGTGCTGCCGGCAGCAGGCGTGACCCATTCTCCATGGATGTAGAAGCGGTCCAGCATCTTCATATATCGGCTCCCCGGCGATTCACTATTGCCCTGTCGGGCCCATTTGGTGGGCATGGCGGCTCATTCGGGCTGGAGGCCCGCAAGCGTGATCATCGCCTTCCAGCCCTGCTGGTCGGCCACGATGTTCTTGCGCAGCGCCGCGCCATCGGCGGGATAGGCCGCGCTGCCGCGTGCCTGGTAGTGCGCCATGGCCTCGGGTGTGGTCGTGAACTGCATGGCGAGCCGTGTCAGCTTGTCGACGATCGGCTGCGGCGTGCCGGCCGGTGCGAACAGTCCGACCCAGGTGTTGAGCGAGTGGCGCTCAAGGCCGAGTTCGCTGGTCGTCGGCACGTCCTTGAGCTGCGGCAGGCGAGTCGGGCCGGTAATGGCCAGCGCGCGCAGCTTGCCGCTCTGCACATGAGGGATGGCGGCCGACACTTCGACGCAGGCGTAGTCGACCACGCCGCCCATGACATCGGTCATCATCGCGTTGGCGGCCTTGTAGGGCACGCTGACGGCGTCGATCTTCGCTGCCTCGTTGAAGGCGGTGGCGATGACGCGGTACCCGGTGCTGGAGGTGGCAAAGTTCAGCTTGCCCGGTTTCGCGCGCGCGGCCGCGACCAGGTCGGCGGTGGAGCGGTAGGGCGAGTTGCCGGGCACGATCACGGCTATTGGCAGGACCGACAGGCGAGCCACCGGCGCGAAGTCCTTCAATGGGTCATATGGCAGCTTTCGGAACATGAAGGGGTTGGCAGCCATGGCGCCGGAGCCGGACAGCAGCAGCGTGTAGCCGTCCGGCGCGGCCTTGGACACATAGTCGGTCGCCACCACCATGTTGCCGCCGGGTCGGTTTTCGACGACGAAGCTCTGGCCGAGCTTGTCAGACAGGTACTTGGCCAGCAGGCGCGTGTAGTCGTCGATGCCGGTCCCGGCGCTGGTGACGGAGACGATCTTCACGGGGCGCTCAGGATAATCGGCGGCCCGGACGGGTGCGGCGATGGCAAGCGTGGCGAGGATAGGGCACAGCAGCCGCAGCGCGCGGCGTTTGAACATCGGCATCATCAGTCTCCTTTTGTCGTCTTGAATGACCGGACCGGGCGGTCCGGCCGTATCGGCGTCTCGCGCCACTTGGCAAAATCCCGCGCCTTGGTGCGGGATTTCGTGGCTTTGCGGGACGGCGTAAGTTACTGCCGTCGTCTGTCCTTCAGATGCGCAGAATCGGTGGGCCGAGTGGGGGCGTGCTTCACGCACGGGGTGTGCGGATTGGTAAGGAAAGCATGGTTACCCTTGCACTCCGCTACCCGTCTCGGGTTGGTTATTTGCCCCGACAGGACTGAAACATGTGGAACGGGACATCTGCGCGGCGCGCGGTAGCCACCCGTTGCATCGGACTTTCCGGCGTACACAGCGCCGGGGCGGGGTGGCACGGCTGCCCCCCATCGACAAAGGTGCTATTCCGTTTCATGCGCAACACGCCCGCGACGATCGAGGCAGGCTCGCAGGAGATGGGGCGACATGGCGCCGGAGCGCAACGCCGTGGCCCGGACGCCACAAGCTCGATCAGTTCCGCGGCAACGACCAGGCGCTGCCATGGCCGCGTCGAGCGGATTGCATGCGGCGGTGCGCGGCCCAGAACAGGACGCGCAGCGGAAAACCAAAAATGCCGCTCATGGCCTGCCGGCAGTGCTCGGCTTCCAGTTCCATCGCTATCCCGAGCTCGGCCGCGCACGCATAGCAGACGATGCGCGTGCGTGCATCGCCGCATTGCATGCGGTTGTCCAGCAGTGCGTGCAGCGTATCCATATAGGAAGGAGGCGGATTTGTCGTGCGCGCGGATTCGCGTGCACAGCGCTGCAACTGGCGGCTGAACTGGCGCACCTCCTGAAGCAGATCCATGAGCCGTTCCATCGGTGCGATGGCGAGCGCGGTGTCGCTGCTTGTATTGGGCCCTTGCTGGCTGGCGGTATAGGTGTGGAGCGTTGTCTGTTGAGTCTGTTGAGCCTGCATCGTGTTGCGTCCCGGAAATGACTGCGCATTTGGCAAGGACTGCCTGCGCCGTAGCGGAAACCAGTGTCACGCGGCAGCGCCGGAATTACCCCACTCGACCAAGGGGGGCATGCAGCCGTCTGGCCCACCCCGTTGGCTATTCGGGCCGTTTTTCGTGAAACAGCCGGCCCTGTTGCGGCCAACTGAGGCGATGTTCTTGTCTACGACCTACGGTAGATATGTACGAAATAGCGTAGAATTAATTGGAGCCGCCGCGACCGTCGAAGTTGTGCGGTGAACCAGAAGCACAGATGGCTTCGAAAGAGGCATCGCCGGCATCCCGGCCTACAGGAGACGCATTCCATGACCACGCTGATCACCCAGTTTCGAACCTTTCTCGCCCGGACGGCCGCGGCCGGCAGCGGCCTGCTGCTGGCTTGCGGCACGCTGGCCGCGCTGGCACCCGCTGCGCTCGCCGTACCCGCCTATCCGGCCAAACCTGTCACGCTGGTCGTGCCGGGGCCGCCTGGCGGGATTACCGACCAGATCGGGCGCCTTGTCGCGGCCAGAATGACGAGCGACTACGGCGTGCGGGTAATCGTCGACAACCGACCCGGTGCGGGCGGCAACCTGGCCACGGAAATCGCGGCGCGCGCGGAGCCTGACGGCTATACGGTGCTGCTCGGCACGCAAGGCACGATGGCGAGCAACCAGTTCCTGTACAAATCGCTGCGTTTTGACCCTGCGAAGGATTTCGTTGCCGCGCAGGGACTGGTTTCCATCCCCAATCTGCTGGTCGTCAACGGCAAGCTTCCTTACCAGTCCGTGACGGATCTGGTGGCGAACGCCAAGGGGCACCCGGGCAAGCTGGCAGTCTCTTCGGCCGGCAATGGCACGGGCAGCCACCTGGCCGCCGAGTTGTTCCAGACGCTGGCCGGCGTGAAGCTCGTGCACGTGCCTTACAAGGGCAGCGCACCGTCGATCCATGACCTGCTGGCCGGGCAGGTGGACCTGACGTTCGACTATCCCGTCTCGACCCTGGCGCAGATCCAGGCCGGCAAGCTGCGCGCGCTGGCCGTGACCGGCACGAGCCGTTTGCCGGCACTGCCGCAGGTGCCCACGATTGCCGAGGCAGGCTATCCCGGCGCTGAATCCACATCGTGGCTCGGCCTGTTCTTTCCGGCGCGCACGCCTGCTGCCGTCGTGGCGAAGTGGGAGGCCGACGTCGGCCGCATGCTCAAGGAGCCGGCCACGGTGGCAGCCATGCAGAAGATGGGGGGCGCGCCGCTGCCGCTGAGCGGGGAAGCGTTCCGTGCCTTCGTGCAGAACGAGCGGACCAAGTGGAAGGGCACGATCGAACGCGCCGGCGCGACGCTGGACTGATCAGTCAGGCCGGCCGCCCGATTCCAGATCGGGCGGCCGGCGCATTTGAGTGGGACTCCGGCGCCCGCAGTGCGCCGGACGCATACAGAGAGCGCTACGCGCCTGCCGCCACAGAACGTGCGGCGTTGCGATTCAGCAGTGCCGCGCCGATGCCCGCGGGCACCGCACGCGAGGTCCGGTCTTGCGCCATGCCGCAGTCACCGAGCGCCTGCGCCAGGAACGTCCCCATTTGCTGTTGCAGGTCGGCACCGCGGGCCGTGAGCGTGGCCCCCATTGCCTTGGTCGCGGGACTGTCGTGCTCCTGCGTCGCGGCCAGCGTCCGCGCCACCCCGGTCATGGCGTTCAGATCGGCTTCATAGCGCGCCAGGCGCAACAGGAATCCATGGCGCGCGGCCAGCGTCACGCCGGCGGCGCGGGCGCTGCCGGCAAGCGCATGCAGCTGGGCATCGAAGCGGCGCAGCGTCGGCAGGGTGTGGGCCAGGAACTGGCGGGCTTCTTCGCGGGAGTTGTCGGGCGCCGGGATGGGCTGGATTGTCATGGAGAGATCTCCGGTGTCGCACGGCCGGCTGGAAATCGGCCCTTCTGATGCATACACTTTATGCCCGCGCGGCAACGGCATCGCCCCCCGCCATCGGTGGGCCAGCCAGAATGGATAGGTACCGGTTCATCAGAAACGCCAGGCTTGCCGTGTGCAGACGCCATCCCGCGCCATCCCGCGTCAATCCTCGCTCATCAATGCATCCCGCACTTCGATCAGTGCAGCGAGATAGGCGTCGTGGTTCTTCTTCATGCGATCGGCGGGCCCCGCCACCGATATGCCCGCCGGCTGGCCGCCCAGCCATCCCGCCACCGCCAGGCCGTGGACGCCCTCGCTGCCTTCTTCGTGCGCTTCGTACCATCCCCGCTTGCGGCTTTTGGCGATCTGGGCCATCAGCGTGTCGATGTCCAGAATCGTCTGCGCGGTGGCAGGGCGCAGATTGCTCCTGGCCAGCGTCTCACGGGCCTCTTCGGGCGACAGCAGGCCGAGCAACCCCTTGCCGAGGGCGGAGGCGTGCAACGCCGCGCGATAGCCGACCTCGATGATGTATCGCAAGGGCAGCCGGCTGGCCTGCACGGCGACCACCTTGACCGCGGTGCCGTCGAGCACGCCGAAGAACACGCTTTCGTTGGTCCTGGCGCTCACCTGCTCGATGGCTTCCTGGGCCACGGTGGTCAGCGGGTCGTTCTCGGCAATCTGCCGTGCGATTTCAGAGAGGCGGCCGGTGGGGTAGAAGCGCCGCGAGCGGGTCGTGCGCATCAGGTAGCCCAGCGAGTGCAGGGTGTGCAGCAGGTCGGAGGTGCTGCTTTCCGGCAGTGACAGCAGGCGTGCCATGTCGGAATTGGACAGTTCGCGCTTTTCGCGCGCAAAGACCTCGAATACCGCCATGGCTCGGCCGGCGGCGGGAATCATCGTGGGCATGCTTTGGAAGGGGGGATGTGGATTCGGTGGATGGAGGAATAATACGAAATTTCGTATGGCTCGGGAAGCCTGTCCGCCGAATCTCCCCACCTGCCGGAGCACACGCCGCGCCGCTGCGGCGTGTTTCCGGATTTCCGGCTGCGGGCGCTCAGGGCAGCACGTTGCGCGGGTCGGCCTTGAGCACGAGTTGCCAGGCTTCGCGCGCCATCGGCTCCTGCTTTTCCTCCAGCACGTGGGCGAGCAGGCCTGCCGAGCGGCCCACCAGCGCCAGGCCGCGCGCGATCAGCGGGTCCAGGCCCATCGCGGCGACGATTGCCCCGATCGCACCGACCACGTTCATCGGCAGCTTGCGCTTCTGCTCCTTGACAAGTACCTCGACGATGGCCTCCATCAGGCGCCAGTGCAGGCCATAGTAGCCGTTCTGCCGCGAGAGCTCGCGCAGCGCCGGCACGCGGGGGTCACCGTCGACGTGAATCGGGTGGCCGACGCCGTAGATCTGCTGGCGGCTCTCCTTGTAGCGCCGGATCAGCGCGCGGGCGGCCTCCAGCAGCTGCTCGTCGGTGGCATCTTCGCTCAGCTCGCGGGTGCCTTCGTTGAGCATTTCGGTCGCGTTCTGCATCGGGCCCAGGAATACGCTGCCCGCGCCGAGCAGGCCGGTGGCCACTGCGCCCTGCAGCGCTTCCGGCGCGCCGATGTACGTCAGCCGGGCCGACAGCGAGCTCGGCGTGATGCCGTGGTCGGCCGTGGTCACCAGCAAGGCGTTGACCATGACCTTTTCGCGCGGCGTCGGCAGTCGCGACAGCGTAGTGAAGAAGATCATGTCGACAAAGTCGAACTTGCCGATGATCTCGGTGGCGAGGTTAAGGCCACGCACCATGATGGTGTCCGTGGTGGTGTAGCCGATTTCAGTCTTTACCATGTGGAAGGCTCCGTGCCTTGATAGGAGAGGACGGCGTCCAGCGCGGCCACTCCCTCGCCCTGCGGACGAACCGCGAGGGGGTTGATTTCCAGTTCCTCGATGCTGTGGGCGTGCTTTGCGACAAAGCCGGACAGCTTCACCAGCACGTCGACCAGCGCGTCGATGTCAAAGGCCGGCTGTCCGCGATAGCCCTTGAGCAGTTCATGGCAGCGGGTTTCGGCGATCATCTCGCGCGCCGAGGCGGGCGTGAGCGGCAGCAGCCGGCGGCTGACGTCCCTGAACAGCTCGATGCTGACGCCGCCCAGGCCGAACGTGCAGACGTGGCCGAATACTGGATCGCGGTGGATGCCCACCACGGCTTCGACGAACGGGGAGGGCAGCATCGGCTCCACCAGCACGCCTTCGATCTGCGCGGCGTCGCAGGCTTTCGTGCCGTTGGCGTGGATTTCCTCATACGCGACCATGGCCGCGCCGTCGGATGCAATGCCCAGGCGCACGCCGCCGATATCGGTCTTGTGCGTGATGGCCGCGCTGACGATCTTCATGACCGCGCGGCCGTTGCCGACATTGCGGAACGCCAGCGCGGCTTCGGCCGGCGAACATGCCACTACGCCTTGTGGCGTCGGGATGCCGGCCTGCTCGAGCAGTGCCTTGGTCTTCGCCTCGGACAAGTTGGCGGTGGCCTCGGCGCCGTTCACGTCGGCCAACGGCTGCCATTCGCGTTCGAATTTCGCTTTCCAGCGGCCGTATTCGATAAAGCGCTGGACGGCCAGCACGGCATTGCCCACCGCGCGCATCGGCATCAGCCCGCCCTCGATCATCTTTCGATGGCCCTCGCCGGTGCGGTCGCTCATCCAGACCGGCACGATCGGCGTATTGGTTTCCTCGAGCTGCACGCGCACCATGCTGTCGGCCAGCATGGCCGTGGTCTTGCCGTACTCCACCGGGATCGGCACCAGCACCAGGTCGGTATTGGGGTCGGCGGCGGTGGCCTTGAGCGTGGCGTAGCTGACTTCGGTATTGACCAGCACTTCGGCCGTCACATCGACCGGATTGGTGAACGCGGCAAAGCCGGGCAGGGCCTGCCTGAGCGCCTCGATCGTGTGCGACGCGAATTCGGACAGCTTCAGGCCGGCCAGGCCGACCATGTCGGAAGCCAGCGCGGCGGTGCCGCCCGAGAAGCTGTACACGGCAAGCTGTTCCTTGCCGGTAGGCTTGCGTCGCGCCAGCAGCGAGGCCACGTCGATCAGTTCATCGATATCGTCGACTTCGATGATGCCGAGCTGGCGGAACATCGCGCTGTTGATCTCGGCCGAGCCGGCGATGGCGGCGGTGTGCGACTGCGCCGCCTTGGCGCCGTACTCCGACTTGCCGACCTTGATCGCGACGATGGGCTTGCCGCACCGGGCCGCATGCAGGGCCGCCGCCATGAAGCGCGGGCCGTTGCGCACGCCTTCGAGCGTGGTGACGATCACGTCGATGTCAGGCGCGTCGGCCATGTAGTGGATGTAGTCGCTGACCTCGAGGTCGACTTCATTGCCGCCCGAGCACCACAGGCCCACGCCGACGCCGCGGTCCATCGCCTGGATGAACGAGCGGCCCAGGCCGCCGCCTTGCGTAGCCACGCCGATCGGGCCGGGGCGGCGGTCGATGCGCCAGGCCGGCGAGAACGTCAGCCCCAGGCGCGCGTTCATATTGTTCAGGCCAGGGCAGTTCGGCCCGTAGATGCGCATGCCGGTGCTGGCGACGATCTCGCGCATCTCGGCTTCCACGGCGCGGCCGTCTTCACCGGTCTCGCCGAAGCCCGACGTGAACACGATCGCGAATTTGATGCCCGACTCGCCGCATTCGCGCAAGGTCTGGATGACCATGTCGGCGCGCACGGCCAGGATGGCGAGGTCGGGCGCTTCCTTCAGGTCCTTGACCGACGCCACGCACGGCCGGCCGTGGATCTCTGCGCGGCCCGGGTTGACGAGGTGGAGTTCACCCTTGAATTCGGAAAACGTGGTCAGGTTTTCCAGCGTGCGGCCGCCGATGCTGTCCGGCTTTTCGGACGCGCCGACCAGCACGATCGAGTTCGGATTGACGAGCCGCGACAGGTCGCTGAACCAGATGCCCTGGTTGGTCATTGCGCTTCTCCCGGCGTGCGGCGCTTGAACAGGCAGGTAGCGGCCATTTCCGCCACGACTTCGCCGCGCTGGTTCACGGCCTTGCGCATGAAGGCAATGATGCCGCGGTCCGGGCGGCTCGTGGTCTTCTGCTCGACCACCTCGATGTCCACGCGGATGGTGTCGCCGATGAAGGTGGGCTTGGGGAACTTCAGGCGGTTCTCCAGCACGCTGAACAGCGAGCCTTCGAAGAACTGGTTCGGAATCGAGCGCGAGGTCAGGCCAGCCATGAACGCTGCCACCAGCATGCCGTGCGCGATGCGCTGGCCGAAGATGGTGCCCTTGGCGTATTCGGCGTCGACATGCACCTTGTTGAAGTCGCCGGTCAGCGCTGCAAATGCAGCCACGTCGGCTTCGGTGATGGTGCGCGACGAGGTGCTGTAGGTCAGGCCGGGCGTCAGGTCTTCCCAGTAGAGCGTGGTGTTCGCGACCTGTTCGAGGATGGAAGGTTGGGTCATGGGTTGTGTCTCTCGGTATTCGGTGTGTGCGGTGTTCGCGGTGTTGTGATGCCGCTGGTTTGCTCCCCTCTCCCACTTGTGGGAGAGGGGCTGGGGGAGAGGGCACCGGCGCTGGCAAGAGCGAAGGCCGTCAACTTCGTGGCAACGCCTGCCCTCTCCCCCGACCCCTCTCCCGCGGGCGGGAGAGGGGAGCCTTGTTCAGGTGGTGTCGGTCCTTAGCGGTGCTTACGTCAGCGCACTGATCCCCAGAATCTCGCGCCCAATGATGAGTGTCTGGATCTCCGTCGTACCTTCCGGAATCATCCCGCCGCGCGTGTCGCGGAAGATGCGCTCGATCGGGTAGCCCGTGGCATAGCCCATGCCGCCGTGCACCTGCAGCGCGAGGTTGGCGACCTCGAATGCGGCTTCGGTTGCGTACAGCTTGGCGATCGAGCATTCGGTACGCGAGGTGCCGTTCTGCATCGAGCGCGCGGCGCGGTAGCCCAGCGAGCGCGCTGCCTGCGTCTTCATGGTCATGTCGACGATATGCTTCTGGATCAGCTGGAACGAGCCGATCTGGCGGCCGAACTGCTTGCGTTGCAGCGCATAGTCGGCGGACAGGTCCAGCGCGCACTGCGCCGCGCCTACGGCGCCCATGGCCACGTTAAGGCGGCCGAAATTCAGGCCGATCAGGATCTGGCGCAGGCCCTGGCCTTCCTTGCCCAGCAAGTTGGCCGCGGGCACATCGGCGTCTTCAAACGTGAAGGCCGCGGTGCCGGTGCTGCGCGTGAACATGGTCTCCACCGGCGTGGCGCTGTACGGCGTCACGTCGCGCTCGACCAGGAACAGCGACAGTTCGCCATTGCAGGTGTCGCTGAACGTGCGCGCCACCACGATGCCGAAGTCGGCGAACATGCCGTTGGTGATCCACAGCTTGCTGCCGTTGAGCACGTAGCGGTCGCCGCGCTTGTCGGCGCGGGTCTTGATCTCGGCCACGTTGGAGCCGACGTCCGGCTCCGAGATCGACACGAAGGTCTTGCGCTCGTTGCGCAGCAGGGGGCGCATGAAGCGCTCTTTCTGCTCTTCGTTGCCGTAGGCGTTGATGATGCCGGAGACGATGTTCAGCCCGTTGAGCAGGATGCGCAGCGATAGCCAGCAGTAGCCGGCCTCCTCCATCATCACGGCCCAGGTCAGGTAGTCCAGGCCAAGGCCGCCATCGGCTTCGGGCAGGTGGCCGCCGAAGTAGCCGAAATCCGCCAGGCCGGTCAGCGCCTCGTGCGGGAAGCGCTTGTCCTTTTCGGCCTGGTCGATGCGCGGCGCGATGTTTTCCTTCAGGTAGCGGCGGATGTTGTCGCGCAGCAGTCGCTGGTCGGCATCGAGGCCGTCGACGTCGGCGTTGGGATCAACCATAGCGGCCTCCGGTCACGAAGAGAGTGGTGCCGGTGATGTAGCGGGCATGTTCCGATGCCATGAAAGCCACGGCGCCGGCGATGTCGCTGGTCTGGCCCGGGAAGGTCACGGCGTTCCTGGCCATGACGTTGGCCAGGATGGTGTCGTAGTTGGGCAGGCTCTTGATGTACTCGGTCTCGATATAGCCCGGGGCGATCGCGTTCACCGTCACGCCCTTGCGCGCCTGCTCCAGCGACAGCGCGCGCGTGAAGCCGATGATGCCGGCCTTGGCGGTCGAGTAATTGGCCTGGCCGGGGTTGCCGAAGAGCGCCCGCGAGCTGATGTTGATGATGCGGCCCCAGCCCTTCTCGTGCATGAACGGCAGCGCCGCGCGGCAGGTGTGGAACGAGCCCTTGAGCGTCACGTCGAGCACCAGGTCCCAGTCGGACTCGTCCATCTTGAGGACGGTGCGGTCCTTGACCAGGCCGGCGTTGTTGACCAGCACGTCGATGCTGCCGAAGGCCTCCTTGCCGGCGCCGACCATATTGCGCACCTGGTCTTCCTGGCGCACGTCGCACTGCACGGCAATGGCCTTGCCGCCAGCCTGCTCGATGCCGCTCGCGGTTTCACGCGCGGCGTCCAGATCCAGGTCCGTGATCACCACGGCTGCGCCTTCCTTCGCCAGCATACGGGCGGTTTCCGCGCCGATGCCGCGCGCCGAGCCGGTGACGATCGCCACGCGGCCATTCAGTCCAAGGTCCATTTCTCCTCCTTAATAGGTTGCAGAGTCGGGGGTTGCAGAGTCGGGGTTGCAGAGTCGGGTTTTGCAGAGTCAGTGGTCGGCCAGCAGGGAATCGCGCACGTCGCGCAGGGCCGCCAGATAGGATTCGCGGTGTTTCTCGATACGTTCGGTCGGCCCCGCCAGCGAGATGGCCACCGGGCGCTCGTCCAGGCGCGCCGGGACGGCCAGCGCCGTCACGCCGGCGGTCCCTTCGTCATGGGCTTCGTACCAGCCTTGCTCGCGCCCGCGCGCCATCTGTGCCATCAGTGGCTCGATATCCACCACCGTGCTGCGCGTGACCGCCGGCCGGCGAATGGCCTCCAGCCTGGCGCGCGCCTCGTCTTCCGGGAGCAGGCCCAGCAGGGCTTTGCCGAGTGCGGAGGCATGCAGGGCAACACGCTCGCCGACGTCGAGGATGTAGCGCAGCGGCAGTCGGCTCTGGGCCACGGCGGCGACGCGCACGGCCTGGGGCTCCAGCACGCCGAAGAAGGCGCTTTCGTTGGTGGCATCCGTCAGGCGCCGCACCGCTTCCTGGGCCAGCCGGGTCAGCGGGTCGCTTTCCGCGATCTGGCGCGCGGTCTCGAACAGGCGGCCGGTCGGATAGAAGCGCCGCGTGCGCGTGGTGCGCATCAGGTAGCCAAGCGAGTGCAGCGTATGCAGCAGGTCGGAGCAGCTGCTGTCGGCGACGGCCAGCAGCTTCGCCATCTCGGAGTTGGACAGGTCGCGCTTTTCGCGGGCAAAGACCTCGAATACGGCCATGGCGCGGCTGGCTGCGGGAATCTGGATGGGCATTGATATTCCGATATATCGTTAGTTACTACGAAATATGGAAATTAATGTACGAGATTGCCGGCACTGATCGCAAGGTATTTTTCGAGGGGGTGTAGAGCCCTACGATATACAGAAAATTTGCCTTGAGTCGATTTCATCACTCTATTCGGTGATTTGTCTCGTCAAGTGCGAAACATCATCAAAATGTTCGTACATAGATTTTTCTACGGACGGTGCCGCCGCCGGCCCGAGGCCACCAGCGGCGGGCAGGTTGCCGAGGTGATCCGGTACATGGGCGAGGCCGGCAGGATGGCCGGACTGCAAAAGTCCGTGCCTGTCCACGTGCTGATCGAAACCCACGGCGCACTGCGCGACGTGTTCCAGACTGCGGAGCTACCGAACATCGAAGTGCTCGACTTCGGCCTGATGGATCTCGTCAGCGCTGCGTTTCAGTCAGAACCTATGGCGAACCCCGATTGCTACGCCAAACATGCCCTTCTGCCCGGCGGTCGGAAAGTAGCCATTGGCGAAGCTGATCGGCGACGAGTCGAAGTTCAGGCCGGCGTTGCGCGCATACGCAGTCGTCAGATATACATCCGTACGCTTGGAGAGGTCGTAGTCGGCAATGAAGGTCACCTGCCAGGGATTGGCGGGCTCGGTTCCAGGCGCCGTGGCATTGAGCCTGGCTTCCTTGATGTCGGCATAGAAGTAGGCGAGGCTGAGTCCCAGAGCCGGCATCGCGCGGTAATTGACACCAGCCCACCAGTAGTCGTCACGAATCAATGTATTGCTGTTGGCAAAGCTGGAGCGGTTCCAGCGGTAGCCGGCCATGGCCTTGATCGCGCCGAAATCGTAGCTGAGGGCACCGCCGAATTTGCGAACCCTTCCTGGCTGTCCAGTCGTGATGGTTGGTCGCCACTCGTCGTACACCGCTGTGGCACCGAACTTGCCGTCGGTGTAGGTCAAGGAAGCGCCATAGCCGGTGTTGTCGCGGAAGTTGCCGGGCGTCTCGCCGCCGCCGCCGTTGGCGAGCGCCGTGGTGCCAAGGACGCCGGTGCCGGCCCCGAACGTGTAATGCGCGGATGCTGTCAGCCGCCCGAAAGTGCCGAGGTACTTGACCATGTTGTCGCTGCGATAGTTCACCCCGAGTTGCCAGGCAATCGGTTCGTACAGTACCGCGTAGCGGGTGGGCGTAAAGTTCGAAAAGCCCTCGAAGATGCTGGTGTACTGGCGCCCGAATGTCAGCCTGCCGTATGGACCTCGAAGGCCGACATAGGCCTGGCGTCCGAACAGTCGGTTCGACGTCGCTACCCCTGTATCTACGCCAAAGCCGCCTTCGAGAACAAAGAGGGCAGAGAGGCCACCTCCTAATGTTTCCTGGCCGCGCAGCCCCCACCGCGGAGACGAGAGGCCGGCGGTAACCATCGAGAAGCGCTTTCCGCCCGGCTGCGGCACGAGTTGACCATTGACGACCGAGGGCACGCCTCGCGCGACGTTGTTGACATACTCGATGGGGGTATCCAATACGCCATACATGGTCACGCTGGACTGTGCCAGCGCCGTACCGCCCATGGACGTCAGCGCGGACAACACCAACACCCTTGTTTTCATGGTGCGATCTCTTTCGTTGAAGAATCGCCTGCGTCGGCTGGCTGGGCGATTTGCACTGCGCGGCACGTAGCAGGTTCCCGCTGGATGTCCGTCTGCCGTTCGCGGTCGCGGCCAGGCCAGCCCTGCGCGGAGAGCACGGCGTCATTGTCCTGGCCGACTGACGCTACCCGGCCGGGGATATCCGGGAGCCCCGCAGAAAACTTCACGGGAAACCGTGTTGCCATCGTTGCGTTGCCATCGAGCGGTCGTATAACCTGCCGCGACTGGACGTGAGGATCATTGAAGAGTTCGGTGGCATCCAGCACGGGCGAGAACGGCACGTCTGTACCCTCGAATTCAACTCGCCATGCCGCAAGGGGGCGCGAGGCGAAAATGCGATTCAGCAACGCATGAACCTCCTGCTTGCGCTGCTGCCGCAGTGCACGGGACGCGTAGCCTTCCGACAGCAGTTCCGGGAACTCGGCCCCAAGTCGATCTCGCAGGGACAGCCAGAATTTGTTCTCCATGATCCCGAGGACCATGTGACGACCGTCCGCGGTTTGAAAGATATCGTTGTCCGGCATCACGCCCGGCGTATCCTGGCCGGCTTCGAGCGCGTGCCTGGCTGTCCAGGCCGCTCCGGCAGTCCAGGCCAGGATGGCGTCGTGGATAGACACGTCGAGATGCTGCCCGCACCCGCTCTGCCGCGCGCTCATGATCGCCACGGCAAGAGACAGGCTGGCGTAGGCCGCGGCGGCATAGTCCGAGATGCGCACCCGGGGCCGTGCCACCACGTCTTCCATCTGCGCCGGTACTCCCCAGTAGCCGGCGAGGGCCAGGTAGTTCAGGTCATGACCGGGATCGGCCGAGTACGGGCCGGATTGCCCGAATCCGGAAATCGAACACATCACGATGCGCGGATTCGCCGCGCTGAGTTTGTCATAGCCGAGGCCGAGCCGATCCATGACACCGGGCCGGAACCCTTCGATCACGGCATCCGCCTCGCGGGCGAGCGCCAGGAATGCGGTTCGCCCCTCGTCCGACTTCAGGTCCAGGGCAATGCAGCGCTTGCCGTGGTTCAGTTGGGCAAACGCATTGCGTCCCATTGTCCTGACCGTATCTCCGCCATTCGGTTGCTCCACCTTGATGACGTCCGCCCCTAGCTGGCTCAGAGCGAGCGCCGCGTGGGGCCCTGGAAGGAGCTGGCTGACGTCCAGTATTCTTGCGTCCCGCAAACAGGACCATGCGGCAACAGTCATCTCGTCAGCCTCCCGACCCGTTTGCAATTCCGATGCTGGCGATCCATTTGCCGTACTGCCGGTCTTCTGCCCGAACGAATTCGGCGAATTCGGCTGGTGACTTGCTGAGCCGGATCTCGGCTCCGATACCGCGTGCGTGGGTGTCCAGCAAGCCGTCGGTGATGATGGCGTGCAGATGTGTGAACAGGAGCGCCAACAGGTCAGGCGGCAATTTGGCAGGCGCGAAGATGCCACCCCAGTTGTCGAGCACGTAGCCCGGAGGCAATGCTTCCGCAAGCGTCGGCACCTCAGGCAGGATCGGCGATCGGGCTGCGGTGGTCACCGCCAGAGGAGTCAGCTGCCCGCTGCGCAGGTAGGGCACCGTCATCGAGGCGACGGGAATGCCGAACAGTACCTGGCCATTCAAGACGGCATTGGTAATTTCCGGCCCGCCTTTGTATGGGACGTGGACGGCTTTCGCGTCATGCTGACGAAGAAGCGCCTCCGCCGCGAGATGAGCAATGCTTCCCTTTCCGCTCGACGCATAGTTGTACTTCTCCGGCGCGCGCCGGATCTCTGCCACGAGCTCGCGCAGGGTGCGTATGTTCGAGGATGACTTGACGACCACGACCGAGGCGCCGCCGCTGAAGCTTGTGATCGGCGTGAAATCCGTACCGAGGTCATAAGGCCTCTTCGCATACATGTGCGAGCTGATCAACTGCGTGTTGGCGAGCAAGCCGAGCGTGTAGCCGTCCGGGGCGGCGCGCTTCAGGGCTGTCGTTCCAATCAGACCGCCAGCGCCTGGTATGTTCTCGATGACCACCGCCTGGCGCAGGCGCTTGCCCAGCTCGCTGCCGAGCATGCGGGCGAGAAGGTCGGGCGAACTTCCGGCGAGGAAGGGAACGATCATGCGAATGGGCTTTTCGGGATAGCCTGCGGCCAAGGCTGTCCGAACCTGCGGCAGTGCCATCGCGGCCGCCGTCATAAGCAGCCAGGATCTTCGGTTCATCTGATGGTCTCCTTTGTGCTGTGCGTGAGTGGCCTGGCGTTGATAGCCGACTCACGCTTCCGTCTTGGCGGCTTCCAGGATCACGCGTGCAATGGTGTTGCGCTGGATCTCGCTCGTCCCGGTGTAGATTCTGCTCATGCGCAGTTTGCGAAATACGTGCTCCACGGGATGTCCCCTCGTGACGCCGACGTTGCCATGTATCTGCACTGCCTTGTCCGCGACTTCAAAGCAGCGTTCGGAAACAAAGAGCTTGCAGGCGGAGGCCTGCATGCGGATATCCGCGCCACGATCGGCAAGTACCGCCGTGTTGGCGATCATGCTTTCGCAGGCCCACAACGCTGCAGCCATATCTGCCAGCATATGCTGGATGGCCTGAAATCGCGCGATCGGTGCGCCAAACTGGTGTCGCTGCTGGGCATACTGCAGGGAGCGCTGGTAAACCTTCCTGGCCTGACCCAGCATGCTCGGACAATGCAACAGCCGATTGACGTTGATACGGTTCATGCCAAGCCTGAATCCGTTGCCGAGCCCGCCCAGAATATTCGACTTCGGCACGCGCACGTTCTCGAAACTGATGTCGGCATCAATGTGCTGCCCGGACATCGGCACGTATGCCACCTCGACCGTTACGCCCGGCAGATCGAGGTCCACCAGCACGGCGGTGACTGTCGCCGGCGTCGTGGTGGGATCGGTCACGCACATGACGATGGCAAAGTCGGCAAAGGGAGCGCCGCTGATGTAGTGCTTGCGGCCATTGATCACCAAGTCGTCGCCGTCAGCGACAGCGGTGGTGGATATGCTGTTGGCATCCGAGCCGGAATGCGGCTCGGTCAGGGCAAAGCAGGTGGCCTTGTCCGCGCGGATAACAGGGAGGAAATACCGCTCCATTTGCTCCGGGGTCGCATGACGAAGCATGTTGCCGACGCGCGGCGGGCCGCCCAGGTCGCCCAGCACGTGGGGCGCCAGCGCGCACTCCGAGGAGGCGATCTCCAGCTTCAGGGCGCATTGGTCGACAATGGTCAGCCCCTGGCCGCCATGCTCCTTCGGCAGGTAGATACCATACAGGCCCAGCTCTGCCGAGCGCTTCCAGACCTTGCGCAGCACGTCGCGTGGCCACGGGTCCTCGGGCCCAAGCTGCGCCGATGCCTGTAGCGGAACAAGCTCATCCTGGATGAAGGTGCGGATGCGTTCGCGAATGCGCCCGAGTTCAGGGCTCACAAGATGGTCCATTCGTGTCTCCTAGTTCACGCGGCGGTCCACGCCTTTCCAGTAGGGCTCGCGCACGAGCTTGCGTGCGAGCTTGCCATTCGGGTTCTTGGGCAACTCGCGGACAAACTCCACGGATCGCGGCGTCTTGTAGTCAGCGATGAGGGCACGGCAATGCGCGATGATTTCATCCTGGTGCGTCACGGCACCTTCCTTCAGTGAAACCACCGCCTTAACACTTTCTCCCCAGGTTGGGTCAGGCACGCCGATTACGCAGGCCTCGAAGATGTCGGGATGCCGATAAAGGGCCGCCTCCACCTCGGTCGGGTACACGTTGAAGCCACCGGAAATGATCATGTCTTTCTTGCGATCGACGAGGTACAGGTAGCCTTCGTCATCCACTCTGGCGAGGTCGCCGGTTCGCAACCAGCCATCAACGATGGCTTCGGCGGTAAGCGCCGGTTCGCCCCAGTAGCCCTGGAAAACATCGTCGCCGCGTATGACGATTTCGCCGATGGCATCGCCACTCACATCGTTCCCGGCATCGTCGACCACACGCACCTCCGATTCGGCGAAGGGCCGCCCGCACGAGGCCAGCCGCTCGGGGCGCTGGGCGATGGCGTGGGCGTGGTCGGCAATGCTGAGTCGCGCCACGCCGGAGGTTGACTCGCTGGCGCCGTAGCCTTGTGCCAGGACTGGCCCGATGCGTTCCCACGCCTCCCGGATGCGCGCAGGAGCCATTGGCGCCGCGCCGTAGCTCAGCGCACGCAGTGTCCGCAGATCCGCGCGCTCAAGGCGCGGCTCGGCGAGCAGCATATTGATCATCGCGGGCACCATCATGGCGTGGGTAATGCCGTAGCGTCCGACGGCGTCAAGGAATTCGCCGGGATCGAAGCGCTCGAAGAGCACGAGCTCGGCGCCACGAAACAGGTTCGGCTGGACCAGCATGCCGGAGGCGTGGGTGACCGGCCCGAGCAACGCGATGCGATCGCCAGGGCGGACGTCGCCATCGGTCAGCAGGACCTTGCGGAATGCCGCCAACCGGTTGCCATAGCTTTGCATTGCCGCCTTCACTTTGCCAGTGGAGCCCGACGAGAAATGAAGCACGGCAAGGTCATCGGGTGCCGGGCGCATGTCGAGCGGCCTGGTCGAAGCGGAAGCGACCATGGTTTCGTAGTCGGCATATCCCTGCACCGCACCACCGATCGCGACAAAAGCCTCAATGGATCCGAATCCCGGCGTGCCGGCATGGTAGTGAGTGAAGCCGCTCCCTGCGATCAGTACGCGCGGTGTGCAGCTTTCCACCAGTTCGCTCACTTCGCCGGCCGTGAAGCGCGCGTTCATCGCAGCCTTTACCAAACCAGCCTTGTAAAGCGCACATTCGATTTCGACCAATTCCACACAGTTGCGGGCCTGTATTGCCACGCGGTCGCCCCGGCTCAAGCCCAGCGCACGCAACCCATTGGCCAGCCGCGTCGAGCGATTATTCAGGTCCTGATACGAAAGCGTGCGGTCGCCGCATCGCACGGCCGGGCGATCTGCCCAGAATTTCGCCGCCCGATGCAGGAATGCAGGAAAGCTCATCATGTCTCCTTGTTTGCCATTGCTGCAGTCTGTATGCTGGCTGATATTCCAACAATATCCAGAGTGGAAATTTTGTATAACTCCGGGGCATACCATGGACGTTCGTGATCTGGATTACCTTCTTGCCGTTGCGGAACGCGGCAGCGTCTTGCGCGCGGCGGAGCAGATGGGTATGACGCAGCCGGCTGTCACCAAGGCGGTGGCAAGACTGGAACGGGAAGTTGGGATGCCGTTGTTTGAGCGCACGGGCCGCGGTATGGCGCTAACCATCGCGGGCGCAGCATTGGTCGCGCGGGCCCGGAAGATACGCCTGGAGTACGACGACGCATTGCGGGAACTCGCCGGGATGCGGGCGGGGGCAGTCGGCACGGTGCGCTTCGGATTCAGTCCAACGGTCGCGGCTTCGCTGGTCTTTGGTGCCTGCAAGCAGCTTGCGCGCGAGCGACCCGCGGCCCGATTCTGTTTGCGCGAGAGGCTGGGCGATGCATTGCTCGATGCGCTCTTAAGCGGCGATGTCGATCTCATTGTGGCGCGGATTCCGGACGCCGAAATCGAGCAGGTGACGATGCAACCGTTGTATATGGACCGGCTGTTCGTTGTGGCTGATGCCGGTCATCCGCTGGCAAGCAAGCGCAACCTCGGTCTGGAGGACCTTACACAGGAGGAGTGGGTACTGCCGCCCCGGGGGGTTCTGCTACGGCAGCAGATCGAGGACGCTTTTCTCGGGCAAGGACTGCCTAAACCCAGGTTGCGCGTGGAAACCGATTCGAATCGCCATGCAATGCTCGAACTCGTGCACGGATCCCGCTGGCTAAGTCTCTGCAGTCAGGACACGCTGGCTCGACTCGATTATCTTCGAGCGCTGGACATGGCGCCCGGCAAGCTGGACCTTGGCCGGCGCATCGGCATCATGTATCGCAGCGGAGCCTATCTGGCTCCCGTCATCTGCCGGCTAATAGAGATCCTCAAGGATCGATGCGGCGATGCCGCGGAGCCTCGCGCGCGCCTGGAATGAAGGGGGCTTGTGGTCGCGTCCGATTCGCGCGGGCGAGCGTGGAGCTTGCCGGCAGATGGCGTCGAGGGCATGCGCGCGGGGTTGCTCGGCAAGGGCAGGAGCCGTCAGCCGGACACTTCAGCCCCGGCGGATCCGTCAGCGTCCTCGTTATTTAGACGGCGATGCGGCGGCCAGAGGATGGCCACCGCGCGGCTGTCAATGCGGTACGTATGGCAGGTGCCGACCAGGGCAGGCCTTGGCATCGGTCCCGCTTCGTCGGCGGGCAGGCGGCCGTTGCGCGCGGCGCGGTCGAGCGAGAAGCGGCTCTGCACGGCGGTGGTCGCCATCGGGCCGAGCAGGTCGGTCATGTGGGTGCAACCCTTCACGCCGCCCACGCGTGCCTTGACCGCCTGCCGGAAGCCGGTGCGCAGCGCCACGCCCTTGAGCGCGCCATAGGCGGGCTCGATCTCGGGGCAGATGTCGGACGGGCCGGCGGCCATGCGGGCGGTGATGTCCCGGATCACGAGGTCCATGTCGATGGTTGCCGACACGTGCATGTGATGGATGGCGCCGCCGGGCGGTACCTCCTTGAACAGCAGGTGGGTGCCGTCGGGCGAGATGTCCTTCAGTTCTGCTTCGACGTCGATCAGGCCGTCATCGCGCAGGTAGCCGGTGCAGGTGATCTGGCGCGTGTGCAGTGGCTTGCGGTTGGGAGGGGGCATGTGCTGTTCGCCTCTACTCAAGTTGGGCCCTGTCGGGGCGCCATATGGTAGAAACCCCTCGCTCTTGCGAGTGAGGGGGCCTTGCAGCTGTTCGCGAAGAACGCGCTCAGACCTGCAGGATCGTCGAGACGGCCGCGGCGCCGTCCAGTCCCACCTGTCCGCCGCCGTTCTCGGCCAGCGCTATCTTTGCGCCGTGGCGCTGGCGGGGGCCGCTTTCGCCGCGCAGTTGCTGGGCCAGTTCCACCAGTTGCGAGACGCCGGTAGCGCCGATGGGGTGGCCCTTGCTCAGCAGGCCGCCACTCGGGTTGACGGAAATCTTGCCGTTCAGGCCCGTGGCGCCACTGCGCAGCAGGCCTACGCCTTCGCCCGCCGCGCAGAAGCCGAGGCTTTCGTAGTACATGACTTCCGACGGGGCGGAGGCATCGTGCACTTCGGCCACGTGGATGTCGCGCGGATCGACGCCGGCCATCTCGTAGGCCTTGAAGGTGGCGCGGATCGGCGATGGTGCCAGGCTCAGGTCGGGCGTGCCCGCCACGATCGCCGAGGCGCCGACCCACACCGGCTTCTTCGCCGTCAGCTTCTTCAGGTAGTCGGCGGTGCACAGCACCAGGGCGGCGGCGCCGTCGCCAATGGACGAGCACATCTGGAGCGTCAGCGGATCGCTGATCACGCGGCTGGCCAGCACGTCTTCCACCGTGGTTTCGGTGCGGAACTGGGCGAGCGGGTTCAGCGAGGCGGCGTGGCGGCTCTTGACCACGATCTGCGCCAGGTCTTCGCGCGTGCAGCCGGTGGCTTCCATGTACTTGCGCGTCTTCTCGGCGTAGATGTCCATGAAGATCGAGCCGCTGCCCGAGCCGACGTGCTTCGGCAATTCTTCCTCCAGGTCCACGGCCTTGGCCAGCGCGCCGAACGACACGCGCTTGTCTTCATGCGACATGCGCTCGGCGCCTACCACCAGCGCCACCTGCACCTGGCCGGCGCGCACCGCGTTGTAGGCCAGGTTGAAAGCCGTGCTGCCCGAGGCGCAAGCGTTCTCGACGTTGACCACCGGCACGCCCGGCAGGCCCAGGAAGCGCAGGGCGGCCTGGCCGCGCACCATTTCCTGGCCGGTGACCAGGCCCGCGACGGCATTCGAGAAATACACCTGCTCGACGTCCTTCGGCTGGATACCGGCGTCAGCCAGCGCAGCCTGGGCGGCATCCATGGCCATCATGCGGACGGACTTGTCGAGGAACTTCCCAAACGGCGTCATGCCGACGCCGATGATTGCGCATTGTTGATTCACGTAGCTTCTCCTTGCGAAATTCGCTGTCTGTGTCCGCATCATTGCTGCGCGGACACAGGGCCGCACACCCCGATGGGGGTGGGCTGGAGCGTCATTCCGGAGAAAGTGCAGCTATGCGTTTCGGATGAAGCGGTGATTCTGAAAGGCAATGTGCCCGTGGCCCGGCACCTGGACTAGCCCTCGCGCTTCGGCGTCCCGACCAGATCCCGCAGCCGCGCCGCCGCCCCCCCGCGGCCGGCCACGCCGAGCTTGGCGTAGATGTTCTTCAGGTGCCATTTGACGGTTTCCTGCGCGAGGCCCAGCACCATGGCGATCTTCTTGTTCGGCATGGCCTGTGCGGCGAGGTCCAGCACCTCGCGTTCGCGCTCGCTGAGCAGGCCGGCTGCGCCGGTGCCGGCCGTGGCCACATCGTGGCCGGGCGCGACGGCGCCGGTACTTGCGGCCTCCGTGCGCAGCCGCGTCACGTAAAAGGCGAGAACAGGGTCGAGCGTGCCCGCGTTGCCGGATGGGTTCCGTGGCGTATCGCGGCGGGTGTCCAGGATGGCGTCGATCTGCGCCGGCAGGTCTGGCGACACGTCGAGCAGCGTGCGTACCAGCCCGAACCGGTGACCCAGCGACAGTGCCTTCGTCAGATGGGAATGCGCGGCTTGCGGGCGGCCGACGCGGTGTTGTGCAAGGGCCAGCTGCATTTCGAGGCCGGCCTGACGTACCGGGTGGAGCGAGCCGGCTTCCAGGACCTGCGCCAGCCGGGTGGCGCAGGTGGTGTAGTCGCGCAGCGGCAGCAGCATGTCGTCGCGCGCCTGCCGGACGACTGCCAGCACGCGACGCGCGGTTTCGGTGCGCCCATCGGCGTGGCGCTTGCCGATGGCCTCGAGCTGGCGCAATGCGGTGTTGGCACTCTGCATCTCGCCGAGCTCGTGATGGCAGCGCAGGCGCAGGGCATGGGCCTCGGCCAGCAGGCGGTCCATGCCGAAGCGGTCGGCGTAGGCTTCCAGCCGGTCGATGCAGGCCATGGCCTGCGCGCGGCGCCCCACCAGCCAGTGCGCGCGCGCGAGCACCAGGCAGGCATGCAACACGGTGTCGGGCAGCGAGGCGCGTTCCAGCACGTTCATGCGCGGTTCCAGCAGCCGGACAGCGGCCTCGGTGTCGTTGACCTCGTACAGGATGTCGGCAAGCAGGCCGGCGGTCATGCAGGAGAGGCCGGTGGCATCTACGCCGCGCGCGTCGGCGCTTTCCAGTATCTCGCGCACGGTTTGCTCCGCCGCGTCCGGACGGCCTTCCAGGGCGACGCTCATGGCCGCGATGCAGTCGCCCAGGAGCCGGCTGCGCGTGCCTGCGCCGCGCGCGCCGGCCTCGTCCACGACGGCGCGCGCCTGGTCGTACTGGCGCTGGTAGATATAGGCCCAGCCGAGGATGTTGCTGCGGCAGTTCCAGCTGAAGTCGTCGGCTTCGGCAGGAATGCCGTCGCGCAGTGAGGGGACCATCGCCAGCACCGTATCGACATCGTCCTGCTGGAGCGCGAGCCCGGCACGGATCAGCGCCTCGGCGTAGCGCTGGCGGCTGTCGAGCGTCTTGCGCTGGGCGGCGATCCGCGCGAGGCTTTCCTGGGCGGCATTGAACCTGGCCGTGTACATCGCGTAGTAGGCCGACACCAGCAGCAGGCCGAAGCGCCCGCGCTGTACCGCCTCCGGCAGCCGCCGCAGCAGGCCGACGAGGCGAGTCAGGTCGCCCCGGGCGAGCAGGTCGTAGGCACAGGCTTCCACCATGCCGGCGGCAGCGTCCACGTCGCCTGCCTGCACCGCATGGTGTACCGCCTCGTCGATCATGCCGTGGGTGCGAAACCATGCGCCCGCCGCGGCATGCAGGGCCTGGCGGGTGCTGGCCGGCATGACGCCAAGCCGCGCGGCAAGGACGTCGCGCAGCAGCGGATGCAGCCGGTACCAGGTATCGAGGCCGGACTCGGTGTCGCGGGTCACGAACAGCTGGTCCGTTTCGAGGCGGGCGAGACGGGCCGACAGCGCGGCGGCATCGTCGGGGCGCCCGAGCACCGCCGCGCAAAGCGGGCCGCAAAGCCGCTGGCAGAGCGCCGTCGATGTCAGCCATTCCAGGTCATCGCTGGGCAGGGCCGCCAGAACTTCGCGCTCGAAATACCCGGTCAGGGCGGTGACGACGCGCGCTTGCGCGGTATGCCTGTCGGGATGGGAGCGGCTGCGCAGTTCGGTCACGGCGCGTTGCAGGCCCGTTGCCCAGCCGTCGGTGAAGCGGTGGATCTCGGCGGCGTCGCGTGCGTCAATGCCGCTGAGCTGCCCGGCAAGAAAGCGCTCGGTTTCGTCGGCAGTGAAGCGCAGGTCGCGCATGCCCACCTCGGTCAGCAGCCCGCGCGCGCGGATGCGCTCCAGTGACAGTGGCAGGGCGGTGCGGGACCCGAGCACGACATGGACGTTGGGCGGTGCGTAGTCGATCAGCCATTGCACTGCCCGGAAGGTGCGCGGATTGCCCACGCGGTGCAGGTCGTCGAGGATCAGTACCAGTTCGCGCGGGTATCGCGCGAGTGCCTGGACGAGACTGATGATCCAGGGCTCGATCTCTGCGTCGGCGGGTTCCGCCTGCCCGGGCCTTATGCCTGGCAGGCCCGGCAGGCCCGGCGGACGCGCGACTGCGCGCGCCGCGGCCGGATCGGCCTGGGCCACGCTCGCCAGCAGGCTGACGCAGAAGTGTGCCGGGGCGTTGTCGTCCGCCGCGAGCGACAGCCACGTCACGTCATAGTCCATCGACAGCAGCTGCCGGCGCCATGCCAGCAACGCGGTCGTCTTGCCACTGCCGGCCTGGCCGTGCACCACGACACAGCGATGGCGGCGGGCGTCCTGCAGGCGCGCCATCAGGGCGTCGCGGGGCAGCAGGGTGTCTTTCGTGCGTGGCGGGGCCAGGCGGGCGGCGTCGATGCCGGCGAGCAGATCGTCGCTGGCGGGTGCCGCGGGCGGTGGCGGCTCGGGAGCCACGATCGCGGTGGCGGCGTCGGGCGCAGCCACGGCAGCGGCATCGGGAGCACCATCGGGAGGACCGTCGGCCGCACCATCGGCCCCGGACACCAGCCAGACGAACGGCTGGGTCGCGGCGGCGTTCGCACGATACGCCGCGACGCAGGCCAGCAAGTCCGGCACGGTGCGCATGGCATGGCGCAGCGTGCTGGTGTCCATGGCGCGCAGGCAGCGCTGCACCGTGCGTGGCCACGAGGCGGAGGGCCCCGGAAAACAGGCCTGGAAGCGCGGATGCCGCGCCAGCCAGCGGCGCACGGCCGGGTGCCGCTGGCTGATGTCGTTGTCGCAGAGCACATAAAGGGCGGCATTGCCGTGCACGGCACGCTCCACCTTGCGCAGGAAGGCGAGCCAGGCGCGCACATTGGCGGGCGCTGCGGTGTCCGCGGGATGCGCGTCGCGGCCGCCGTCGAGCTGGCGGAGCGCGTCGAGCAGGGCCCCCATGCCCACGCGCCGCCTGGCGTCGCCGTCGCCGTCGGCGACGCCAGGCGCGTTGACCGGCGTGCGGCTGGCGAGCACCAGGGCATGTTCGTCGCCGTGCACATAAAGGCCAACGATATCCACCATGCAGCCGGAGAGATCGGGAAGGCCGGCAGGCCCGGACGCCCCCTGCGCGCGCACGCGATGGCGCACGGGCGGCTCCTGGCCCATTGCCTTCCAGTGGCGCGAGATGGTGGCGGCGCTGACGCCGAGCGTCTCTGCCAGCGTGCGCGTGCTCCACGGCTCGGGCGAATCCGGACGGCCGCGCGCGGTGAGTTCGGCCAGTTGCGCCACGTCCACCTTCAGCGGCGGTGCGCCGCGCGGGAGGTTGTTCTGGATGCCGGGCAGGCGCCACTGCACATACCGTTCGCGCCAGCGCGCCACCTGCGCGCGGCCCATGCCGAGCTGGTCGGCGATGTCCTTGTTCTGCATGCCCTGCGCGGCGAGCAGGACGATGCGGACGCGCTGCGCAAGACGCGCACTGGTATCGGCCGCATCCGCCAGTGTCATCAACGCCTCACGTTCGCTGGCGCTCAGCACCACTTCTGCCGCGACGCGCATCCCGCCTCCTTTCACACCCTGCCGATCCTGGCGCCAAGTAGAGCATAAACACCAGTCTCGATGCAACGGTGGGTGACGGAACGGTGCCCCATCCAGCAGTTTGCGCACCCATCCTGGACCCGTTGCCACCCCCGAGGGGGTGTGCGGGCGACGGGGGACGCTCCGTACATTGGCAACACCGAACGAACCCGGACGTCTGCCCGTCCGCAATCCTGGAGAGACAAGATGAGTGTGACCCAAGCCCTGCAAGGTGTAGTCGGCTGGCTGACGCTGAACCGGCCGGACAAGCTGAACAGCATGACGCGCGACATGGTCGAGTCGATGACCGCGACGTTGAAGGCGTGGCGCGACGACAAGGCCGTGCGCGTGGTGGTGCTGACAGGCACCGGCCGTGCCTTCTGCGCGGGCGCGGACCTGAAGGCGGGCAATGGTGCCGCCGCGCCGCAGCCGGGCGAGAAGGACTCGCTCGACGTGATCGTCGAGTTCTTCGACACGCTGCGCAATTTCCCCAAGCCGGTGATCGTGGCCGTCAACGGCATGGCGCTGGCGGGTGGCATGGAAGTGGTGCTGTCGTGCGACATCGTGCTGGCTGCCGAAAGCGCGACGCTGGGCGACGCCCACTCGAACTTCGGCGTGTTCCCCGGTGGCGGCGGCGCGGCACTGCTGCCGCGCAAGGTGCCCGACAACGTGGCCCGCTACCTGCTCTTCACGGGTGACGCCCTGAGCGCCGCCGAGATGAAGACCTATGGCCTCGTCAATGAAGTGCTGCCCGATGCCGAACTGACCGCCCGCGCCCAGGCGCTGGCCGAGAAGCTTGCGGGCAAGAGCCCTCTGGTACTGGCCCGCATGAAGCGCGTCGCCGCCAACGCCTGCGACAAGACCACCGCCGAGGCCATCCGTCACGAGTTGCTGGAGCTGCGCGACCACAAGCGCTCGTACGACATCCAGGAAGGCCTGCGCGCCTTCGCGGAAAAGCGCAAGCCCGAGTTCAAGGGCTACTGATCCATCGCCAGAACAGACGACACACGAGGTAACACGATGCCATACCAACTGCCCAACGAAGACCACCGCATGGCCGTCGAGGCCTTCCGCAAGTTCCTGCACGCCGAGATCAAGCCAGTGGTGAAGGAGTACCGCGACCGCTTCATCCCGAAAGAGAAAATGCGTGAGCTGCTCATGCAGATCTCGAAATTCGGCCTGCCGGGCTGCACGGTGCCGGTCGAGCACGGCGGCATGGGCTGGACCTATACCGCGCAGGGGATGCTGTTCGAGGAACTGATGGCCGTGTCATGCGACATCGGCATCTGCGTGATGATCAACAACGGCATCGCACGCAAATTGCTGACGGCGAGCCCGGAAATCCGCGACCGCTACCTGCCGGGCATCCTGGCCGGCGAGCTGTTCGGCTGCGCGGGCATCTCCGAGCCGGATGTCGGCTCCAACGTGGCCGAGCTCAAGACCCGCGGCGTGCGCGACGGCGACCACTTCATCATCAACGGCGAGAAGACCTGGATTACCAACGGTCACTACTCCGACTTCATCATCTGCACGTTCAAGGGCGAGAAGGGGCTCTCGCACATCCTGGTCGACCGCCAGGAGCACGGCTATGAAACGCGCAACATCGAGAAGATCGCGCTGAATTCGCAATCGACCGCGCAGGTGTTCTTCAGCGACACCCGCGTGCCCGCGAGCAACCTGCTCGGCGGCGAAGGCGAAGGCCTGAAGAACACCATGAAGATGTTCGAGATGGCGCGCGGCCACGTGGGCATGCTGTCGGTGGGCCTGATGCGCGCCGCGCTGGAAGACTCGATCGCCTACGCCACCGAGCGCAAGCAGTTCGGCAAGCAGATTGCCGCCCACCAGCTCGTGGCCGCCAAGATCGCCAACATCGCGATGCTGCTCGACGCCTCACGCCTGATGTGCCAGCGCGTGTTCGGCATGATCGACGCCGGCGTGCGTTGCGACCTGGAAGCCTCGATGGCCAAGGCATTCGCCACGGAATCGGCGGTCAAGGCCTGCCGCGAGGCGGTGCAGCTGCACGGCGGCAATGGCATCACCAAGGAGTTCATGGTCGAGAAGTACCTGCGCGAGGCCATCATCATCCCGATCCCGGACGGCACCACCGAGATCCAGCGGCTGTTCATCTCGCGACGGCTGACGGGCGTGTCGGCTTTCCAGTAACCCAAGCGAAAGCAGAATGCTCTTACCGGCGCCCGCACAGGGGCCGGTTTTTTTTTAGGATTCGCCAATGCATACCCTGGAATTCCAACCGGCCGCGACGCTTGACTACCCTTGCGGCGAACCGCCCGGCGACGGCGCCGTGCGCGAGATCGCGCCCGGCGTGCTGTGGATTCGCATGACACTGCCGGATGCGTTCGGCATCATCAACCTGTGGGCGCTGGAAGATGACGGCGGCTGGACACTGGTCGATACCGGCATCCATGCGCCGTCCGTGGTGCGCGACTGGGAGGCGCTGCTGCAAGGTCCGCTCGGGGGCAGACCGATCCGGCGGGTGGTGCTGACGCACCAGCATGTCGATCATGGCGGCATGGCCGGCTGGCTCACGCGCCGCACCGGCGCACGGCTGTGGATGACGCGGCTGGAATACCTGTCGGCGCTCGCGCTCGCGGGTGCCGATGTCGATGCGTTGTCGCCGGGGGGACTGGCGTTCTACCGCCGCGCAGGCTGGGATGCCGATACGGTGGCGCGCTATGAAGCGGTGCTCGGGCGCTACCAGTCGGCTTTCCATCCGCTGCCGGACAGCTACCGGCGCATACGGGATGGCGAGACGCTGCGCATCGGCCCGCACACATGGCGCGTGGTGGTTGGGGCCGGACATACTCCCGAGCATGCCACCTTGTATTGCGAGGCCCTGGGCGTACTGATCGCCGGAGACCAGGTGTTGCCACGCATTTCCTCGAACATTTCGGTGCATCCCGCCGAGCCCGAAGCGGACCCGCTGGCGGAATGGATCGCGTCACTGGGCAAGCTGCGCCGGGAAGTGCCGGCGCGCGTGCTGGTGCTGCCGGCACACAACGAGCCTTTCACGGGGCTGCACGTGCGACTGGCTGTGCTGGAGGCGGGCATCCAGCGCAAGCTGGCGAAGCTGCGCGGGGCACTCGCGGCGCCGCATCGGGTGGTGGATGTGTTGCCCGTGCTGTTCTCGGGGCCGATGTCGCCGGCACACCCGTCGCGCTATTGCCTGGCGACCGGCGAGGCGCTCGCGTACCTGAACTACCTGTTGCACCTCGGTGATATCGAAGCGGGGGACGACGCTTGCGGGGTGGCGTGGTATCGGACAAAGCGCTGAAGGCGGGAGCGGAATCAGGAAGGGGCAGGAAGTCGCAGTATGACGCACGGGTGTGCCCCGCTCCGGCGGGCGGGGGAGGGGATAAAGCCGCCGCGCATGCTCATGCCCGGTCCGTGCCCGTCATGCAACGCGGCGCGAGCGGTCCTTCCAGTACTTCTCGCGTACCTGCCGCCGCTGCACCTTCCCCACCACGCTGACCGGAATTTCCGTCACGAACACGATCGACTTCGGCGCCTTGAAGCGCCCGATGGTCGCCTTGACGTGCTCGATCAGCGCTTCGGCCGTGACCTCGCACCCGTCGCGCAGGACGACCTCGGCGTGGACGATCTCGCCCCACTGCTCGTCGGGCACGCCGACCACCGCGCTCAGCGCGACTGACGGGTGCGCGCTCAGCGCGGATTCCACCTCGATGGCATAGACGTTGAAGCCGCCGGTGATGATCATGTCCTTTTTGCGGTCGACGATGAAGAGGAAGCCCTCCTCGTCGACGTAGCCCAGGTCGCCGGACTTCCAGTAGCCGTTCTCGAACTCGGCGGCGGTGCCTTCGGGGTTGTTGTAGTAGCCCGAGATCACCGCGCGCGAGCGCAGCCAGAGTTCGCCGACGACGCCAGGCGCCACTTCCTTGCCCGACTCGTCCACCACCACCACTTCGGCCTGGCCCGTCACGCGGCCCGCCGACCCGAGGCGTTCGTCGGACGCGCTGGCGTGATCCGCCTTGGTCAGCACGGCCACGCGCTGCATGCACTCGGTGGCTCCATAGGCCTGCACGAAGATATTGCCGAAGCGTTGCTGGAGCTGGCGCAGCTTGTTCGGGCTCATCGGCGCGGCGCCGTAGAAGCAGGTGGCCAGGGTCGACAGGTCGTGGCTGCCTGCCTCCGGCATGTCGAGCAGGCGGTAGAGCAGGGTGGGCACCATCATGGCCACGGTGATGCCGTGCGCCTCGACGTTGCGGCACCACTGGCGCATGTCGGGCACATTCTGCGTGACGGTGCAGCCGCCACGGAACATCGTGGGCAGCAGGCCCAGGCCCGATCCGTGGCTGATCGGCGCCATGTGCAGGTAGCGGGTGCCGGCGTCGAGCCAGGTCTCGCCGGAGGCATAGAAGGAGTCGCGGTTGGCGAGCCAGTTGTCCATGGTGTACTGGGCGCACTTGCTCTTGCCGGTGGTGCCGCCGGTGAAGCGGTAGACCAGGGTGTCGCGGAAGATATCGCTCTCTACACCAGGGTTGGTGTCGGGCACGCCTACCAGCAGTTCGCCGAAGCACAGCAGGCCCTCCCGGCATTCGGCGGGCGGGTCCATGCAGACCACCGTGATGCCGCGCTCGCGCAGCATGGGGTAGTACGTCTCGATCAGGCTGTTCTCGATAAATACGACCTTGGGCTGGATGAAGTCGATCTGCCAGCGGTGCTCGTCGATGGAATCGCGGAAGTTGGTCCAGCAGGCCGCTGCCTCGCCCTTCAGCGCGGTCCAGGCGTGCAGCAGCGAGAGGCTGTCGTTCTCGAGGATGCACAGCCATGTGTCGCCGCGGCGCAGCTGAAGCCGGTCGCGGATCATGTTCGCCGCCTGGTTGGTGAAGCGATGCAGTTCGCCGAGCGTGAAGCGGCGGTTGCGTTCGGTATTGACCAGCGCCTCCCGGTCACGATGCTGCATCGCGATCTGTGCCATCAGGTTGGCGAAGTTCATCTTCATGTCGGTCTCCTTGCGCTCCGGCGCTGCCGTCTGGCGTGCGGCGCGTCCGGGTGTGTCCTGTCGGTCCTGTCGGCCGAGTGAGTCGAGTGGGTCGTGTCGCGATCAGCCGCGGCGGGCCCAGTCCGCGAGCACGGCGGCGGTGTGTTCGCCGCGGGCGGGCACGAGGCCGGGCGCCGCCGCGGGCGTCGCCGAGAAGCGCGGCGCCGGGCTGGGCTGCAACACGCCATTGGCCTGCGTGTAGACGCCGCGCGCCGCCAGGTGCGGATGGCTGGCTGCCTCGTCCGGACTCAGCACGGGCGCGAAGCAGGCATCAGTGCCTTCCAGCAGTGTGCACCATGCGGCCCGGTCGCGGGTGGCGAAGAGCGCGGCCAGGCGTTCGCGCAGCGCTGGCCACTGTGCGGCATCGTGCTGCGTGGCGTACGCCGGATCGTCGGCCAGCCCGAGCCGCTCGCGCAGTTCGCGGTAGAACTTGGGCTCCAGCGCGCCGACGGTGATGAACTCGCCGTCCGCGCAACGGTACGCGTTATACCAATGCGGCCCGTCGATCATGCTGCGGCCGCGCGTGCGTTCGAACCGGCCGCCGGCCTGCAGCGCGAGGAGCAGCGACATCATGTGCGCGCTGCCGTCCACGATGGCGGCATCCACCACCTGTCCGGGACCGCCCGCGCGGACCTGCATCAGGCCCGCCAGCAAGCCGACGACGAGATACATGGCGCCCCCGCCGATGTCGCCCACCAGGCTCGGCGGGGCCATTGGCGCCTCGCCCGGCTGGCCCGCGTACCAGAGCGCGCCGGACAGGGCGATGTAGTTGATGTCATGGCCGGCGGCCTGCGCGAGCGGACCGTCCTGGCCCCAGCCGGTCATGCGGCCGTAGACCAGGCCCGGGTTGCGTTGCAGGCAGGCATCGGGACCCAGGCCGAGGCGCTCCATCACGCCGGGGCGCATGCCCTCGATCAGCGCATCGCATTGTTCGACCAGCCGCAGCACCGTCGCGCGGCCTTCCTCGGTCTTCAGGTCGACCGCCACCGAGCGCTTGCCGCGGCGCGCAATGGCGCTCGGGCCGAGGTCGATGGCATCCTCGCCTGCCTGCAGGCGGTCGACGATGACCACGTCCGCCCCGAGATCCGCCAGCAGCATGCCGCAGAACGGGCCGGGGCCGATGCCGGCCATTTCCAGTACGCGCACGCCTGCCAGCGGCCCCTTTCTCTCCTGCCTGGTTGCTTCCATCCGGATAGTCCCGCTGATGATCTTGGGCAGGAGCATAGGGAAGTCCGGCCCGGGCGGCGCCCCCCGCCGAGGGGGACCGTGCAGGCTTGCCAGGTGTTGCAGGCATGCCGTGCCATAAAAAGCCGCGACCCGACTGAGAGTGACGGGTCGGGGCGCGGGAATGCCGGGAAAGAGGGCGGGCGCGCGTGACGCGGATAAACGCCTCTTGAAGCGCAACAGGCGCAACGGCTGGTCCGGCTGCCGATACAGCCGATGTATTGATCGACACACCGAAAGTATTTTTCCAACCTCTTTCCGGTCCGTAGCATCAGCACATCCGAATCGGGGAGTCATCATGAAACAGGCAGCATCGCAGCACACCGGGGACGCAGCATGAGCGGTCCCTTGCAAGGCATCCGGATCATCGACATGACCACGGTCCTGATGGGACCGTACGCCACCCAGATCCTCGGCGACCTCGGCGCCGACGTGATCAAGGTCGAACCGCCCACCGGCGACACCGTGCGCGACGTCGGCCCGCGCCGCCACGACGGCATGGCCGGCATCTTTCTGCACGTCAACCGCAGCAAGCGCAGCATCGTGCTGGACCTGAAGGATCCCCAGGGCCGCGAGGCGCTGCTGCGGCTGGCCGCCGACGCCGATGTGCTGATCTACAACGTGCGTCCGCAGGCCATGGCGCGCTTGAACCTCGGCTACGAGGAAATCGCCAGGGTCAATCCGCGCATCCTCTACGTGGGCGTGTACGGCTACGGCCAGGGCGGCCCGTACGCCGCCAAGTCCGCCTACGACGACCTGATCCAGGGTGCCGTGGCGATCCCGTCGCTGGCGCAGACCGCCGGTGCCGACATGCCGCGCTACGCCCCCAGTGCCATCGCCGACCGCATCGTCGGCCTCGCTGCCGCGAATGCCGTCACCGCCGGCCTGCTGCACCGCGAACGCACCGGCGAAGGGCAGTGCGTCGACGTGCCGATGTTCGAGACCATGGCGCAGTTCGTCCTGGGCGACCACATGGGCGGGCTGACCTTCGAGCCGCCCATCGGTCCGAGCGGCTATGCCCGCATCCTGGACCACAACCGCCGCCCGCACCGCACCGCGGACGGCTACCTGTGCGTGCTGTTCTACAACGACAAGCAATGGCGCAAGTTCTTCGAGCTGGTGGGCCAGCCGGACCTGATGGACCAGGACCCGCGCTTCGCCACCATCGGCGAGCGCACCAGGCATATCGACGCGCTCTACCGCATGGTCGCCGAGGTGATGCCCACCCGCACCACCGCCGAATGGATCGAAATCCTTGAAGCCGCCGACATGCCGGTGATGCAGCTCCACACCATCGACACGTTGCTGGCCGACCCGCACCTCGGCGCGGTGGGCTTCTTCGACGTGGTCGAGCATCCCACCGAGGGCGCGATCCGCTCGATGGCGATCCCGTCCGTCTGGTCGAAGTCGCAGCCGCGGGTGAGCCGGCAGGCGCCGCGCCTGGGGGAGCACAGTGCCGAGGTGCTGGCGGAAGCCGGCTACAGCGCCGAAGACATCCGCAAGCTGGCCGAGTCGGGCACCACCGTGCTCGCCGGTTAAGGCCTTCCAGATTTCCGGAGTTCACATTGACCACAAGCCTCGAATCGCTGCCGCTCGTCGCCATCCCGCCTGGGGATGAGGCGCTGCGCGCACCCATCCGCGCCTTCCTGGAACAGCGCCTGGCGGAGGTGCCCACGCACGTCCGCGCCCGCACCTGGATGGGCTACGACGCCGACTTCAGCCGTGCCCTCGCCGCGCAGGGCTGGCTCGGCCTCGCCCTGCCGAAGGAATACGGCGGCGCCGGCCGCAGCGCCTTCGCCCGCTTCGTGCTGGTGGAGGAACTGATCGCTGCCGGCGCGCCGGTGTCGGCCCACTGGTTCGCCGACCGCCAGACCGCGCCGCTGATCCTGAAGTTCGGCACGCCCGCCCAACGTGAGTACTTCGTCCCGCGCATGGTGCGCGGCGAAATCTTCATGTGCATCGGCATGAGCGAGCCCGACACCGGCTCCGACCTGTCCAGCGTGCGCACGCGCGCTGTGCGCACCGAGACCGGCTGGCGCCTGAACGGCCGCAAGATCTGGACGACCAACGCCCATCGCACGCAGTACATGTGCGCGCTGGTGCGGACCTCCGGCCAGCACGGCGACCGCCACAAGGGCTTGTCGCAGGTGTTGATCGACCTGAGCCTGCCTGGCATCCACTATCGCCCGATCAGGGACCTGGCCGGCGACGCGCACTTCTGCGAAGTCGTGTTCGAGGACGTGGACCTGCCGGCCGATGCCATCGTCGGCGAGGAAGGATCGGGCTGGAAGCAGGTGACGGCCGAACTGGCCTTCGAGCGCAGCGGTCCGGAGCGCATCCTGACCAGCCAGCTCGTTGCCGAGACCTGGCTTGCCGAGGTGCGCGCCTCGGGCCTGCCGGTGCCGGATGCGGTCAAGGCCATCGCCGGCCGCATTGCCGGTCGGCTTGCCGTGCTGCGCGCGATGTCGCTCGCCGTGGCCGACCTGCTCGACAAGGGCCAGAACCCCGAGACCGACGCCGCCTACGTGAAGGACCTCGGCACCGAGTTCGAGCAGACCGTGCCGGGCTGGATTGCCGAAGCCATCGGGCAGATGCCTGATTTCGCGCCGTCGGAGACGCTGCAGCGAGCCCTGGCATACATCACGCAGCTCTGCCCCAGCTTCTCGCTGCGCGGCGGCACGCGCCAGATCCTGCGCGGCATCATTGCCCGCCAGCTCGGGCTTCGCTGAATCCGGAGATACATACCATGACTGATTCCCTCCTGGAAGGCTTCGAGCGCGCGCTCGCCGACCTCTGCGACGACGACGCGGTACGCCGCAGTGAAACTGGCGAAGCCGCCGCAACGCAATGGGCCGCGATCGACGCCCTCGGCTACACCAACGCGCTCGTCCCCGACGAATGCGGCGGCGCCGGCCTGTCGCTGGCCGACGCATTCCCGCTCTTCCTGGCCGCCGGCCGTGCCGGCCTCTCCCATCCGTTCGCCGAGACCGCCATCGCTCGCGCCATGCTGGCCAAGGCAGGACGCGAAAGCAGCGGCGAGTGCATCGCCATCGCGCCGGCCGTCGCCGGCGGCGATCACATCGCCTGCCGCAACGTGGCGGGCGGTGCGCTGGCCGACCTCGTGCTGACCCAATGGCGCGGGGAATGGCTGCTGCTGCCGGTGAGCGCTGCGCTGCGTACGCCGGGCGTCTACCGGCCGCAGGCGTCGGCCTCGCTGCAATGGCGGTCGGCGGATGCCGCCGTGTTCCGCTTCCGCGATGACGAGGCCGACATCATGGCGATCTGCAACGCCGCCCACGCCGCCGGCATGGCTGGCGCCATGCAGCGCGTGCTGGCGATGACCGTCGGCTACGTGAACGACCGGCAGCAGTTCGGCCGTGCCATCAGCCAGTTCCAGGCGATGCAGCAGGAACTGAGCGTGATGGCCGAGCAGTCCAGCTCGTCGGTCTTTGCCGCGCGCATCGGCTGCGCGGCGCAGGGCCACCTGCCGGACGTGCTGCGCGCCGCCACCGCCAAGCTGCGCGCCTGCGAGGGCGGCGAGCGCGTGGCTGCCATCGCGCACGCGGTGCACGGGGCCATCGGCATCACCGAGGAGCTGGCGCTGGGGCTGTTCACGCGGCGCCTGCACGAGTGGCGCAGCGTGGGCTGCAGCGAGACGTACTGCGCCACGCTGCTTGGTGATGCGCTGCTCCGGCAGGACGGCGCATCGAGCCAGGTGATTCTCGATTTCGCACGCACGCAGCTCGCCGCCTGAGGACCATCATGCAGAACAACAAGGAATCCATCGTCATCGTCGGCGCGAAGCGCACACCCATCGGCGCCTTCAACGGCTCGCTGGCCGCCTTCAGGGCACCTGAACTCGGCGCGGTCGCCATCCGCGCCGCCGTGGCGCAGGCCGGCGTCGATCCGGCTTCAGTCGACGAGGCCATCATGGGCCTGTGCCTGTTTGCAGGCGTGGGGCAGGCCCCGGCGCGGCAGGCTGTGCTCGGCGCGGGACTGCCCGCGTCCACGCCGGCCACCACGCTGAGCAAGATGTGCGGTTCGGGCATGAAGTCGGTGATGCTGGCGCATGACTTGCTGCTCGCCGGCACCTGCAATGTCGCAGTGGCGGGCGGCATGGAATCGATGAGCAACGCGCCGCACATCGTGCCGCGCGGCCGCCAGGGCTACCGCCTCGGCCACGGTCAACTGCTCGACCATATGTACTGCGATGGCCTGGAGGACGCCTATGAAGGCCACCTGATGGGCCACTACGCGGACCTGGCCGCCGAGGCGCGCGGCATCGGTCGCGAGGCGCAGGACGCCTATGCCCGCGAGAGCCTGCTGCGCGCGCAGGCGTCGGTCACGGCAGGGCGCTTCCGCGACGAGATCGCGCCGGTCGCGCCGGTCGGGCTCAAGCGGCGCGGCGGCCAGCTCGCCGAGGACGAGACGCCGGGCCAGTGCGACGCCGCCAGGCTGCCGAAGCTGAGGGCCGTGTTCCGCGACGGCGGCACGGTGACGGCGGGCAACGCTTCCTCGATCTCCGATGGCGCCGCCGCGCTGGTGCTGATGCGCGCAAGCGATGCCGCCGCGCAGGGCCGCAAGCCGCTGGCGCGCATCGTCGCCCACGCAACCCACGCCAACCCGCCGCAGCAGTTCGCCGACGCGCCGGCGCGCGCCGCGCGCCGCGTGCTCGACAAGGCCGGCTGGACCGCGCGCGACGTCGACCTGTACGAGGTCAACGAGGCGTTCGCCGTGGTGTCGATGATCGCGCTGGACGAACTCGGCATCGGCCACGACCGCCTCAACGTCAACGGCGGCGCATGCGCCCTCGGCCACCCCGTCGGCGCGACCGGCGCCCGCCTGCTGGTCACGCTGGTCCACGCGCTGCAGCAGCGCAGCCTGCAGCGCGGCCTGGCCAGCTTGTGCCTCGGCGGCGGCGAAGCCGTTGCGGTCGGCCTCGAACTGTGCTGAAGGGGAAGGCGATGACACTGCAATCCCGCATCGAGGGCACGGTTGGCTGGCTGACCATGGACCGCGCGTCGGCCATGAACAGCCTGAATCGCGAGATGGCTGGCGCCATGACGGCGCAGCTCAACGCGTGGCGCGACGACCCCGCCGTGCGCGTGGTGGTGCTCACCGGCAACGGACGCGCCTTCTGCGCCGGCGCCGACCTGAAGGAAGTGGCCGAGCCGCCGGTCACCGGCGAGCCCGATTTCCTCGACGTGGTGGTCGGCTTCGTCGACACGCTGCGTGCCTTTCCCAAGCCCGTCATCGCCGCCGTCAACGGGCTGGCGCTGGCGGGCGGGCTGGAAACCGTGATGGCATGCGACCTCGTGCTGGCCGCCGAATCCGCGAAGCTGGGCGACGCCCACTCCAACTTCGGCGTCTTCCCCGGCGCGGGCGGCGCCGCCGTGCTGCCGCGCAAGCTCCCGGTCAACGTGGCGCGCTGGCTGCTGTTCACCGGCGCGAGCTTTACCGCCGCGCAGATGGAGCGCTACGGCCTGGTCAATGAGGTGGTGCCCGATGCCGGCCTGCTCGCCCGCGCACAGGAGGTTGGCGAGTTGCTGGCCGGCAAGAGCCCGCTGGTGCTGGCCCGCATGAAGCGCGTGGCCGCCCAGTCCGCCGACAAGACACTCGCTGACGCGCTGCGGCACGAACTGCTCGAACTGCGCAACCACCAGCGTTCCCATGACATGAACGAAGGCCTGCGGGCCTTCGCCGAGAAGCGTCGGGCGGCCTTCAGGGGCTGCTGACCCGAGACGAGGCAATACGAGGTATTCCATGGACTTGCTTTACTCCGAGGAGCACAAGGCGTTCCGGCAGGAAGTGCGCGACTTCATCGCCGCGACGCTGCCCGGCGACATGCGCCAGCGCCTGCGCGCGGGCGGCTTCGCCGCCAAGGCCGACACCGAACGCTGGCAGCGCGCCCTCAACCAGCGCGGCTGGGGCGCGCCGGCATGGCCCAAGGCCTTCGGCGGCACCGGCTGGGACGCCGCGCACCAGCAGATCTTTGCCGACGAGTGCGCCGCCGCGCCAGCGCCGCCGCCGCATATCTTCAACATCACGATGCTGGGGCCGGTCATCATCCACTTCGGCTCCGACGCCCAGCGCGAGTACTTCCTGCCGAAGCTGCTGAACGCCGACATCCAGGTGTGCCAGGGCTTCTCCGAGCCGGGCTCCGGTTCGGACCTGGCATCGCTGAAGACGGCCGCCGTACTTGATGTGGAGAATGGTGGCGACGAATACGTCGTCAACGGCCAGAAGATCTGGACCAGCCAGGCGCACTACGCGGACTGGGTCTTCGCCCTGGTGCGCACCGACCCCAACGCGGTGAAGAAGCAGGCCGGCATCTCCTTCATGCTGATCGACATGAAGTCGCCCGGCGTCACGGTACGGCCGATCATCAGCATCGACGGCCGCCACAGCCTGAACGAAGTGTTCTTCGACAACGTGCGCGTGCCGGCGGCGAACCTCGTTGGCGAGGAGAACAAGGGCTGGGACTACGCCAAGTTCCTGCTCGGCCATGAGCGGGCCTACATCGCCGGCATCGGCCGCAACAAGGAGCGCGTGGCGTGCGCGAAGGACCTGCTGGCAAAGCTGGAGGCCGATGGTCATCCGATGTCCGAGGTGGCAGGCTGGCGCGGCCGCGTCGCGCTGATCGAGGCCGACCTGCACGCGCTGGAGGTCACGCAGCTGCGCATGCACGGCGGCCACGCCGACATGAAGCTGTCGCCGATGCTGAAGGCGCGCGGCAGCGAGATCTTCCAGGCCATCACCGACGTCATCTGCCGCCTGAGCGGACTGGAGGCGCTGCGCGCCGATGGCGTCGGCGGCCCCACGCTGACCAAGTCGTTCCTCTACTCGCGCGCCGTCTCGATCTTTGGCGGCAGCACCGAGGTGCAGAAGAACATCCTCTCCGCCACTGTCCTGAGCCTCCCATGAGCCTGCCATGAACCTGCAATTCAACGACGTCCAGCAGCAAGTGCGGGACAGCCTCAGCCGGCTGCTGGCGAATGCGTACGACTTCGCGCACCGTCAGTGCCATGTGGCCAGCGAGTCCGGTCATGCGCCTGAAGTCTGGTCGAAACTGGCCGAACTCGGCGTGCTCGGCGCCTCCATCCCGGAAACCTGGGAGGGCTTCGGCGGCGATGCGGTGGATCACATGATGGTGTCCGAGGCGCTGGGCCGGCACCTGTCGCTGGAGCCGTACCACGGCACGGTCGTCATGGCGGCCACCGCGCTTGCGCTGGCGGGCAGCGACGGGCAAAAGGCCCAGCTGCTGCCGCGCATCGCGCGCGGCGCCGTGCAGGTAGCGTGGGCGCATGACGAGGCCGTCATGGGGCGCGTGTCCGTGCAGGCGTCGTCGGGCCGCGACGGTTGGTGGCTCAACGGCGCAAAGCCGGGCGTGCTGCATGGCGGCTCGGCGGATTTCATGATCGTGACCGCGCGGGCGGATGGCAGCGACGTGGCCATGTTCCTCGTCGATGGCCGCGCGAACGGCGTAGTGCGCGAACGTTATCGCCTGGTCGACGGGACCCCGGCCGCCGACCTGCGCTTTGACGGCGCGCCCGCCGAGCCTCTCGGCAGCGGCGGCGAAGGTGGCGCCGGCGTGCTGTCGCGCGTGCTGGCGACCGGCATCAGCGCCGCCTGTGCCGAGATGGTCGGCGCCATGCAGGCCGCGACTGCGCTGACGGTCGAATACCTGAAAACCCGCAAGCAGTTCGGCAAGCTGATCGGCGCCAACCAGGCGCTGCAGCACCGCGCCGTGGACATGCTGACGGCATTGGAACAGAGCCGCAGCCTGTCGCTGTCGCTCGCGCTGGCCCTGGCGGGCCGCAACGACCTGGCCGGCGGCGAGATGCAGGTGCATGCCGCCAAGGCCTACGTTGGCCAGGCGGCGCGGCAGGTCGCGCAGGAAGCCATCCAGATGCACGGCGGCATTGGCATGACCGAGGAATACGCGGTCGGCCACTACCTGCGCCGAGTGCTCGTGCTCGACCGCCTGCATGGTGACATCCAATACCACACCCGCCGTCTCGAAGGACGGCAAGACTGACCGGTCAATCAAGGAGACCTCATGTCCGACCTCATGTCCCTGAAGGGCAAAGTCATCATTGTCACCGGCGCCGCGCAAGGCGTCGGCCGCGCCACGGCCGAACTGGCGCTGAAGCTGGGCGCCAGGGTCTGCGTCGTCGATCTCCAGCGCGAGCCGCTGGAAGCGCTCGCCGCCGCCCATCCCGACCACGTGCAGGCCTATGTCGGCAGCGTGGCCGATCCGGAATTCGTCGCGGCCTCGACCGAGCACGCCATCTCGCGTTTCGGCAAGCTGGACGGGCTGGTGAACTGCGCCGGCATCGTGCGCGCGGCAATGATCGAAAACATGACGCTGCAGACGTGGAACCAGGTCATCGACTGCCACCTGACCGGCGCCTTCCTGTGGCTGCAGGCGGTCGGCTCGCACCTGGTCGAGCGCGCCAAGGCTGGCGAGCAGGTGAAGGGCTCGATCGTCAATATCTCCTCCGAAGCCGGCCGCCGCGGCTCCATCGGACAGATCAACTACGCCTCGGCCAAGGCCGGCATGCTCGGCATGACGATGAGCGCCGCGCGCGAGTGGGGCAAGTATGGCGTGCGCACGAATACCGTCTGCCTGGGCATGGTCGAAACCCCGATGACCGAGACCATTCGCAGCGACCGCTTCCGCGACACCTACCTCGCCATGATCCCCATGGGCCGCTGGGCACAGCCCGACGAAGTGGCGGCCCCGATTGCGTTCCTGCTGTCGGACGCCGCCGGGTACGTGCTTGGCCAGCACATCGGCGTGAACGGCGGCTTCCATCTTGCGAGCTGAGGCAGGCATGTCGTCCCGAGAACTCTATACCCACGCCGACCTCCGGCGCGCGCTGCATCCGCGCAGTATTGCCGTGGTCGGCGCCACGGCCAACGAGCGCTCGTTCGCCGGGCGCTCGATGGCGAACCTGAAGGCATTCGCCGGCACGGTGCACCTGGTCAATCCGCGCTATGCGGAAGTGAACGGGCAGGCCTGTTATCCGTCGCTGTCGGCGCTGCCCGAGGTGCCGGATTGCGTGCTGATCGCGACGGCGCGCGACACGGTCGAGCCTATCGTGCAGGAATGCGCGCGGCTTGGCGTGGGCGGCGTGGTGCTGTTCGCGTCGGGCTACGCCGAGACCGGCAATCCGCAGAAGGCGGCCGACCAGGCCCGGCTGGCCGCCATCGCCCGCCAGGCAGGCGTGCGCCTGCTCGGCCCGAACAGCATCGGCTACGCAAACTACGTGACCAATGCGCTGGTGTCGTTCACGCCGCTGCCGGCCCGTACCGGCGAGCTGCCGCCGCATGCGATCGGGCTGGTGAGCCAGTCCGGCGCGCTGGCGTTTGCGTTGCAGCAGGCCGCCAACCATGGCACGGCGTTCAGCCATGTTTTCTCGTGCGGCAACGCCTGCGATATGGACGTGACCGACCAGATCGCCTACCTGGCCGGCGACCCGGCATGCAAGGCCATTGCCTGCGTGTTCGAGGGCCTGTCCGACGCCGGCCGCATCGTGCGCGCGGCACAGCTGTGCGCGGCCGCCGGCAAGCCGCTGGTCGTCTACAAGATGGCGCGCGGTGCGCTGGGCGCGGCGGCGGCCATGTCGCACACCGGCTCCATGGCCGGCTCGGATCGCGCCTATGCGACGGCGCTGCGCGAGGCTGGCGTGATTCAGGTGGAGACATTGGAACAGCTCGTGCCGACCACGGTGTTCTTCGCCAAGGCGCCGCGTCCGGTCGCCGAGGGTGTGGCGATCGTCTCGGGCTCGGGCGGCGCCGGCATCGTCGCGGCGGACGAGGCCGAGCGCTTCAACGTGGCACTGCCCCAGCCGGCCGACCACACTCGCGCCGTGCTGGAAGCCCACATCCCGGACTTCGGCGCCGCGCGTAACCCGTGCGACCTGACCGCGCAGGCCACCAACAACTTCGACGCGTTCATCCGCTGCGGCGACGCGGTGTTCGCCGACACGCAGTACGGCGCCGCCGTGGTGCCGCTGGTGGTGACGGGCGACGGCAACGGCCGCCGCTTCGAAGTGTTCAACGAACTCGCCGTGAAGCACGGCAAGATGGCGTGCGGCCTGTGGATGTCGAACTGGCTGGAAGGCCCCGACGCCTTCGAGGCCGAGGCGCTGCCCCGGCTGGCGCTGTTTCGCTCAGTGTCGCACTGCTTCGCCGCGCTGCGGGCGTGGCACGAGCATGAGGCATGGCGGCTCAGCCAGCAGGTGGCCCGTCCGGGGCGGCTCACGCATCCTTCGGTGGCGGCGGACGCCCGCCAGCGCATCCTCGTCGCGCCGGCCGATACGCTGACCGAGCGCGAAGCCAAGGACGTGCTGTCGCTCTACGGCGTGCCGGTGGTCGGCGAGTCGCTCGCGGCTAGCGAGCAGGATGCGGTGCGCGCCGCGGAAGCCTGTAGCTATCCGGTCGTGCTCAAGGTGGAAAGCCCGGCGATCCCGCACAAATCGGAAGCGGGCGTGATCCGCCTTGGCCTGGAGAACGCCGACGCGGTGGTGATGGCATGGCGCGAAATCATGGACAACGCCCGCAAGGTCACCACCGATGACCGCATCAACGGCGTGCTGGTGCAAAGCCAGGTGCCGGCCGGCGTGGAAGTCCTGGTGGGTGCCCGCGTCGATCCGCATCTCGGTCCGCTGCTCGTGGTGGGCCTCGGCGGTGTGATGGTCGAGCTGATGCAGGACACGGTGGCCGCGATGGCGCCGGTATCGGCGCGGCAGGCGCGCGGGATGCTCGACCAGTTGCGGGGCGTGGCGCTGCTGAAGGGCTTCCGTGGCGCGGCGGGCGTCGACATGGACCGGCTGGCGCAGGTCATCGCCGCGCTGTCGGAGTTCGCGCATGACCAGCGCGACGCGATCGCGGAGTTCGATGTCAATCCGCTGATCTGCACGCCGGACCGGATCGTGGCGGTGGATGCGCTGATTTCGCGGCGCACGCAATCGGCTTGACCGGCTTGACCGGTCAGGGCGCGGGCGGCTGTGTCACCGCCCGCGCCAGTGCCACGAAGTTCCGCGTGGTCGCCACGCTGGTATCTTCGCGCGTGGCCAGCGCCAGCCCGAAGTTCAGCTTCTCCGGCAGCCCCGTCAGCGCGATCAGGCGCACGCCATCCCCGGCATAGCCGGCCGACGTGGCCGGCACCAGCGCCACGCCCAGGCCGCTCTCCACCAGCGCCAGCAGCGTCTGCACCTGCACGGCCTGCTGCGCGATGGGGGGACGGATGCCGGCCTGGTGGAAGGCCGACATGGTCATCGCGTGCATCGCGGGCACGCGCGCTTCGGAATAGACGATGAAAGGCGTCTCACCGAGGTCCGACAGGTCGATGCTCGTGCGTTGTGCCAGCTCGGAGTCGGCGCTGACCGCCAGCACTAGCGGATCGGCGCGCAGGAAAGTGATCTGCGCCTCCGTCTGCGCCAGCACCGGGTAGCGCACCATGGCCACGTCGAGCGTGTGGTCGTCGACCGCGCGCAGCAGGTCGGCGGTGGTCGACTCCTCGATGATCAGTGCCACGCGGGGGTATTTGAGGCGGAAGGCACGGATCAGCTGAGGCATCACCGAATAGACCGACGAGCCGACGAAGCCCACGCGCAGCATGCCTTGTTCGCCGCATTCGCCTTCGCGCGCGGCACGGCGGATCTCATCGGCGAAGAACAGCGTGCTGCGCATCTGGCGCAGCACGACCTCGCCAACTGCCGTCAGTGCCAGCCCAGAGGGCTGGCGGTCGAACAGGGGGACGCCAAGTTCCTCCTCCAGCTTGCGGATCGCGGTGGAAAGCGGTGGCTGCGCCATGTGCAGCCGTTCGGCGGCGCGATGGAAGTTGAGGGTCTCGCTCAGCACCAGGGCCTGCTTCATCTGGCGGAGGTCCATCTCCTTGCTCCGTTTTCAGTATTACGCAATGCTGTAGAGTAATACGATATGTCGTATTAAACAAGCGAGGGAAAGCACCAGCCCGGAAATGACACGGGCCGGCTTGATGCCGGCCCGTCAGATTGCTGACAAAGGCAGAGTGTTTGCTCCCCTCTCCCGCGTGCGGGAGAGGGGCCGGGGGAGAGGGCAGGCGCATGGCAAGCACGACGGGGCCTCACTTCGTGGGGACTCCTGCCCTCTCCCCCGCCCCTCTCCCATGAATGGGAGAGGGGAGACAACACTCGCAGCTTTCAAGCTTGTCAGCAGCCTCTCGGGTCAGCTTGATGCCGGCCCGTGATGAAGGAGCAGGGCTCGCTAAGACGCTAAGGCTCGCTACGGTTCGTTAAGGCTTGCCAAAGCTCCAAAGCTCCAAAGCTACTTCGGCTGCATGCGGATCGCGCCGTCGAGCCGGATCACCTCGCCGTTGAGCATCGGATTGCAGATGATCGCTTCGGCCAGCTGCGCGTATTCGACGGGACGGCCGAGGCGCGGCGGGAAGGGGACCATCTTGCCCAGCGCATCGCGCACCGGCTCGGACAGGCCGAGCAGCATCGGCGTCTCGAACAGGCCGGGGGCGATGGTGACGCAGCGTACGCCGTCGCGGGCGAGGTCGCGCGCGATGGCCAGTGTCATGGCGGCAACGCCGCCTTTCGACGCCGCGTAGGCGGCCTGACCAACCTGTCCCTCGAACGCCGCCACCGACGCGGTGTTGACGATGACGCCGCGCTCGCCGTTGGCGTCGGGCGCGTTCTCCACCATGCGGGCGGCGGCCAGCCGCGCCATGTTGAACGTGCCGACCAGATTGATGCGCACGGTGCGCTCGAAGGTGTCGAGCGGATGGGGACCATCCTTTGCCACGGTCTTGCAGGCCGGAGCGACGCCGGCGCAGTTCACCAGCCCAGCGAGCCGGCCCAGGGCCGCGGCGGCTTCCATGGCGGCACGGCCGTCGGCCTCGCTGGCCACGTCGCAGCGCACGAAGCGCGCGCCGATTTCGGCAGCCACGGCCTCGCCGGCCGGGTTGATGTCGGCAATGACGACCTTGCCGCCCGCACCGGCCAGCATCCGCGCGGTGGCCTCGCCCAGGCCCGACGCCGCGCCGGTGACGATGAATACGTTATCGCGAATTTCCATGACGTCCGCCTTCTCAGCCCTTGGTGCGCGACAGGAAGCCGTCGAGCGCCGCCTCGTGCTCGGCCGTATGGTGCGCGAGCGCCTGGAATCCGGCCGACATCTCCATGATGGTGTCGAGGCGGGCGTGCTGCGCTTCCTTGAGCAGGCGCTTGCACATGCGCAGCGCGTGGCCGGAATTCGCGGCGATGCGCTGCGCCAGCTCCAGCGCCGTCGGCAGGAGCTCCTCGTGCGGCACCACGCGCGAGACCAGCCCGTACTCGAGCGCCCTGGCGGCGTCGATGGTGTCGCCGGTAAAGCACAGCTCGGCGGCACGCGACGCGCCGATGGCACGCGGCAGCAGCCACGCGCCGCCGTCGCCCGGGATCAGGCCCAGCTTGACGAAGGTGGCGGCGAACACGGCCTTGTCCGAGGCGATGCGGATGTCGCAGGTGCAGGCCAGGTCGTTGCCCGCGCCCAGCGCGGGGCCGTTGACGGCCGCAATGACGGGCACCTCCAGGTTGGCAATGGCCAGCGGCAGGCGCTGGATTCCCTCGCGATAGGCGTAGCGCGCATTGACCGGCTCGCCGGACTCGCTGCCGAAGGTGGCGCGCAGCGTCTTCAGGTTGCCGCCGGAAGAAAAGGCGGTGCCCGCGCCGGTCAGCACGACCGCGCGCACGGCGTGGTCGCGGTTGAACTGCTCGCACATGGCGACCAGCGCATCGACGGCGTCGTGGTCGGAGACGGCGTTGCGCGTCTCCGGCCGGTTCATGGTGACGATGGCGACGTGGCCATCGCGGCGGATATCGAGGAAATTGCTCATGACGGATTGTGGTTGAAATTCTGGTGCGGCCTGGATCGACTGGATCAGCGCTGGCTGGCCTGTTCGGAGAGGGTGCGGATTTCGCCGATCCGTTCGGGCGGCAGCCATCCGGTCAGCGTCTGGGCGTAGTCGCGCACATCCGGCTCGCGCGGCGGCGTGGGCAGCCCCGACGGCGTGCGGCTGAAGCGCGGCGCGGGCGCGGGCTGCACCACGCCGCCGATCTCGACGAAGGTCTCGCGCGCCTTGAGGTGGGCGTGTGTGGGCGCTTCCGCGTAGCCGAGGACGGGGGCGAAGCAGGCGTCGGTGCCTTCGAGCAGCGCGCACCACTCGTCGCGCGTGCGCAAGCGGAAGACCTCCGCAAGCCGTGCCTTGCCTGCTTCCCAGTTGGCCGGGTCGAGCTGCTCGCCGAGGCTGGCCGGATCGATGCCAAGGCGGGCGAGCAGGTCGCGGTAGAAGCGCCCCTCGAAGGGGCCGACCGAGATCCAGCCGCCGTCCTGGCATTGGTAGACGTTGTAGTAGTGCGCGCCGGAATCCAGCACGTTGGTGCCGCGCTCGGCGTTCAACTGGCCGGCGGCCAACAGGCCGAAGAACACGCTGCCGAGCGTGGCGGCGCCGTCGACGATGGCGGCGTCCACCACCTGGCCCTTGCCGGACTTGCCGGCCTCGACCAGCGCGGCGAGCACGCCGGCCACGAGGAACATGCCGCCGCCCGCGAAGTCGCCCAAGTAGGCGGGCGGGATCGCCGGCGGGCCGCCGCGCTGGCCGATGGCGTTGAGCGCGCCGGTGAGGGCGATGTAGTTGACGTCATGGCCGGCGGCGTGCGCGAGCGGCCCGGTCTGGCCCCAGCCGGTGATACGGCCGTAAACCAGGCGCGGATTGCGCGCAAGGCATGCCTCCGGGCCCAGGCCCAGGCGTTCGGTGACGCCGGGGCGGAAGCCCTCGATCAGGGCGTCGGCCGACGCCACGAGGTCGAGCACTGCCGCCACGGCCTGCGGGTCCTTCAAGTCGAGCAAAATCGACTTGCGTCCGCGCAGCATCAGGTCATAGCGGCGGGCGCGCTTCACGCCGAGGTCGGTCTCGCCCGGGCGCTCGATGCGCAGCACCTCGGCGCCCATGTCGGCCAGCATCATGCAGGCCAGCGGGCCCGGGCCGATACCAGCCAGCTCGACGATCCTGATGCCTGCCAGCGGGCCTTTCTTCTGTTCTTGCATGCGGTTCCTCAATGTCTGGTAGTGGATGCGACGGGAATCACTCGACCGGGATGGCCGCGCTCTTGACGATCTCGCGCGTGCGCGCAATCTCGGCAAGCTGGAACCGGCGCAGTTCCTGCGGGCTGCCGGGATACACGGTGCCGCCCAGGCCGGTGACGAAGCGGATGCTGTCGGGCTGCTGCATGGCCGTGCGCACCGCGTCGGAGAGTGCCTTGACGATCGTCTCCGGCACGCGGGCGGGCGCAAAGACGCCGGTCCACGCGGTCACGTCGAAGCCGGGCGCGCCGCTCTCGGCCACGGTGGGCACCTGCGGCAGGTCCTTGAGCCGCTGCGCATCGGTCACGGCAAGCGGGCGGATGCGGCCGGCGCGGATCAGCGGCAGCACGGCGCTGATCTCGCCGATTCCGTAGTCCACGTTGCCGGCGGCCACGTCGGTCATGGCGGGCGCGGTGCCTTTGTAGGAGATGGCGTTGCCCTTCAGGCGGAAGCGTTCGTGGAACAGCTCGGTGTAGACCTGGTAGCCCGCGCTGCCGCTCGCGTAGTTGAGCTTGCCGGGCGACTGGCGGATGGCGTCGACCAGGTTGCCGAGGGTCTTGTAAGGCGAGCTGGCGGGCACGACCACGACCATCGCGAAGCGCGCGAGCCGTTCGACCGGCACGAAGTCCTTCACCGGATCGTAGGGGAGGGTCCTGAACAGCGCCGCGTTGGTCACCATCGACGAGTTGCTGCCGACAAACAGCGTGTAGCCATCGGGGGCCGCCTCGGCCGCGGCGCGGGCGCCGATGAAGCCGTTCGCGCCCGGGCGGTTCTCGACCACGAAGGGCTGGTGGAAGCGGTCGCCGAGCTTCTGCGCGATGAAGCGCGCCGTCGAGTCCGCACCGCTGCCGGGCGGCAGGGAAACAATGATCTTTACGGGGCGGCTCGGGTAGTCGGGCTGGGCCGCGGCCGGCAATGCGAACAGTGCCAGCGACGCCAGCATGAGGCGTCGCCTCAGCACGTCGGATGCCATCTCGTCTCCCTGGTGTGATGTTGCATGTTTCCCTGATGCTAAAGACGGGAAGGGAATCGGAAAAATACTTTCCGTGTGTCATGCAATACATGGGCTGTATCGCCGGCTAAGGGCCAGAAAGCCAGGTGTTCTGTTTCGCATGAAACGAGATGTCTGCCGCCCCCTGTGTCGGGTGGGGCGAAGCGGGGCCTCGCCGGACGACCATGAAAATCTCCGCCGCCACGCGCCCCGCATGGAGTCCGAATTCCGTGTCCCAAAGCGATGTATCCGCCGCAGTGCCGGCGCCGCCGATCGGCCGCGCCATCGAGGCCGTGCCCAGCACCAAGCTGGTCCCGCCGCGCGCAGCGCGCCGGCTGTTGCCGCGAGACGCCTTGCAGGAGCGCCTGCTCGCCGCCCGCCGCCAGCGTTGCCTGATCGTGCAGGGACCGGCGGGCAGCGGCAAGACCAGCACGCTGGTGGCGTGGCGGCAAGGGCTGCTGAGGCTGGACTTCGACGTGGCGTGGCTCACCGTTGCCACCGAGGACAACGAGCTGACCCGCTTCTTCGGCGCCTTGCTGGGCTCTGTCGCGACGATCGATGCCACCGTGGTGCGCGAAGCCACGCTGCTGATGGGCCGCGACCGCAGCAAGGCGGTGCTGGAGCATTGCGTCATCACGGTGGTCCATGCCATTGCAGCCCGCAAGCGCGAGCTGGTGCTGATGATCGACGACGCGCACTGCCTCGACGATCCGCGCAGCCACCAGGTGCTGCAATGGCTGCTCGACTACGCACCGCCCAACCTGCACCTCGTCTTCGGCACCCGCGGCGCACTGCCGCTGTCGCTGGCGCGGCTGCGCGCGCAGGGCCAGCTGAGCGAGTTCGACCTCAAGGACCTGCGCTTTTCGCCCGACGAATCCGAGCGCTTCCTGCGTGACCACCTGGGCCACATCGACGCCGGCGACGCGCAGGTGCTGCACCAGCTCACCGATGGCTGGGTCGCCGGCCTGCAGCTCTTCGCCGTCGACCTGAAGGCAAAGCGCGGTGCCGGGTACCCGCGCATCCAGGTGCGCGATGCCACCGCCTTCGCCGCCTACTTCGAGCGCGAGGTATTGGCCAACCTCGCGCCGGACGATCTCGACCTGCTCACCCGCGCCGCCACCTGCAGCCGCTTCTGCGCCTCGCTGTGCGCCACGCTGATGCAGCAGCCGCACGCCGTGGCGGGCATGACGTCGCGGCTGGCGCGGCTCGACGGCGACAATCTCTTCATCAGCCAGGTCAGCGGCGCCAACCAGGAGGCGTGGTACCGGGTCCATCCGCTGCTGCGCGAGGTGCTGCTGGCGCGGCAGAGCCGGCAGGCAGCCGGGCCGCGGCAGGCGCTGCACAGGGCGGCATGGCGCTGGTTCGAACTGCGCGGCCATCTGGACGAGGCGGTGCGCCACGCGGTACAGGCCGGCGAAGCGCACGCGGCGGCCGAGGTGGTGGAGGCCTGCGCCGTCGACATGATGGGGCAGGGCGAACTGGCCCAGCTCGCCAGCCTGATGCGCCAGTTGCCGCAGGAACAGGTGCAGGCGCGCTTCCGGCTGCGCATGGTGACGGCCTACCTGAGCATGTACGCGCGCGACCTCGACGCCCTGCAGGTGGCGCTGGCCCGGCTCGAAGCGGAGCAGGACACCATGGAGGCGGGCGAACGCTTCGCCGTCTGCCTGCTGCGCGGCGCCTTCGCCATGCAGCGCGACGACACCGAGGCCGTGCGCGCCATGCGTGCGGAGCTGGAGGCGATTCCGCGTGAGGCGCAGGGGTTTGCGTTTGCGGGGCGGGCGCATCTGCTGGCCTGGATGCACATGTACGACGGCCGCTACGAGACGGCGCGCGCGATCCTGCGGGAAGCGGCTGTGTACAACGTCACCCCGGCGCGCCGGCTGGTCAGCCTCGCCCTGGAAGCGATGAGCCTGACACTGGAAGGCCGGATGGTCCGCGCCGAGCGCCTGGTGCGCGAGGTGCAGCAGGCGTGCGCGCTGCCGGGCACGGCCCCGGTGGACGTGGCGGGACTGGCCGAGGGCTTGCTGAGCGAAACGCTTTGCGAAGCCAATGAACTCGAGGCCATCTGCCAGCTATTGGAGCCGCGCCTCGACGTGCTGGAACGTATCTCGAGCCCCGACGGCGCCCTGCGAGCGTTGATCGCGCTCTTCCATGCCCACTGGGCGCTAGGCCGGCGCCCCGAGGCACTGGCATGCCTGGCGCGGCTGGAAGCCTACGCCAGCCGTAACCGGCAGGAGCGGGCGCAGGCCCACGCGCTGGCGCTGCGCCTGCGGGTCCACCATGAGCAGGGCGAGACCGCGCAGGCGATGGCCGTGCTGGAGCGGATCGTCGCGCTCGCCCTGCGCCACGCCACCGCGCGGCAAGGCACCGACGCGGAGATCCGCCGCATCTGCGAACGCGCGCGGGCCGACGCGTGCCTGCACTGGCAGGATTTCGACGGCACCGTGTCGCGCTGCGTGCCGCTGCTGGCCCTGGCGGCTTCGGCCGGCCGCTGGGCCGGCGTGGCCGCGCTGCACATGACGCTTGCGGTGGCCGAAGCGGGACGCGGCGACCGCAAGGCGGCCCGGCGCCAGGCGCTCAAGGCCCTGCGCCTTGGCCACCGGCTCGGGCTGGTGCGCAGCCTGCTCGACACGGCGGGCGTGCCGGCCCTGCTGGAAGACTTGCTGGGCGATGCTGCGTTGGACCCGGTGCTGGCGTTCTATGTCCGGCGCCTGCTGGACGCGCGCGTGAAGGCGGCCATCACGCCGCGGCCGGCGCACGAAGACTGTGCGGCCGACCTCCTGAATGCGCGCGAGCGGCAGGTCCTGGACCTGGTCGCGCAGGCCATGCCGAACAAGAAGATTGCCCGCGTGCTCGGCCTGACGACGCACACGGTCAAGTGGCACCTGCGCAAGATCTACGGGAAGCTCGGCGTCTCGGAGCGCGACGAGGCCGTTGCCCGCATGCGCGATCTTTCGCTGTCAGGACGGCAGGGCTCCCCAATACGGCTAGTGAACTGAGCGGCCCCGCAGGCCAAGATGAGTCATCCGGCACGGCCCCGCACGGGCGTCGTGCGCCGGAGATTCCGATTCATCGACAAGGAGCCTGCAAGTGGACGTCATCCGCAACGTCTTTCGTGAAGACCATGAAATGCTGCGCCCGACCGCGCGGCGATTTTTCGAGCGCGAGTGCGCGCCGCGCCAGGCCGAGTGGGACCAGGCCGGCCGCACCGACCGGGAAACCTGGCTGAAGGCCGGCCGCGAAGGGCTGCTGTGCGTCTCGGTGCCGGTCGAGTACGGCGGCGGCGGCGGCGACTTCGGTCACTCGGCCATCGTCATGGAGGAGATGCACCGCGCGGGCATCTCGGGGGCGGGGTTCTCGATCCATTCCGACATCATCGCGCCCTACATCGTGCGGCTCGGCACCGAGGCGCAGAAGCGCCGCTGGCTGCCCTCGATCTGCGCGGGCGCGACCATCATGGCGGTCGGCATCACCGAGCCCGGCGGTGGTTCCGACGTGAAGGCCTGCCGCACGACTGCCGTGCGCGACGGCGACGAGTTCGTCATCAACGGCAGCAAGACCTTCATCAGCAACGGGCTCAACTGCGACATGGTGATGCTGGTCTGCAAGACCGACCCGTGCGCCGGCGCGAAGGGCGTGAGCCTGATCATGGTCGAGGCCGACCGGCCCGGCTTCCGGCGGGGCCGCAAGCTGGAAAAGATCGGCCAGCCCGGCGCCGACACCGTCGAGCTGTTCTTCGACAATGTCCGCGTGCCGGTGGACAACCTGCTCGGCGAGGAGAACATGGGCTTCTCCTACCTGATGCAGGAACTGCCGCAGGAGCGCCTGCTGATCGCGCTGTACTCGGCCGTGGCCATCGAGCGGCTGCTGCAGGTCACGGTGGACTACGTCAAGGACCGCAAGGCGTTCGGCGGCACGGTCTGGGATTTCCAGAACACGAAATTCAAGCTCGCCGACATCAAGGCCCAGTCCGTCGCGGTGCGCACGATGGTGGACTACTACATTGGCGAGCACATGAAGCGGCGGCTGACCGTGCAGGAAGCCGCCATCGCCAAGCTGTTCGCCACCGAGACAATGGGGAAGTGCATCGACGACATGGTGCAGATGCATGGCGGCTACGGCTACATGCGCGAGTACGCCATCGGGCGCGCGTTTGCGGACTACCGCGTGTCGCGTATCGCGGGCGGCGCCAGCGAGGTCATGCGCGACCTGATCGCGCGCAAGCTGTAATCCATCCCTTCACGAGAGCAACATCATGAGCGAAAAAGTCTTCGTCGCAGGCGTGGGCATGACGCCCTTCGTCAAGCCGGGCACGAGCAAGCCCTATTTTGAAATGGGCGCCGACGCGGTGCGCGCGGCACTGGCCGATGCAGGTATCGGCTACGGGCAGGTCCAGGAGGCCTACGCGGGGCACGTATACGGCGACTCGACCTGCGGCCAGACCACGCTGTACGAGGTCGGCATGACCGGCATCCCGGTGGTCAACGTCAACAACAACTGTTCGACCGGATCGACGGCGCTGTACCTGGCACGCAAGGCGGTCATGTCGGGCGAGGCGGAATGCGCGCTGGCGGTGGGCTTCGAGCAGATGCAGCCCGGTGCCCTGAAGATGCACTGGGACGACCGACCGCCGCCGCGCGTGCGCTTCCTGCCGGTGCTGCATTCGCTGACCTCGGACCTGGGCCACCTGGGCCAGTCGTTGCGCACCTTCGGCGGGGCGGGGCGCGAACACATGGAAAAGTACGGAACCACGATGGAAACCTTCGCCGCCGTGCGTGCCAAGGCGAGCCGCCATGCCGTCAACAATCCGCTGGCGATCTTCCGTCGGCCGCTGACGGTGGACGAGATCATGGCCGACACCGTGATCGTGCCGGGCGTGATGACGCGCTGGATGGCCTGCCCGCCGACCTGCGGCGCGGCGGCGGCGGTCATTGTCTCGGAGCGGTTTGCCCGCAGGCATGGATTGCGCACCGACGTGCAGATCCTGGCGCAGGCGCTGACCACCGATCCGCCCGAGGCGTTCCACCCGCCGTCGATGCTGAGCTGGGTCGGCTCGCACATGACGCGCGCGGCGGTGAACCAGGTCTACGAGAAGGCCGGCGTCGGCCCCGATGACATCGACGTCTGCGAGCTGCACGACTGCTTCGCGCAGAACGAGGTCATCCTCTACGAATCGCTCGGCCTCTGCCCGGAGGGCGGCGCCGCGAAGTTCGTGCGGGACGGCGACAACACCTATGGCGGCAAGGTCGTGGTCAACCCGTCGGGCGGGCTGCTGTCGAAGGGCCACCCGCTGGGCGCGACGGGCCTTGCGCAATGCTACGAGATGACCCACCAGCTCCGGCGCAGCGCCGACAGGCGGCAGGTCGAAGGCGCGCGGCTGGCAATGGCGCACAACCTGGGCCTGGGTGGGGCCTGCGTGGTGACGTTGTACGGCAGGCACTGAGCGGCTTGCGCACGCCGGGCCGACACCGCGGTCCGGCGCTTCCCGATGATCTGATCATTCCAATACAGGAGACACCATGACACCGCGTTCCCGCATCCGCCTGCTGACCCTCGCGCTGGCCGCATCGCTGCCCGGCGTTCCCTGCCTGCTTCCCGGCAGCGGCATGGCCCATGCCGAAACCTGGCCCGCGCGGCCGATACGCTTTATCGTTCCGCTCGGCCCCGGCAGCAGCGCCGACACCAGCGCACGGCTGCTTGCCAGGCTGGCCGGGGAAGAACTGGGGCAGCCCATCGTCGTGGAGAACAGGCCGGGCGCGGATTCGCTGGTGGCGGTGCAGGCACTGCTTTCCGCACCGGCGGACGGGTACACCATCCTGATGATCTCGCCGAGCTCGATGGTCATCAATCCGCTGGTCAATCCGTCCACGACCTATGACCCGCTGAGCGATCTCCGTCCGGTGGCCGGCATGATGCGTGTCGGGGCCTTGCTCGTGACCGGCGCGGGGTCGCGCTTCCGCACGCTGGCCGATGTGCTGGCCGCGGCCAGGCAGGCGCCGGGGTCGGTCAGCATGGGCAGCTACAGCGCCTACTACCGGCTCGGGGCATTGCGCATGCAGCAGATGGCGCAGGTGACGTTCAACCAGATCGCCTACAAGACCGCCGCGCCGCTGCTGGCCGACCTGATCGGCGGCACGGTGGATGTGGCGATGGTCGATGTGGGCGGTGCCGGGCCATTGATCGCCTCCGGCAAGCTGCGCCCGCTGGCCGTGGCCGGCAAGGAGCGGCTGCGGGTGTTGCCGGCCGTGCCGACCATCGCCGAGGGCGGCGTGAAGCAGTACGAGCTGGCGGGCTGGACCGGCGTCGCCACGCCTGGCAAGACGCCGGAGCCGGTCGCGCAGGCGATGGAGACGGCACTCATCAAGGCGATGAAGCGGCCGGAATTCGTCAGGTTCGTGACGGAGAACGTGGGCGCCGAGATGTATGCGGTGCCGGGGAAGGAGCTGCGGGCGCTGGTGGAGGCCGAGACCGGCAACTACCGACCGTATGCGCAGCAACTCCAGGCCGCGCAGCGCTGAGCGGGTGGCAGTCCTGAAATGCAAGCGGGGGCGGTAGCCCCCGCTTTAGGCTGCTGACAAAGTCAAAGGCTGCGAATGTTGTCTCCCCTCTCCCATTTATGGGAGAGGGGCGGGGGAGAGGGCAGGAGTCGCCACGAAGTGAGGCGCCGCGGTGCTTGGCTGCGCCTGCCCTCTCCCCCGGCCCCTCTCCCGCAGGCGGGAGAGGGGAGCAAACAACCTGGAATTCTCCCTTTGTCAGCAATCTGGAGCGGGGGCAGTAGCCCCCGCTTGCATTTCACCGGTCCCTCAGGATGCCGCCAAGGCCTCCCGCTCCCGCCTGTCCTGTTCCTCCTGCAGCACGCGCCACAGGATCTTCCCGGTTGCGGTCTTCGGCAGCGCGTCCACGAATTCCACCATGCGCGGCACCTTGTACGCCGCCATCCGCTCGCGCGCCCACGCGGTCAGGTCCTCGGCTTGCACCGTTCCGCGCGCTGCGGGGCGCAGCACGATCACCGCCTTGACGGTCTCGCCGCGGTGCGGATCCTGCGCGGAAATCACGCAGGCGTCCTGCACGGCGGGGTGCCCGTATAACGCCGATTCGATCTCCGCCGGCCACACCTTCAGGCCGGAGCTGTTGATCATGCGCTTGAGGCGGTCGGTGACGTAGAAGTAGCCGTCGTCGTCGTGATGGCCGAGATCGCCGCTGCGCAGGAAACGCTTGCCGTCGATCTCGACAAGGGTCTCGGCGGTTGCCTCGGGCTTGTTCAGGTAGCCCGCGAACAGGGTGGGGCCGTGCATGACGATTTCACCGGGCTGGTTGGGGCCGAGCTCTTCGAGGGTCACAGGATCGATCACGCGCACATCGCAGTTGATCACCGGCACGCCGGCGCACTGGCGCCGCGCCGCCTGCGGAGGATTGCTGAGCGACAGGCCGCAGAACTCGGTCATGCCATAGCTTTCGAGGAAGACCAGGCCGAGCCGCTCGTGTATCTGGCGGGCGAGCGCCTCCGGCATGGCGGCGGCGCCGCCATAGAGGCGTGTCAGGGAAGACAGGTCGTGCTCGCCGGCGTCGGCGGCGCCGAAGACTTCGGACAGCATCGTCGGCACGGCGGGCCAGGAGCGGATGCGCAGGCGGTGGATCAGCTCGACCGCGGCCTTTGCGTCCCAGCGCGCGAGCATCACCAGCGTGCGGCCGATGCGGCCTGCCTGCAGCATCACGCGCATGCCGGCGAGATGGCTGGCCGGCAGGGCCAGCAGTTCGTCCTCGTCCTCGCGGTCATCCTGCCAATGCGCGCGATGCGCCAGCGTATAGCAGAAATTGCGATGGGTAAGCATCGCCCCCTTGGGCTTCCCGGTGGTGCCAGAGGTGTAGCCGATCACGGCAAGGTCGCTGCCGCTCGTTTGCATTGGCCCGGGCTGCAGGCCGGCGTCCAGCGCGTCGGACAGGTCGTGGAAACGGGGATGCGACATCGCGCGGCGCGGCTCGCGCACGAACGCGGGAAGTTCCAACCACCGCGATGCCTCCGGCACGGCGGCGAAGTCGGACAGCGCGCCGGCGATGCAGGCATCCAGCGTGCCGTTGTCCAGCAACGGTTGCGCGCGCCCGGCCATGTCGTGGGTGGCGACCAGCACGCGCGCGCCTGAATCGGCCGCGTAGTAGGCGATCTCGTCCGGCGTGCTCATGGGGTTCATCGCCACCACCACGGCGTCGCAGCGCAACACCGCGTAGAACGCGGCGTAGAACTGCGGGCAGGTCTGCATCAGCAGCAGCACGCGGTCACCGCGCCGAACGCCCAGGCGCTGCCGCAGGTAGCCCGCCAGGGCCAGCGCGGCCGCGTGCATTTCGCGGAACGTGGTGGCCTTGCCGTAGAACACGGCGGCGGGCTTGTCCGGCAGCCGCGCCGCCGAACCTTCGAGATGGTAGAACAGATTGCAGCCTGATACGTCCAGCGTGCGCGGGACCCCGTGGGGCCAGCTCGCGAAGTGTCGGGTCAGTCGGGGCATGGGCAGGTGGCCGGTTGCTGGGTTGGATGGCTGGTTGCGATCAGGCGATGGCGACCACGGCTTCGCCGACGATCCTCTGCTCGCCGTCCTGGTTGGCGCAGACCATCTCCACGCGCAGGCGCGCTTCGCCGCTTTCCTCGAAGCGCTCGCTGACGCGGCCCGTGCAATGCGGCGCGTCGCGCAGGTGCGTGATGCCGGTGAAGCGCATCTTCAGCGTACGCAGGCGCCCCTGTCCCGCCCAGTTGGTGATCAGGCGGCCGAGGTAGGCGGCCGACAACATGCCGTGGGCGAACACGTCGCCCAGGCCGGCTTCGCGCGCGTAGTCGGAGTCGATGTGCAGCGGGTGGTGGTCGCCGGAGGCGCCAGCGTAGATGGCGAGCGTGCGGCGGCTGATCGGGGGGACTTGCAGTGCGGGGATGGTATCTCCCACCTGCAGGTCGCCCAGGCTGGCGCGCTGCGCCGGGGTTGTGCTGGTCGTCATGAGGTCTCCTTCAGATCTGGCGCTGGACGAGCACGGAGCGCGCATCGGCCACGTGCACGCCGTCCTGGTTGGTGATGCGGGTGCCCTTGACGAGGAACTCGAGGGCGCCGCCCTTCTTGTCGTAGACGTCGACGATGCGGGGCTCGTAGGTCAGGGTGTCGCCCGCGCACACCGGCGCGTGATAGTCGTACTGCTGCTCGGCGTGCAGCACGCGCGAGGGTTCCACCCTGGCCAGCGCCAGCAGGTCGAAGGTATTGAACAGCCAGCCTTCCATGCAGGAGAGGAAGGTCGGCGGCACGCGCAGCGAGGGCAGGCCGGCGTCGCGGGCGGCGGCCACGTCGTGGTAGACCGGATCGGTCTCGCCGATGGCGCGGGCGTACCAGCGCACGGCCCATTCCTCCACCTTGATGCTGCGCTGGCCGAAGCTGTGGCCGATCAGGTTCTTGTCGAGCATGAGGAATCTCCGGGAACTCAGGCGGCGGCGGGGATGACGCCGTCGAGGGTGGCGTTGGGCGTGGCGCGGCGGACGAGGTCGGGCACCAGCGCGCCCAGTTCGGCCACGTCCCAGCGGCCCGGCTTCTCGATGTGCGGGCCGGCGTGCCAGCCTTCGGCCACGGTGATGCGGCCGCCCCGGCTGCCGAATACGCGGCCCGTGACTTCGCCCGATTCCACGCTGCCCAGCCAGACCACCAGCGGCGCGACGTTGGCCGGGTCGAGCGCGTTGAAGCCATCCACGGCATTGAAGGCGGGATTCAGGCGGCCGCTCTTGATCAGGTGCTCGGTGTGGCGGGTGGTGCCGCTCGGGTAGATTGTGTTGACGGTCGCGCCATAGCGGCCGAGTTCCATCGCGGCGACGTTCGACATGCAGGCGATGCCCGCCTTCGCGGCGCCATAGCAGGTCTGGCCGATGTTGCCGAACAGGCCCGCCGAGGACGACGTGTTGATCACGCGGGCCGCGCGCTGGCGGCCGGCCTTCGATTCGTCGCGCCACCAGGCGGCGGCGTGGCGCATGGGCGAGAAGGTGCCGCGCAGGTGCACGCGGATCACGGCATCCCAGTCCTCGATTTCCATATTCACCAGCATGCGGTCGCGCAGGATGGCGGCGTTGTTGACCAGCACGTCGAGGCCGCCGAAGGTGTCGATGGCGGCCCGGATCATGCGCTTCGCGCCTTCCCAGTCGGCCACGTCGTCGTTGCTGGCCACGGCCTGGCCGCCCATGGCGCGGATCTCCTCGACCACTTCCTGCGCCGGGCCGCCGGTGATCTCGCTGCCATCCGGGGAGGCACCCAGATCATTGACCACGACTTTCGCGCCATGGCGGGCGAACTCCAGCGCATATTCGCGGCCCAGGCCACGGCCGGCGCCGGTGATGACGACGACGCGGTCCTTGCAGAGCTGTTGCATTCGATGTTCCTCTCGAGATCGGTTTTGGATGGGGCGTCCAGTCGGTATCGACTGACGAATCGATTATTTCGGGAGGGGGCCCCGCTTGCCACTAGCCGGATAGGGCAGCGGGGCGCCTGGCGCGGCGCCGGAAAGACAGACGGCCCGATGCTGCTGCACCGGGCCGTCTGTCGTGAGGCGATCGTGGGGCGTGTCCAGGCGATAGCCGGCACTACTCAATCGGGATACTGGCTGTCCTGACGATCTGCTGCGCACGCTCGAACTCGCGCGCCTGGAATGCCTTCAGTTCCTTCGGGCCACCAGGGTATACCGTGCCGCTCAGCTTGCCGACGGCTTCGACCGTCGACGGTTTGCGCAGGATGCCATCCACCGCTTCCGCCAGCGTGTCTACCAGTTTGGGCGGCAGCCTGGCGGGGCCGTACAGGCCGATCCAGCCGTCGATGTCGAAGCCGGAGGTACCGCTCTCGGCGACGGTCGGCACCTCGGGCAGGGGCGGCTTCAGAATTCGGAAAATATTGCCCTCTAAGACCTCGCTCGCGACTTAACGCTCGGCTAGACGCCGCAAGGGGCGGAACTTTCCTGCTTCCGGTTTATGGCTCATGCGCCACACGTAGTCGCCGGTCAGGTTGAGATGCTCCCACCCCAAGGGCGACAAATAGGGATACAGCGCCGGATCGACCGGCATGCCGCGGCTCTGCACAGCGCGCTCAAGATAGACGGTGTTCCAGAGAACGATCGCCGCAGTCACCAGGTTTAGTCCGCTGGCGCGGTACCGTTGCTGCTCGAAACTGCGATCGCGTATTTCGCCGAGACGGTAGAAGAAGATGGATCGCGCAAGCGCATTGCGGGCTTCCCCCTTGTTCAAACCAGCATGCGTGCGGCGGCGCAATTCGAGATCCTGAAGCCAGTCCAGGGTGAACAACGTCCGCTCGATGCGGCCGAGTTCGCGAAGCGCGACGGCCAAGCCATTCTGCCGAGGATAGCTGCCAAGCTTGCGCAGCATCAGGGAGGCTGTGACTGTGCCCTGCCGGATAGATGTAGCGAGGCGGAGAATCTCGTCCCAGTGAGACCGGATCAGGTTTTCCCGATACGTGCCGCCAATCATCGGTGCCACGGCCGGATAGTCACCTGGGCTACCTGGGATATACAGCTTTGTTTCCGCAAGATCGCGAATGCGGGGCGCGAATCGGAACCCGAGCAGATGCATCAGGGCAAAGACGTGGTCGGTGAAGCCGTTGGTATCCGTGTAATGCTCCTTGATTCGCAGATCTGACTCGTGATGAAGCAGGCCGTCAAGTACGTAGGTGGAATCACGGTACCGGGACAGGATTCTGCCATCTTGGTCAGTCCGAGATTGACGGCATCGGCAAGAATCGTCGTCAACAGCAACGTTTTATCGGAGGCTGGCTCGTCGGTTTTCAGGTGCGTGAAATGGTGAGTGAATCCGGTCCATGCATCCACCTCCATCAGGAGTTCGGTAATCTTGACGCGTGGCAGCATGAGGGACGTCTGGTCGATCAATGTCTGTGCCTCCATCGGGACAGAGGCGTCGAGCGGCGAGATCTTCAAGCCAGACTCAGTGATGATCGCATCCGGCAGCTTTTTTGCGGCGGCAAGCCGGTTAACGGTGGCCAGCTTCATTTCCAGTAGCCGGCGCCGCTTCCAGGAAACGGTCGCAATCGGTAGTTACCGGCAGTGGCAGCAAGCGGTTCTCCCTAAGGAAATGCTGATTAAATCAGTGCGCGAGTCATCGCGGCGTTGGGTGAGTGCGTTGTCATAAGCATGTCCATGATTCAGTCCGGTGATGAAGCGACAGATCAGTTTTGCGGAAGCAGAAAGCCACGGCAAGAAGCGGGTGACGCGCCGCCAGCGCTTCCTGACGGAGATGGAAAGCGTGGTGCCGTGGACGCGCCTGATTGCGCAGGTCGAGCCGTACTACCCCAAGGGCAAACGTGGCCGGCCGCCGATCGGCCTTGAGCGGATGCTGCGGATTTACTTCCTCCGGCAGTGGTACGGGCTGTCGGACGAGCCACTGGAAGACGCGCTGTACGACAGCATGGCGATGCGGGCGTTTGCCGGGATCGACTTGGCGGTCGAAGCAGTGCCGGACGCGACGACGCTGCTCAAGTTTCGCCGCATGCTCGTCGCGCATGAACTGTCGCGAAAGTTGTTCGACGAGATTGGCATCATGCTGTGCGAGCGTGGGCTGATGATGAAGGAAGGCACGATTGTGGATGCCACCATCATCGAGCCACCACCGTCGACCAAGAACAAGGAGAAGAGCCGCGACCCGGAGATGCACCAGGCCAAGAAAGGCAATGCTTGGCACTTTGGGATGAAAGCTCATATCGGCGTGCCACCGTGCGCGGCGATGAACATAGTGACGGCCGACCGGCAATAGGATTCGATTTCGTTGTCGTCCTCTGCTCTCGCCTCGTCGAAGCGGGCGATAAGCAGGAGATCGGATCCTTTGAAAAGCGCGGCAAACAAGCGGGCGGACTGGAGAGCATCGGGTACGTTCAGAATCGCTTTCGCGTGCAACTGACGCAACACGGCCTCGATTTGGGCGATGACATGGGCGGGCCCGGCTTCGTAATGGAGCTTGCTTAACGACTTTTGATTCGTCTTGTCGGCCAAAACCATGGCTTCGACACTGCGGACGTCCGGGCTCAACAGCGTGCGAAGCAGGGATGACCCCACCGCCATGAGCTGATCTTCGGCCGAACCGTCGACGCCTTCAAAAAGGGCCTGCGGTGCAAACTGCTCGCAGCGGGCCACCATGGCCGCGCTGAACAGCGCCTCCTTGTTCTCGAAGTGCCGATAGATGCTTAGCTTGGATATCTTCGCCCGCTGGGCGACCTTGTCCATGGTCGTCGCTTGAAAACCCAGTTCCACGAAGAGTTCGCAGGCGGTGTCGACTATCGTTTGGCGAAGCGCCTCGTTGGCGGGCCGGCCGCGCCGGCCCTGGCTGTTTTCGGTCACGACAATTCCAGTACTTGACAGTATTTAAATTCTTGCACTACGATACCACGGAGTATCGAAAATGTGCAAGCAAGGGTAGGTTTCAACCGGTTGTCCAAATCAGCTTTCCCCGGGCCGCCCGGCGATAACGAATGCGGCATTGCGAATGCGGCATTGTCCGGCCGGTCAATACAGCCATGGGCAACTTTCTCGCCAATGCCGAAGCCCTGCTCGCTGACCGTCTCAAGCGCTTATCTCCGGACGTTATTGCGCACCAGGCCCAGCCACCCCTCTATCCACAACACGGAGCCCATCACCATGAATGACGTCATCATCATCGGCGGCAGCTTTGCCGGCCTCGCCGCCGCCCTGCAGCTCGGCCGTGCCCGCCGCAAGGTCACCGTTCTCGATACCGGCCGGCC
>NZ_JBIVHB010000014.1:0-187484 GCF_044748965.1 Cupriavidus sp. NPDC089707
GCCATATCGAGATCCAGGTGTTCGCCGACACGCACGGCAACTGCGTCTACCTGTTCGAGCGCGACTGCTCGGTGCAGCGCCGGCACCAGAAGGTGCTGGAAGAGGCGCCCGCGCCGGGCATGACCGAAGCGCGCCGCCGCGCCATGGGCGAGGCCGCCGTGGCAGCAGCCAAGGCGGTGGGCTATGTCGGCGCCGGCACCGTCGAGTTCATCGCCAACCAGGACGGCTCCTTCTATTTCATGGAGATGAACACGCGCCTGCAGGTCGAACACCCGGTCACCGAGATGATCACCGGGCAGGACCTGGTCGAATGGCAGCTGCGCGTCGCCGCCGGCGAGCCGCTGCCGCTGACGCAGGACCAGTTGCGCATCGACGGCCACGCGCTGGAAGCGCGCATCTACGCCGAGAATCCCGACAAGCAGTTCCTGCCGTCCACCGGCACGCTGCGCTTCCTGCGCACGCCGCCGGCGGTGCAGTTCATGCGCGGCGATGGCGGCGATAGCGCCCATGGCCCGGCCGGCATCCGCATCGATGCCGGCGTGCGCGAGGGCGACACCATCAGCCCGTACTACGACCCGATGATCGCCAAGCTGATCGTCTGGGGCAAGGACCGCGACGAGGCGCTGGCGCGGATGCGGCAGGCGCTGGCGGCTTATCACGTGGTCGGCCTGTCGACCAATGTGGCCTTCCTGCAGCGGCTGGTGAAGTCGCAGGCGTTCCGCACTGCCGACCTCGACACCGGACTGATCGAGCGCAACGAGAAGACCCTGTTCCCGCAGGCTGAGCCGGTTGGCATCGACACCGTCGCGCTTGCCGTGGCCGCGCTGCTCGACCGCGAAACGCGCGAGCGCCGTATCGACGCCGCCGACCAGCATTCGCCGTGGACCCACGGCGGCGCCTGGCGGCTGAACAGCGGCGCATCGCGGCAGTTGCGCTTCGGCTATGGCGACCACGTGCTAGACGTGACGCTGCAGGTCAATGCGCGCGGCAGCACGCTGGCCTACGGTGGCCAGTCCGTGCCGTTCTCCGCGGAATGCAAGGCCGACGACATCCGCATCGACCTCGGCACGCGCCGCGTGCACGGGCACGTGCATGCGGAGGCGGACGACTTCCACATCTTCTCCGCGGGCCGCCAGGTGCTGCTGGGCTGGATCGATCCGCTGTCCCACGCCAGCGAAGCCGAAGGCGAGGGCGGCAAGCTGACCGCCCCGATGCCGGGCAAGGTCATCGCGGTGATGGTCGAGGCGGGCAGCACGGTCACGCGCGGCACGCCGCTGCTGGTGATGGAGGCGATGAAGATGGAGCACACCATCAGCGCGCCCGCCGACGGCGTGGTCAGTGAAGTGCTCTATGGGGTGGGCGAGCAGGTGACCGAAGGCGCGCAGCTGCTCGCGTTCGGTACCTGAAATACTGGCGGAGACGACACATGCATGCGGACAAGGTCAAGGTCGTTGAAGTCGGCCCGCGCGACGGACTCCAGAACGAAAAGAGTTTGATCCCCACCGAGACCAAGGTGGCGTTGATCGACCAGCTCACCGACGCGGGCTTTCCCAATATCGAAGTGGCATCGTTCGTCTCACCGAAGTGGGTGCCGCAGATGGCCGACGGTGCGCAGGTCATGGCTGCGATCAGGCGGCGGCCCGGCATCATCTACTCTGCGCTGACGCCGAACATCAAGGGCCTGGAAGGCGCGCTTGCAGCGGGCGCCGATGAGGTCGTGATCTTCGGCGCGGCCAGCGAGGCGTTCTCGCAGAAGAACATCAACTGCTCGATTGCCGAGTCAATGATGCGCTTCGAGCCCGTTGCCGCTGCCGCCAAAGCCAAGGGGGTACGGCTGCGCGCCAGCGTGTCCTGCGCCCTGGGTTGTCCTTACCAGGGCGAAGTGCCCATCGACGCCGTGGTCGACGTGGTGCGGCGCATGCGGGAACTGGGCTGCGACGAGATCGATATTGCGGACACCATCGGCGTAGGCACGCCGGACAAGGTAAAGGCCGTGATGCGTGCCGCGGCCACGGAATTCCCGCTGGCGCAGCTGTCCGGGCACTTCCACGACACGTATGGCCATGCCCTGGCCAACGTCGAGGCGAGCCTGGAAGCCGGGATCCGCATCTTCCATGCTTCCGTCGCCGGGCTTGGCGGTTGCCCGTATGCGAAAGGCGCGACCGGCAACGTGGCGACGGAGGCATTGCTGCAGCGGCTGGCGAGCCTGGGGATGGAGACGGGGGTTGATCTGGACAAGGTCATTGCCGCGGCCGGACTGATCTCCAGGGCCATCGGCAAACCTGTATTGCAGTAACGCAAGCGCCCTTCGATGCGGGGCGCTTGTCTCATATTGAGACACCGCCCGCATCATCCTGAGACAGCCTCGCCAAACCTGCCACACAACGCTTGATTTCGCCCCGGGGGCTCTCTTAAAGTACCTTTCCAGTTCGCGCCGCGACAACCGCAGCACAGGGCGGCGCGCATAGATGACCCGGCCGCAATGACGGCCGGGCGTGCCACCGGCATCGGCGCAAACCGCCCCCTCGCGGCACCGCGCGACGCCGACCACTGGAGACAAGACAATGCCCCCTGCACCGACAAGCCTGCTGTGCGATGCCAACGTCGCACGGCGGGAGTTCCTCGATGGCAAGGACGTGCCCGCCGGCGTCGTGTCCGATCTGATCGTGCGGTCGTGGCAGCGTGCCGCGCGCGCGGGCGTGCGCCCCGAGCAGCGCATGCTGTTTTCTGAGGTCATCACGCACAGCGAAGTCCGGCGCAGCGAAGCAGAGAACCGCACGCTGATCGAGCTGGCCGGCGCCGACATGGAGGTGCTGGCCGGCGCCTTTCCGTCGCAGCAGTGGATCGTGCTGTGCACCAATGCCGAAGGCGTGATCGTGTCCTCCCACGGGCGCCTGGGCGCGGGGCCGGGCGGGCCGTCGCCGCTGCAGCATGGCCGCCGCATCTGCGAGACCGGCATCGGCACCAATGCGCCCGGCTGCCTGCTGGCGGAGGGCGGCAGTGCCGTCGAAATCCGCCGCGGCGAGCATTTCCTGCACGAACTGGTCGACGTGGTCTGCGCGGCCGCGCCGATCTATGACTGCCATGACCGCCTGATCGGCGTGCTCGATCTCACCGGCTTCGGCGTCGACTTGCCGGCCTATGCGGTCAGCCATGTGCGCGCGGCGGCCACGTCGATCGGCAACCGCACCTTTGAGCGGCTGCCCGGCTGCTGCATCGTGCGCCTGCACCACGACCGCCGCATGCTGCATACGCCGGCGGAAGGCATCGTCGCGGTGTCCGCCGACGGCGTGATCGTGGCGGCAAACCATATCGCCCGCGACATGTTGCGGCTCGGCAGCGCCGAGATCGGCGCGATCGATATCGGCAGCGTCTTTGCCGAAGGCATGCATGGCCCCGGTGGTGCGGTGCAAAGCGTCGTGCGCACGGTCGCCGGCGGGCGCCTGCATGTCTCGGCGAGTGAAACCCAACGTCCGCGTTCCCGCGGCGCAGCGCCACGCACCGACACCGGTCCGCTGGCCGGGCACCTTATCGCCGATGCCACGCTGGCGCGCGCCTTCGACAAGGCCAGCATGGCGGTCGGCGCGCAGGTGCCGGTAATCCTGCTGGGCGAGACCGGCACCGGCAAGACCATGCTGGCCCGCGCGCTGCACGAGGCCAGCCGGCCGGACGGAAACTTTGTCTCGATCAACTGCTCGGCCATTCCCGAAGCACTCGCCGAAGCGGAATTGTTCGGCTATGCCGACGGCGCCTTCACCGGCAGCCGCCGCGGCGGCAGCGCGGGCAAGATCGAGCAGGCCAACCACGGCACGCTGTTCCTGGACGAGATCGGCGACATGCCGCTGGCACTGCAGACGCGGCTGCTGAGCGTGCTGCAGGAACGCTGCGTGACACGTGTCGGCGCGGCCAAGCCCATCCCGGTCGACCTGTCGGTGATCTGCGCCACGCACCGCAGCCTGCCGGAACTGGTGCGGCAGGGCGCCTTCCGCGAAGACCTGTATTTCCGCATCAACGGCATGTCGATCCGCGTTCCGGCGCTGCGCGACCGCACCGACCTGCCTGAGCTGATCACGGCAATGCTGCAGACGCTGGCGCGCGGCCGGCGCAAGGCGCTCGACGCCGACGTGATGGCGCTGCTGATGTCGCATCCCTGGCCGGGCAATGTGCGCGAGCTGCACCAGGTGCTGCGCACGGCGGTGGCGCTGTCGGGCCTCGGCGAGGAAATCCGGCGCGAGCATCTCGACGAAAGCTGGCTGGAGGCGGCAACGCGCGTGACCGTGGCGGACCTCCTGCCCGCTGCAGGCCAGCCGATGCTGCTGGCGCAGGCGCAGAACGAGCTGATCCAGCGCACCCTCGACGAGCTCGGCGGCAATCGCTCCGAAGCCGCGCGCGCACTCGGCATCTCGCGCGCGACGTTGTACCGAAAGATGGCTCGCGCCAAGATCCGTTAGAACGGTCCTTCCATCCCCCCAAATCGAACCCCCGCTGGCCCACGCCGTGGCAGCGGGGGTTTTTCATTGGCGGCTGTCTTAGCTGTATCGAGACATTGGATCAGATTGCGACACACAGCGCTGCGTCGCGACGACGTTGCCATGTGCAACTGGCGAAAAGACAAGCGCCGGTGCGCAATTTGTGCGGCAGGCACGCCGCTTGCGTTGCAGGGCCTCGCATACCAACCAGGGTTCGACCCAAGGATCAACATGAGGAGACAAGCGATGCACGGCAATGCAGGACTGCTGATCAACGGAAAAATCGTGCAGGGCAGCGCCACGCTCGACGTGATCAACCCCGCCACCGGCAAGGTGTTCACCACGGTATCGCGCGCCACCGAGCGCGAGGCTGCTGCCGCAGTCGCCGCCGCCAAGGCCGCGCAACCCGGCTGGGCCGCGCTGGAACTGCCGCAGCGTCGCGCGCTGCTGCTGCGCTTCGCCGACGAGCTGCACGGCAACGCCGAGGACCTGGCCGCCACGCTGGTGCTGGAGCAGGGCAAGCCGCTGGCCGAGGCGCGCCAGGAGCTGCAGTTCGCCGAAGCCTTCGTGCGCCATATAGCCGGGCTGGAGCTGCCGGTGGCGCTGGTGCAGGACGACGCCACCCACCGCATCGAGCTGCACCACAAGCCGCTGGGTGTGGTGGCCGCCATCGCGGCGTGGAATTTCCCGGTGCTGATCGCCGCCTACAAGCTTGCGCCGGCGCTGCTGATGGGCAATACCGTGGTGCTCAAGCCAGCGCCGACCACGCCGGTGGCAACGCTGCAGCTCGGCGCGATCCTGGCTGACCTGGTGCCGCCGGGCGTGGTCAACGTCATCACCGATGCCAATGACCTGGGCAGCTACCTGACCGCGCACCCCGACGTGGCCAAGGTCTCGTTCACGGGCTCGACTGCGACCGGCAAGAAGGTGATGGCAAGCGCCGGCCCGGGGCTGAAGCGCATCACGCTGGAACTGGGCGGCAACGACGCGGCTATCGTGCTCGACGATGCCGACGTGGCCGAGATCGCGCCGAAGATTTTCGGCAGCGCCTTCTACAACTGCGGGCAGGTATGCCTGGCGCTGAAGCGGCTGTACGTGCATGCCTCGGTCCATGACGCGCTGTGCGACGCGCTGGCCGATCTGGCCGGGCGCGCGGTGGTGGGCAATGGCGCGGAAGCCGGCGTCACGATGGGGCCGCTGCAGAACGCCATGCAGTACGACAAGGCCGGCCGCTTCCTGGCCAGCGCGCGGCGCGACGGCAAGATCCTGGCGGGCGGCGCCTTGCTCAAGGGCGATGGCTACTTCGTCGCCCCGACCATCGTGCGCGACCTGACCGACCAGAGCGAACTGGTGGCCGAGGAGCAGTTCGCGCCGATCCTGCCGGTGCTGAAGTTCGACAGCATCGACGAAGCCGTGGCGCGCGCCAACGGTACGCCGTACGGACTCGGTGGCTCGGTGTGGTCCAGCGACGAAGCGCGCGCCTATGAGGTGGCGTGGCGTCTCGACGTGGGCACGGCGTGGGTCAACCACCACCTGCATTTCGGCCCGCACATCCCGCTGGTGGGCGCCAAGGAGTCCGGCGTCGGCGTGGAATTCGGGCCGGAAGGGCTGGCCGAGTATGCGCAACTGAGCGTGATCAATATCGCGCGTGCGCAGGCCAGCTGACACAGAACGCCCGCCGCACGGCGGGCTACACAAGCAAGAAAGAACCGGAGGAGACATGCATCAAACCAGAACGGCCGGCGGCCGGGGACGGCGCTCGCCCGTACGCAGCGCTGCCGCGCAGGCGGCCGGCGTGGCATTGGCCCTGCTGCTCGGCGCATCGCCGACGCATGCCATTGACGTGGACGCGGGCGACTACACCGCATTGCCCGCGGGCACCAATCTCGGCCTGCTGTATTACCAGCATGCGCAGCGCGACCGCGTCTATGCCGGCGGCAACCGCGTGGCTGGCGGCGACCTGGATTCGGACGTAGGCATCGTGCGCTACGTGCGCTTCATGGAAGTCGGCGGCATCACCATCGACCCGCAGTTCCTGCTGCCGTTCGGCAAGCTGCGCGCCACCGACAACCTCAGCGCGCTGGGCAGTGCCAGCGGCATGGGCGACCTGATCCTGGCGTCGACGGTGTGGCTGGTGAACCAGCCCGACAGGAAGCGCTATTTCGGCATCACGCCGTTCCTGTTCGTGCCGACCGGGAGCTACGACCAGAACCGGCCGCTGAACCTGGGCGAACACCGCTGGAAATTTGCGTTGCAGGCGGGCTATATCACGCCGCTGGCCGACAAGGTCACGCTCGACCTGGTGGCCGACGTCACCGTGTTCGGCAACAACAGCAAGTTCGGCCCGAACTCCGCCACGCTCAGGCAAGACGCGCTGGTGCAGGGGCAGGGCTGGCTGCGCTACCACTTCACCGAACGCTTCGATGTGCGCGGGGGGCTGTCGTATGCCTTCGGCGGCGAGACCTCGGTCAACGGCGAATCGCGCGACGACCGCACCAATACGTCAAAGTTCTCGGTCGGCTTCGCCTGGTTCCCGGCCGCCACGTTCCAGGTCCTCGGCACCTTCGGCCGCGATATCTCGGTACGCAACGGGCCGATGGAAAACCTGCGCGTCAACCTGCGCCTGTTGAAGGTGTTCTGACACCCCACACCGAAAACGAAGACAGAGGAGACCAAGATGCATAGCAACAAGCTACGCCTGTTAGTGAGCGTGATGGCCGCCGCCAGCGTGGCGCTGCCGGCGCCAATGGCATTCGGCGCCGACGCCAACGCCAACGCCGCCGCCCGCCCGGCAAAGGCGCACAAGCCGGCCAACGCCGCCGCGCGCGTCGACGGCGCCGCCATCCGCGCCAACGAGGCGGGCACGCCCAACTGGCCCAGCTACGGCCTGGATTACGCCGAGACCCGCTTCAGCAAGCTCGAGCAGGTCAACGCGGGCAATGTCAAGGACCTGGGGCTGGCGTGGTCCTACGACCTGGAGTCGACGCGCGGCGTGGAAGCGACGCCGCTGGTGGTCGACGGCGTGATGTACGTCTCCGCGCCGTGGAGCGTGGTGCATGCCATCGACGCGCGCACCGGCAAGCGCCTGTGGACCTATGACCCGCAGGTGCCGCGCGACCAGGCCTACAAGGGCTGCTGCGACGTGGTCAACCGCGGCGTGGCGCTGCACAAGGGCAAGGTCTTCGTCGGTGCGTTCGACGGCCGGCTGGTGGCGATCGACGCCGCCACCGGCAAGAAAGTCTGGGAGCAGGACACCATCGTCGACCGCAGCAAGTCCTACACCATCACCGGCGCGCCGCGCGTCTACAAGGGCAAGGTGATCATCGGCAACGGCGGCGCGGAGTACGGCGTGCGCGGCTATATCACCGCCTACGATGCCGAGACCGGCAAGCAGCAATGGCGCTGGTACACGGTGCCGGGCGACCCCGCCAGGCCCTTCGAGAACGAAGCCATGGCAAAGGCCGCGGCCACCTGGGATCCCAGCGGCAAGTACTGGGTCAACGGCGGCGGCGGCACGGTGTGGAACACCATGGCGTTCGACCCCGACCTGAACCTGATGTACATCGGCACCGGCAACGCCGGCCCGTGGAGCCGCAAGCTGCGCAGCCCGAAGGGCGGCGACAACCTCTACGTGGCCTCCGTGGTGGCGCTGAACCCCGACACCGGCGAATACGTCTGGCACTACCAGGAAACCCCGGGCGACAACTGGGACTACACCTCGACGCAGGACATCATCCTGGCCGACCTGAAGATCGACGGCCAGCCGCGCAAGGTGATCCTGCACGCGCCCAAGAACGGCTTCTTCTTCGTGATCGACCGCACCAACGGCAAGTTCATCTCGGCGAAGAATTTTGTCGACGTCAACTGGGCCTCGGGCTATGACAAGGACGGCCGGCCGATCGAGACGCCGCAGTCGGACACCTCGGGCAAGCCGGCGGATATCGTGCCGGGGCCGTTCGGCGCGCACAACTGGCATTCGATGTCGTTCCACCCGAAGCTGGGGCTGGCCTATATCCCGGCGCAGCACGTGCCGCTGACGCTGGCCGACAACAAGGAGTGGGTCCACAACCAGAAGGACTCGCCCGAGGCGCATCGGGGCGTGGGCTGGAACCTGGGCATGCTGGTCAATGCCGAGCCGCCCAAGAGCAAGCCGATGGGGCGGCTGATCGCCTGGGACCCGCTGGCGCAGAAGGCGGTATGGCAACAGGACCATGCCGGACCGTGGAACGGCGGCACGCTCGCGACCGCCGGCAACCTGGTGTTCCAGGGCACGGCGGACGGGCGGCTGGTGGCGTATCACGCCGGCACCGGCGAGAAGCTGTGGCAGGCGCCGACCGGCTCAGGCGTGGTGGCGGCGCCGGTGACCTACCTGCTCGACGGCAAGCAGTATGTCTCGGTGGCGGTGGGCTGGGGCGGCGTGTATGGCCTGAGCCAGCGCGGCAGCGACAGGCAGGCGCCGGGGCGGGTCTACACCTTTGTCCTCGGCGGCAAGAAGCCGATGCCCGAGTCGGCGCCTTACGCGATGGCGCCGCTGCTGAGCGGGGTGAAGTACGACCCGGCCAAGGTCGCCGACGGGCAGAAGCTCTATGTCAACAACTGCGTTTTCTGCCATGGCGTGCCCGGCGTCGACAAGGGCGGCAATATCCCCAACCTGGCTTATGTCGGCGCGCCGATGATCGAGCACCTCGACAAGATCCTGTTCAACGGGCCGTTCGTGCAGAAGGGCATGCCGGACTTTACCGGCAAGCTGACGGCCGAGGACGTGGTCAAGATCCAGGCGTTCATCCAGGGCACCGCCGACGCGGTGCGGCCTAAGAAGCCCTGATGGGAGCGCGCGCGGGCGGTCTGGCCCGCGCGCTTCATGCACGCAAAAGTGGCTGTTCGCCAAATCGGAATTGTTTGGTACCGCGAATCGCGAGGAAATACCGTTTGGACAATTTGAGCCGTGGTGAGCAGTGCAATGAAAATCCAATCAACGGAGACCGTGACGGAGGGTGGCGCTGGCGGCGCCCTCGACAACCTCGCCCTCGACAACCCCGCCCTCGAAAGCATCGGTGTCCGCATCACGCAGTGGCGCCCCGATTACGTGGAGCTGGAACTGCCGGTCACGTCCAGCATGCTGAACCGCAGCCGCGTGGTCCATGGCGGCACGATCTGCACGCTGCTGGACGCGGCCACCGGCTATGCCGGCCTGTTCTCGGCGCCGGGCGAGGCGGCGCGGCATGCGGTGACGCTGTCGCTGACTTCCAACTTCCTGAGCAACGGCACGGGCAGCGTGCTGACGGCCAGGGGCACTGTTGACCGGCGCGGGCGCTCGATCTTCTTCTCGCGTGCGGAGGTCTGGCTTGACCAAGAGCTGCTGGTGGCGACGGGCGTTGCCACGATGAAGTACCTGAAGTAAGCGAAGGGGCATTCGTCCCCTTTTCCCTTCGGAAGCGCACGCTCGTCCACGCGATCCCTGCCTCCGGTGCCCCGCGCACCACTGTGAGAAACCGAAATTCGCTAGATTGCGTTTCTTGAAAAATCAATGACTTAACAGCTAATTCCGTCGCCGCTCGGCCGTCTCGTCTAGTCTGCTGCGGCCGTGATAGAACGGCCGTTTTCGCGCCGTGGTGATCGGCGCTTCACGGCCTACTTGCCGCTGCGCTTGCCGCCGATGCCGACCTTGCCGCGCCCGACCTTGCGATGCGGCACACACGGGCGCAGCCTCTTCCTGGAGCTAGCCGTCAACGTGACGTGCTCCGCAGGGTAGCGGGTCGTCCTGTGCAGCGCGGCCTGATAGGCGGGATGGCCCGGATCTATGCGCTTGATAGCTGACATGACTGGCACCTCCTCAGAGGATTCTAGTCCGAAACGGCACGGCGATTCCCGACCCCGCTGAGACGTTCGTTGCGTCCTCCGTCGAACGGCAGGTCCGGGGGTGCAACGACCGTTGCTTGCAGCCGGTCAATCCCGTGCTCAATTTCGGCGGTGAGACAGTTCGCAAGGATCAGAGTAGCGATTTCGATTTCTGCGCCGATTGTCAACGAATTTGGCGCTGATATTCTTACATTTGCTTGCGAAGAAATGCTGCATCGCGATAGGCACCAAAACCTTCAAAACCACCTAAAGTGCGAACTGAGGCCCCGTCCTGTGACGTCGGTAACGACTGCATGACAAGGTGAGCTATTGGATGTGGCAGCGGGGGTGTCGGGCATTCTCGGGCAGAAGGAACATGAGCCGATCTGCGCAAGCGTTGCTTGAGTATCACGAACGCAGCAAGCACCGCGTCAACCGCTACGCTCCAGGCCCCGGATGGCTCGACTGGGCAACCCAGCCAGATCCGTTCCGCGCGTTCCAGGGCTCACCGCGGATTGCCCTGCCACTGGCCGCAGACACCTTGCCCACACGCTACAACGCGTTGCGCTGCGGCGCCCTGCCGCTCGCGCAGGGCTTCAGCCTTCATACCCTCGCAATCCTGTTTGAGCTTTCGCTCGGCTTGTCAGCATGGAAAGCCTTTGGTGCTCAGCGGTGGGCACTGCGCTGCAATCCCTCGAGCGGCAATCTGCATCCGACCGAGGGCTATCTTCTTTGTCCTGCCCTGCCTGATCTGCCGGGCGGGGTCTACCATTACCTGAGCCGCGACCACGTCCTTGAACAGCGGGCTGCATTGGATGATCCGCGATGGACTGAGGCGTTCCCGGGCGGCGGTATCCTGGTTGGCATCAGCTCGATCCATTGGCGCGAGGCATGGAAATACGGAATGCGCGCCTGGCGCTACTGCCAGCATGACTGCGGCCATGCCATTGCCGCAGTCAGTTACGCGGCAGCGGCTCTCGGATGGCAGACGCGGCTGCTCGAGACTGCAGCGGATGATGCCTTGGCCGCATTGCTTGGATTGGATCGCAGCGACGATTTCGGAGCGGCCGAGCGGGAGGTGCCGGATGTCGTGCTATGGATCGGCAATGCGGAAAAACGGCCTGACCTGGAGCGCCTGTGGTCCGCTCTCGATAAGGCGCACTGGTACGGCTACGCAAACCCGCTAAGCGCGGGACACGTAAGTTGGCCGGATATCGATTCGGTCGATCGTGCCACGCGCAAGTCTCTGACTGGCACACCGACCCCGCTGAATCCGGAGCCGCCACTGCGGCCTGCGGCGCCCGCCTTCGACCTGAGCTTTGCCCGGATCGCCCGGCAGCGCCGCAGCGCCACAAGCTTCGATGGCACGGCGCACATTACCGCTACCGCCTTCTTTACAATGCTGGCAAGCCTGCTGGCGCGTCGCGACACGCCACCGTGGAACGTGCTGATGTCTCCTGCTGCGGTGCATCTGGCGCTATTGGTTCACCGCGTGGACGGACTGGAGCCGGGCCTGTACGTGCTGGTGAGAAACTCCGGGGCGCTGCATGGACTCAAGCAGGCTATGCGCCCGGAATGGCTGTGGCAGAGAATCGGACCGGACCATCTGCCACTCTATCTTCTGCTGCCGTACGATTTACGCGCAGTGGCAAAACTGATCTGTTGCCACCAGGATATCGCCGCCGATTCCTACTTCGCGTTGGGCATGCTCGCAAACTTCGAAATCGCCCTGAAGCAGCCATGGCGTTATCGGCATCTTCTCTGGGAATGTGGCATTCTCGGCCAGGCACTTTATCTTGAAGCCGAAGCCACCGGAGAGCGCGCCACGGGGATCGGCTGCTTTTTCGACGATGAAATGCATGCCATGCTCGGCATCAAGGATCACACATGGCAGAGCCTGTATCACTTTACCGTTGGCTGCGCCATGGTCGATCAACGCTTGTCGACGCTTGCACCGTATGAGGTTCAGGCTTGACCCGGAAGTGCTGTTCCGGGAAGACTCCGCCAATCCATCAGCTTTCGGACTCCGCTGGGCAAGGACACCGCAATCCAGGCTTCGGAACTCGCAGTCTCGGTCGCGGCTGCTCAACCAAAGGGCGCCGGTGAACCGGAACCGTCAGGTCCTGGCAAGCGTCACGGGATTGCACGCCAGTCCGGCTAATTCCGGATTTCCAGTCCAGCAAAAGCGCACGTAGTCCGGCCAATTCCGTTTTCCTACACCATCCCTGGCGTCCTTCGCACGCCTACCTCTTGCGTTCGCCTCGATACTGTATAAATATACAGTTATCGTAAATATTCTATGTCCTCGCTTCCCGCGAGCGACCCCGACTTCACATGCCTGCGCAATCGTACGCAGCCCCGCCCATGGCGGCGGTGGGCCTTCCTTTCCCTGCGCCGACGCCGGCCAGGCCCGCAGCCCCGGCAGCCCACGCCACGCGGCAGCAGGCGCTGTCGGCGCTCGAGCAGCGCTATCCAGGCCTGTGGCGCGCCGGCCAGCTGGGCCGCGCCGGCAGCGCCGCAGTGTGCCCGACCGGGTACGACGCGCTCTCGGCCGAACTGCCCGGCGGCGGCTGGCCGGCGGGCGGACTGACTGAACTGCTGACCACGCAGGGCGGCGCGGGCGAACTGCGCCTGCTGCTGCCGGCGCTGCGCGTGCTGGCCGGGGCGGGGCGCCGCATCGCGCTGGTGGCGCCGCCTTGCCTGCCCAATGCGATGGGCCTGGCCGCGGCCGGCCTGCCGGCGCGCCAGCTGTACTGGCTGCGCCCGTCTGCCGGCGCGGCCAAAGGCGCACAGCAGGCCGACATGCTGTGGGCGGCCGAACAGGTGCTGCGCAGCCAGGCCTTCGGCGGCGTGCTGGTGTGGCTGCCCACGGCCCGGCCCGAGGCGCTGCGCCGGCTGCAGGTGCTGGCGCAGGCCGGCGACGCGGTGGTGTGGGCGCTGCGCCCGGCCGCGGCGCTGCGCGAATCGTCGCCGGCGGTGCTGCGCCTGCTGCTGGCGCCGCAACCCGGCAATGCGCTGTCGATCACCTTCCACAAGCGGCGCGGGCCGGTGCGCGATACGCCGTTGCTGCTGCGCCTGGGCGAAATGGAGGCAGCCACGCGCACGGCCGCCTGGCCCGTGCCCGCCGGCGCCCCGGCTGGCGCGCCTTCCGTTGTGTCTTCGTCTTCTCAGTCTTCTCCCGATGCCGTACTGGATCGCGGTGCACCTGCCGCGCCTGCCCCTGGACGCACTGCAGCCCAACTGGCCTGAGCCGGTTGCCTCCAGCCCATCCTCCGCCACCGGCACGCTGCACCATGCGCTGCCGGTGGCGGTGATGGCGCAGGAGCAGGTGGTGCTGGCCAATGGTCCCGCGATGCAGCTGGGCGTGCGCTACGGCATGCGCCGCGGCGGCGTGCAGGCGCTGTCGGCGGACATTGTGCAGCTGGAACGCGACCCGGTTGCGGAAGCGGCGCTGATGGAAACGGTGGCGCTGGCGCTGCTGCGCTTCACGCCGGCCGTGACGTTCGACGAGGAGCTGGAATCGGCCACGTTGATGCTCGACGTCACCGCCAGCCTGCGTCTCTTTGGCGGCCACCGCGCGCTGTGCCGCGCCGTGCGCGCCTGCGTGCGCCAGCTCGGCACCATTGCGCAGGTGGGCAGCGGGCCGACCGCGCACGGCGCCGCCTGGCTGGCGCGCCAGCCGCTGCGGCGCAGCCGCCGCGGCGTGGTGCGGCCCGCGCGCCGGGCGGTGGGCATGGCGCGGCTGCACCGGCTGCTCGACCGCCTGCCGGTCGAGGCGCTGCACACGCTGGCCGACCCGGCCTGGCTCGACGGCATCGGCTGCCGCACGCTGGGCGAGGTGCGGCGCCTGCCGCGCGCCGGCCTGACCCGGCGGCTGGGCCCCGCGCTGCTGGCGCGGCTGGACCAGGCCTATGGCGAGGCCCCGGCGCGCTTTGCCTGGTACGCGGCGCCGCCCACGTTCGCGCAGCGCATGGACCTGCCCGGGCGCATCGAATCCGCCGAAGGCGTGCTGGCCGGCGCGCAGCGCCTGCTGCTGGCGCTGGCCGGCTGGCTGGCGCTGCTGCAGGCCGGCGTCACGCGCTGCGTGCTGGTGCTGGAGCATGAGCGCTACCGGCGCGGCGTCGATACCGAAGGAACTCCGGTCGCGCTCGGCCTGGCCCAGCCCAGCCGCGATCCCGCGCACCTGTCGCGGCTGCTGCGCGAGAAGCTCGACAAGCTCAACTTCCACGCCCCGGTCACCGGCCTGGCGCTGCGCGTGGAAGCGATGCAGGCCTGCGTGCCGCAAAGCGATGCGCTGTTCCCCGAACCCGGCGGCACGCCGGAAGACCTGGGCCGCCTGCTCGATACGCTGATGGCGCGGCTGGGCCGCGACAACGTGCTGCAGCCGCGGCCGCTGGCCGACCACCGGCCCGAGCGCGCCAACCGCTGGGTGCCAGTTGACGAGCCGCAGCCCGGCGGCAAGGCCGCCGCCATGGCAGGCCCGCTGCCGGAGCGCCCGCTGTGGCTATTGCCGCAACCGTTGCCGCTGCCGGTGCAGCAGCACCGCCCCAGCCACGGCGGCCCGCTGGCGCTGCTGAGCAGGCCCGAGCGCATCGAGGCCGGCTGGTGGGACGGCGCGCTGGCCACGCGCGATTACTTCATCGCCGAGCGCGCCGACGGCCTGCGCTGCTGGATCTATCGCGAACGCCCCGGCCACGGCGCGGACGAGGGCAGCGAGTACCGCTGGTTTCTGCACGGGTTGTTCGCATGACGCCGGCGATCCCTTCGCTGCCGGGCCTGCTGCCTGCGCTGCCCGACTACGTGGAGCTGCACTGCATCTCCAACTTCACCTTCCTCACCGGCGCCTCGCACCCGGGCGAACTGATCGAACGCGCCTTCGGCCTGGGCTACCGCGGGCTGGCGCTGACCGATGAGTGCTCGGTGGCCGGCACCGCGCGCGCCCATGATGCGATCCAGACGCTGCGCAAGCGCCTGCACGACGCGGTGGCACGCAGCGCGGCGCGGGGCGCGGAGGCAGACATCGACGAGCCGCTGCTTGATCCCGAAGGCGACACCGATGCCGACGAGGACGACCCCGCCGCGCACGCCAGCCGCCACCAGCGGCTGCAGGCGCTGGCCGCTGCTGCCGACAGCTTCGCGCTGCTGATCGGCAGCCGCTTCAGCCTGCCTCCAGCCGATGGCGCCGATCGCCCGCCGCTGCGGCTGGTGCTGGTCGCCCAGCACCGCGACGGTTTCGGCAACCTGTCCGAACTGATCACGCTGGGCCGCCGCCGCGCGCAGAAGGGCAGCTACCGGCTGCATCCCGAAGATATCGCCACGCCCACCGGCGACGAAGCCCACCTGCGCGGCATGCCGGGCTGCCTGGCGCTGCTGCTGCCGGACTATTGCGCCGATCCCGGGCTGTTGCGCGAACAGGCGCAGTGGTGCCGCGGCGTCTTCGGCGAGCGCGCGTGGATCGCACTGGAACTGCTGCAAGGCCATGCCGACGGCTTGCACCGCGCGCGCCTGGAAGCCGTGTCGGCGCAGACCGGTGTGCCGCTGGCCGCCGCCGGCGCGGTCACCATGCACGTGCGCTCGCGCAAGCCGCTGTCCGACGTGATGACCGCGATCAGGCTCGGTCAGCCGCTGGCCGAATGCGGCATGGCGCTGGCACCCAATGCCGAGCAGCACCTGCGCATGCGGCAGGTGCTGTCGCGCCTGTACCCGCGCGAGGCGCTGGCGCAGACGCTGAAGATTGCCGCGCAGTGCGATTTCTCGCTGGGCATGCTGCGTTATGAATATCCGGAGGAACTGGTGCCGACGGGCTTCACGCCGATCTCTTACCTGCGCGCCGAAGTGGAGCGTGGCAAGGCCGAACGTTTTCCGAATGGCCTGAAGCCGGAATGGGAAAAGCAGCTGGAGGAAGAGCTGCAGCTGATCGAGGAAAAGCAGTACGAACCGTTCTTCCTCACCGTGCACGACATCGTGCGCTTTGCGCGCGCCAACGGCATCCTGTGCCAGGGCCGCGGCTCGGCCGCCAACTCGCTGGTGTGCTTCTGCCTGTATGTGACCGAGGTCAGCCCCGAGCAGGCCAACCTGCTGTTCGGCCGCTTCCTGTCGCGCGAACGCGATGAGCCGCCCGACATCGATGTCGACTTCGAGCACCAGCGGCGCGAAGAGGTGATCCAGTACATCTACCAGAAGTACGGCCGCCACCGTGCCGCGCTGGCGGCGTCGCTGATCACCTACCGTTCGCGCAGCGCGTTGCGCGACGTGGGCCGCGCGCTGGGCATCGACGCGAGCGTGGTCGAGCAGGTAGTCAAGGGCCAGGCCTGGTGGGACGGCCCGGGCTTCGTGGAGAAGATCGCGCGCTACGGGCTCGATCCCGACTCGCCGGCGGTGCAGCAGTGGGCCAGCCTGACCGCGCAGCTGCGCGGCTTTCCGCGCCACTTGTCGCAGCACGTGGGCGGCTTCGTGATCGCGCGCCACAAGCTGTCGCGGCTGGTGCCGATCGAGAACGCGGCCATGGCGGACCGCAGCGTGATCCAGTGGGACAAGGATGACCTGGAATCGCTTGGCCTGCTCAAGGTCGATGTACTGGCGCTGGGCATGCTGTCGGCGATCCGGCGTGCGCTGGAGATGATTCCCAACCCTGACAAGGCGCGTGTGGGATTGCCTGCGCGCATGGAAGACATCCCCAAGGAAGATCCGGACACCTACGACATGATCTGCAAGGCCGACACCATCGGCGTGTTCCAGATCGAATCTCGCGCGCAGCAGTCGATGCTGCCGCGGCTGCAGCCGCGCGCGTATTACGACCTGGTGGTGGAAGTTGCAATCGTCCGCCCCGGCCCAATCCAGGGCGGCATGGTCCACCCTTACCTGAAGCGGCGCGAGGCGTTCCGCCTGACGAAGAAGCCGCCGGTTTACTTCAACGCCGTGATCGAGAAGGTGCTGGGCCGCACGCTGGGCGTGCCGATCTTCCAGGAGCAGGTGATGCAGCTGGCCATCGACGCGGCCGGTTTTTCGCCGGGGCAGGCCGACCAGTTGCGGCGCTCGATGGCCGCGTGGCGGCGGCGCGGCGACTTGCGCCAGCACCAGGACGCGCTGGTGCGCGCGCTGACCGGCAACGGCTATCCGGAATCGTTCGCGCTGGCGATCTGCAAGCAGATCGAGGGGTTTGGCGAATACGGTTTTCCGGAGAGCCATGCGGCCAGTTTTGCCAAGCTGGTGTATGTCAGCTCCTGGCTCAAATGCCACCATCCGTCGGCCTTCTTGTGCGCGCTGCTGAACAGCCAGCCGATGGGGTTCTATTCGCCGTCGCAACTGGTGCAGGATGCGCAGCGGCATGATGTGGTGGTATTGCCGGTGGACGTCACGCTGAGCCGGTTGGAAAGCACGCTGGAGCAGGTGGAGGCCGATGCGCCTCCGCGTGTGCGTCTCGGCCTGAGCCGCGTCAAGGGCATGCGCGAGGAGGCCGCGCTGCGCATCGAGGAGGCGCGTGCGCAGCGTGCGTTCGACAGCGTGGAAGACCTGGCGCTGCGTGCCGCGCTGGATCGGCATGATATCGACGTGCTGGCCGCTGCAGACGCGTTGGCGCCGCTTGCGGGCCATCGTCGGCAGGCGCGCTGGCAGGCACGCGCGGCGGCCGAGCACGCGGCGCACCGCGATCTTTTGTACGAGGCGCCGCCGGCAGAAGATGCGCTCGTACTGCCTGCGCCGCGGCTGGGAGAGGATGTGACGGCGGACTACGCCAGCCTCGGGCTCTCGCTCAAGTCGCATCCGCTGGCGTTGTTGCGGGACAGGTTGAAGGCGATGCGGTTTGCTACCGCCAGTCAGCTGCAGCGCTGTGGCAATGGGCGGCGGGTGAGGGCTTGCGGGATTGTCACGGTGCGACAGCGGCCTTCTACGGCAAGCGGGACGATTTTTGCGACGATTGAGGATGAGACTGGTACGGTCAATCTGATCTTATGGCCGGATCTGGTGGAGAGGCAGAGGAAGGAGGTGTTGGGGGCTACGTTGCTGGGGGTGGTGGGGACCTGGCAGCGGCAGGGGGAGGTGCGGCACCTTGTGGCCAAGGAACTCGTGGATCTTAGTCCGTTGCTGGGGAGGTTGATGGTGGGGAGTCGGGATTTTCATTGAGTTTTTTTGTGTGGGGTGCTGCAGCTGGGCATCTGGTGGGTATTTGATATGCCCGGGTTTCGCCCCTGAAGGGGCGAGTCACTTTTGCCCGAGCGGCAAAAGTAACCAAAAGCGCGTTTTTTTGTCCTGGGCGGACGGCCACTTTTATCGTAGTGTGCTGGGGCTTTCGTACGGGGCTTCGCTTCCTCACAAGGCCGCGCTGCCTGCCGCCGTGGTGCGCCACGATGGCTGGGATTGACGCGGTTCTTGAACGAGCCCGGAGCTGTGGGTGGCCCCTGCTGCTGGCGGTGTGGTATGAACGCCTTCGGCTGCGCTGCGCGCAGGCAGTATCTCAGCTTGTTTGCTCCCCTCTCCCGCATGCGGGAGAGGGGCCGGGGGAGAGGGCCAGAGTCTCCACGAAGTAGGATCCTCCCATCGCACACCCCGGCTGAATCAACGTCGCAAGCTCTCGCTAGACGAGCGCTTGCAGCCGATCAGCGCTCTTGTCGATCTGTTGCTTGAGCGGCAATAGCAACGCATGCAGGCCGATACTCCCGGCACAGGTATCGCTCTGCAAATCGAGCAAAGTCAGGACGGATTCAAATCCAGCGCTGACCCGCAGCAGGTCATCGCTAGCCTGGAGAATGTGCTCCTCAATCGTGACAGATTTAACGGATGGCGGCGGTACGGTACCGGCGAGCCGGCGGGCGAGAGCGCGGTCGGCCTTCGATCGGCTACTCGCAAGCTCTGCTTGGTCTTGGGTGAGGGTTGGCTCTTGTGGAGCCCGGTTGGTGCTTTGCATGGCAACCTCCGAGTTAGGAATGGAGGCTCGCCGTCCGCTGCTAATCGGGTGGGCGAGCACAGGGCAGGGTTAGCAGACCGGAACACTCGGAAGCCGGCGAGCCCGAAGGCTCCCCCACCAGGGCTCGCCCATTGCGCAAAGGGCGTGCGAAGGCATACCAAAGAAGGCCGCATACGCAACCGTCTTTGATGAGTGTTCGGCAGGCTGCTAAACCTGGTCGCCGTTGTCTGGGCGACGAACCATTCTCAAACACCCGCACTTAACCGGTCAACGAGGCTGACCGATCGGAAACGAATTTTGACACACGTAGGCCATTTGGGCATTTCTACGGCTGCAGTTCGCACGCGGGCTGGGTGGAAGCCCAGCGTCTAATGGTTCTTGGTGGTCTAACGTTGAGCGACGTACGGTGTGAAGGTTCTCACTTCGTGGAGGCTCCGGCCCTCACCCCCGCCCCTCCCGCACGCGGGAGAGGGAGCAAAAACAAGCGGTCGGAACAGGCTGTTGGGTTCGCGGCCGATAGCGCCAAGCGAGCGTAGCGACGCGTTCCGGGCCAGGGCCAGCGACCTGAGATGCTGCCGGCGCGCAGCGCAGCCGAAGGCGTTCCTACATTGCCGCCAGCAGCAGGGGCCAATCACAGCTCCGGACTCGTTCAATCACCGCGTCAATCCCTGCCACCGTGGCGCACCACGGCGGCAGGCAGCCCGGCTTTGTGAGGAAGCAAAGCCCCGTACGAAACCCCAGGCACGCTACGATAAAAGTGGCCGTCCGCCCAGGACCGTAAACGCGCTTTTGGTTACTTATGCCGCTCGGGCAAAAGTGACTCGCCCCTTCAGGGGCGAAACCCGGGCATATCAATACCTGCCAGATGCCAAGCCGCAGGAACAGCAATCAAAAAACCAAATCCATCCAACCATCGTGCCGGCCGGATTCAGTCCAGCAATTTGTCGGGTGTCAGCGGCAGTTCGCGCACACGCCGTCCGGTCGCGTGGTACACCGCATTGGCAATGGCGGCGGCGACACCCACAATGCCGATTTCACCAATGCCCTTGGTGCCCAGCGCATTGATGTGCGGATCGTGCCCGTCCAGCATGTCGACCTCGATCTCGCCCACGTCGGCGCTGACCGGCACATGGTATTCGGCAAGGTTGGCATTGGCCACGCGGCCGGTGGCGAGGTCCAGGTCGCTTTTCTCATGCAGCGCCATGCCGATGCCCCAGACGATGCCGCCCACCAGCTGGCTATGCGCGGTCTTGCGGTTCAGCACGCGGCCCACGTCGTAGCAGCCGACCACGCGATGCACGCGGACCTCACCCAGTTCAGGATCGACCTGCACCTCGGCAAAGACCGCGCCGAAGGCATGCATCGAGTATTGCTTGCGCTCGTCGCCCGGCCTGGCGCTGGCGTGGGCCTCGACAGGCCGGCCGCCGGCGCGCGAGATGGCGGCCCTGACCGGCTCGCGGCGCGGCGGGTCGCTGCGCAGCTGCAGCCAGCCGTCCACGACCTCCACCTCATCCGGGCGCGCGCCGGACAGTGGCGAGGCCGTGTCGGCCACGGCCAGTGCCACCAGCTTGTCGCGTGCGGCAGAAGCGGCCTGCTGCACCGCCGGCGCGACGCTGGCTGCCGATTGCGATCCGCCCGAGACCGGCGCCTCCGGGAAATCCGTATCGCCCAGTTCAAAGCGCACGCGCTCCGGCGGCAGGCCGAGCGCGTCGGCAGCCACCTGTGTCATCACGGTATAGGTGCCGGTGCCCAGGTCTTGCGTGCCGCTGCGCACCAGCGCGGTCCCGTCCGGCAGGATGCGCGCCATGGCGCTCGCGCCCGAACGGTTGGCAGGGTAGGTGGCGGAGGCCATCCCCAGGCCCACCAGCTTGCCGCCGGCCTGCATCGAACGCGGCTTCGGATCGCGGCGGGACCAGTCAAAGCGCTCGGCCGCCACGCGATAGCATTCGCGCAGCGATTTGCTGGAGAAGGGCTTCTGCTTGTGCGGATCGGCATCGGCGTGGTTGCGCAGGCGCAACTCGATCGGATCGATGCCGAGCCGATCAGCCAGCTCATCAAGCGCGCACTCCAGCGCAAAGCTCCCCGGCGCCTCGCCTGGCGCGCGCATGAAGGTCATGGTGCCGATCTGCAGCCGTGCCACCCGGTGGCTGGTTTGCAGGTTGGGGCATGCGTAGAGCGAGCGCGTCAGCACAGCGCAAGTCTCGAGCCATTCCTCGAGTTGCGCGCTGCCGATGACGACGTCATGCCGCATCGCCTGCAGGCGGCCATCGCCGCCGGCAGCGGCGAGCACGCGCTGTTCGGTGACGGGCCGCGCGCCCACCGGCCCGAACATCTGCACGCGCTCGACCACCAGCTTGACCGGCCTGCCTGCCGCGCGCGCCGCCATGGCCGCCAGCACCACGTGCGACCACATTGAACCCTTGCAGCCAAAGCCGCCGCCGACGAAGGGGCAGCGCACGCGTACCTTGCCGGCCGCGATGCCGAGCGTGGCCGCTACCGCCTTGCGCACGCCGGTGACGTACTGGGTCGAGTCGTACAGCGTCAAGTTGTCGCCGTCCCAGGCGGCGATGGTGGCGTGCGGCTCCATCGGGTTGTGGTGTTCCATCGGCGTGGTGTAAACCTCGTCGACCGTCGTGCCCGCTGAATGCAGCGCGGTGTCGACATCGCCGCGATGGCTGTCGGCCTCGCCGGCGTCTTCGCCCTGCGGCTTGCCGGCGTGCACGCGCGCCTGCGCGAAGTCCAGCACGGCCGGCTGCTCGCGGTAGCGGACCACCAGCCGCGCCGCCGCATCGCGTGCCTGTTCCAGCGTATCGGCCACGACCACGGCGATGGGCTGGTTGTTGTAGTGCACCGCGGTGTCCTGCAGCAGCGTCATCACGTGGCCGGCGGTCGGCGTATCGGCCCCGGCCTTGCCACCCTTGGGCAGGAGCGGTGCGTTGAAAGGTGTCATGACCAGCCGCACGCCGGGCAACTGCTCGCTCGCGGCGCTGTGGATCGATTCCACCTTGCCATGCGGGATGGTGCTGGTGACCATCACCGCATGGACCAGTCCCGGCAGCACATGGTCGGCAGTGTAGCGTGCACGGCCGGTGACCTTGAGCACGCCGTCGGTGCGGTCGATGGGGGCCCCGGTAACGCTCATTGCCATGCTCCTTCAAGCGCCTTGCGCGCGGGCCGCCACCTGCAGCGCGCGCACCACGGCGCGTTGCGCCAGCACGATCTTGAAGGCGTTGTGCTCATAAGGCCGGGCGCCATCGAGCAGCAGGCGGGCGGCTTCTGCCGCGCTGTGCGCGCTCAGCGGCCGGCCGGTCAGCGCCTGCTCGGCGGCGGGCACGCGCCAGGGCTTGTGCGCCACGCCGCCCAGCGCCAGCCGCGCGCTGCGCACGGTAGGGCCGGAAAATTCTAGCGCCGCGGCCACCGAGACCAGCGCGAAGGCGAAACTGGCCCGGTCGCGCACCTTCAGGTAGTGCGCATGGGCGGCGTAGGGCGAGGGCGGCAGCTCCAGCGCCACCACCAGTTCGCCCGGCGCCAGCGTTGTGTCGATCTCGGGCTTGTCTTCCGGCAAGCGATGGAAGTCGGCGATCCGGATGCGGCGCTCGCCGCCGGGCGCACGCACGACGATGACGGCCTCGAGCGCGGCCAGCGCCACGCACATGTCGGACGGATGCACGGCGATGCAATGCTCGCTGGCGCCAAGAATCGCATGCATGCGGTTGATGCCGTGGAGCGCACCGCAGCCCGAGCCGGGCTTGCGCTTGTTGCAGGCAGGAAAGCCCGTGTCGTAGAAGTAGTGGCAGCGCGTGCGTTGCAGCAGGTTGCCACCGACGGTCGCCATATTGCGCAGCTGCCCGGAGGCGCCGGACAGCAGCGCCTGCGTCAGCAGCGGATAACGTTCGCGCACCAGGCGCTGGTTGGCCGCGTCGGTGTTGCTAAGCATCGCGCCGATGCGCAGGCCGCCGTCTGGCAGCGCCTCGACCTGCGCCAGCGGCAGGCGGCTCACGTCGACCAGCTGCTGCGGCGCTTCGACGCCTGCCTTGACCAGGTCGATCAGGTTGGTGCCGCCGCCGACATAGCGCGCGCCCGGCTGGCTGCCCAACTGCAGCGCTTCATCGATGGTGTCGGGCCGCGCATAGGAAAAGGGCTGCATGCTGCCGCCTCAGCGCGTGCCTGGCTTGTCGCCGACCTCGCGGAGCGCGGCGACGATCTTGGGATAGGCGCCGCAGCGGCACAGGTTGCCGCTCATGCGCTCGCGGATTTCTTCATCGCCAAGCGGCAGCGTGGGCGCCGCCAGCGGCTGCACCACGCTGGCCTCGCCGGCGCGCGCCTCGGCCAGCATGCCGACGGCGGAGCAGATCTGCCCCGGCGTGCAGAAGCCGCACTGCAGTGCGTCATGCGCGATAAAGGCCGCCTGCACCGGGTGCAGCGCGTCGCCGTCTGACAGGCCTTCGATGGTGGTGAGATCACGGCCCTCCTGCATCATGGCCAGCGTCAGGCAGGACTGGATGCGCCGCCCGTCGCTGAGGACCGTGCAGGCGCCGCACTGGCCGCGGTCGCAGCCTTTCTTGGTGCCGGTCAGGTACATCACTTCGCGAAGCGCGTCGAGCAACGTGGTGCGTGGTTCGAGTTGCAGGGTGTGGGATTGGCCGTTGATCCGGAGCGTGACGGGTCGCGCGGCGCTGCCTGGGGGCGTGGTGGCATCGCGCCGGGAGGGCTCCTTGTGTTCGGACATTGTGCTGACCTTGTGTGGACGGGGCGGCACCATGGGGATGGCGTCGCGCCTGACAGTGCAGCAAGAACGACAGCAAAATCGGTGCCCGGCGGCGGCGGCACGCCAGTATCGGCAGCGGGAGGGAAGCGGTGCCGCCAGGTGCGTCAGAACTCCACGGGGGGCTTGTAGAAATTACGCTCGCGCCAGTCGGCCCGCAAAAAGAAAAGCGGCGCACGATGGCGCCGCCCTTGGCATTGTCAGCGAGGCTGAAACGCCTTAGCCCTTCAGCACGCTGCCGATAGCCTTCGCCACGATCCCCACGTTGCGCTCATTCAGGCCGGCCACGCACATGCGGCCCGAGCGCAGCAGATAAACACCGTGCTGCTCGCGCAGGCGCTCGGCCTGGTCGGCGCTCAGGCCGGTGTAGGTGAACATGCCGCGCTGCGTCAGGTACCGCGACAGCGCTTCGCCGCTGACATGGTCGCGCAGGTTGTGGTGGATCGCTTCACGCATGCGCGCGATGCGGCCGCACATCTGCGCCAGTTCTTCTTCCCACAACTGGCGCAGCTCGGGGGTAGTCAGCACCTTGGCCACCACGCGCGCGCCGTGCGTCGGCGGGTTGCTGTAGTTGGCACGCACTGCGCCGGTCAGCTGGCCGAGCACGTTGGCGGCTTCGCCGGCGGTGTTGCAGAACACGCTCAGGCCGCCGCAGCGCTCGCCATACAGCGAGAAGTTCTTCGAGAACGAGTTCGCCACCAGGCAGGGCACGTCTTGCGCCACCAGTTCGCGGATCGCAAAGGCATCGTCCTCCAGGCCGGCGCCGAAGCCCTGGTAGGCCATGTCGACGAAGGGCAGCAGGTTGTTGGCCTTGATCAGCGCGATCAACTGGCGCCACTGGTCCTGGTTCAGGTCCACGCCGGTCGGGTTGTGGCAGCAGGCGTGCAGCAGCACGATGCTTTGCGCGGGGATGGTGCGCAGCGCGTCCATCATCGCGTCGAACTTCAGGCCGCCGGTGGCGTCGTCATAGTATGGATAGGTGTTGACCGTGAAGCCCGCGCGCTCGAACACCACGCGGTGGTTTTCCCAGCTCGGGTCGCTGATCCACACCTGCGACTGCGGGTAGTAGCGCTTGAGGAAATCCGCGCCCACGCGAAGCGCGCCGGAGCCGCCCAGCGTCTGCAGCGTGGCGATGCGGCCGGCGGCGCGCGCCGGGGAGTCTTCGCCGAATACCAGCGCCTGCACCGCGCTGCGGTAGCCCACCAGGCCCGACATCGGCAGGTAGGGACGCGGGCCCATGTCTGCCAGCAGCGCGGCCTCGGCCTTGGCGACGGCCTGCATCACCGGCAGGCGGCCGTCATCGTCAAAATAGATGCCGATGCTCAGATTGACCTTGTCGGTGCGGGGATCTTTCTGGAAGTCCTCGTTGAGAGAGAGGATCGGGTCGCCGGGGAAGGCTTCGATGTGTGCGAACATGGGATGCGATGGAATCAGGTCGGAGGGGGCTGCTGCGTGGCGTAGGCAGGCGCCGGGCACCGCGCAGCAAGGATTCTAACCGGCGGCGCCCGCAGGCTGCAGGCGCCGCACTGGCCGGTCAGCGCAGTTGCTGGGCGGCGACGCCGTCCTGCACCGTGGCGGCCGCGTTCTTCTGGCGCAGCAGGTAGCTGACGCCGAGGACCACCAGCCACACCGGGATCAGGTAGACCGAGAGGCGCAGGCCTTCAGTCAGGAACATGACCACCAGGATGCCGGCCAGGAACACCAGGCACAGGTAGTTGGTCAGCGGATAGCCCCAGCTCTGGAACTTCGTGGCCTGGCCTGCGCGGCGCTTGTCGGCGCGGAACTTCAGGTGGATCAGGCTGATCATCGCCCAGTTGATGATCAGGGCCGACACCACCAGACCCATCAGCAGCTCGAAGGCCTTGCCCGGCATGAAGTAGTTGATCACCACGCACACCGCGGTGGCCAGCGCCGAGAAGCCCAGCGCCGTCAGCGGGATGCCGCGCTTGTTGACCTTCATCAGCGCCTTGGGCGCATTGCCTTGCTGGGCCAGGCCGTACAGCATGCGGCTGTTGCAGTACACGCCGCTGTTGTAGACCGACAGCGCCGCGGTCAGCACCACCACGTTCAGCACGTTGGCAACCCAGTTGCTGTTCAGCGCATGGAAGATCAGCACGAACGGGCTGCCGCCGGTGACCACGTTCTCCCACGGGTACAGCGACAGCAGGACCGCCAGCGCGCCCACGTAGAAGATCAGGATGCGGTAGATCACCTGGTTGGTGGCCTTGGGGATGGTCTTCTCGGGCGAATCCGCTTCCGCCGCGGTAATGCCCACCAGCTCCAGCCCGCCGAACGAGAACATGATCACCGCCATGGCCATCACCAGGCCGCCCATGCCGTTGGGGAAGAAGCCGCCGTGCTGCCACAGGTTGGCCACGCTGGCCTGCGGGCCGGCATTGCCGGACATCAGCAGGTAGCCGCCGAAGCCGATCATGCCGATGATGGCCGCGACCTTGATGATCGAGAACCAGAATTCCATCTCGCCGAAGGACTTCACGCTCGACAGGTTGATCGCATTGATCACCAGGAAGAACACCAGCGCCGAGACCCAGGTCGGGATTTCCGGCCACCAGTACTGTACGTAGATGCCGACGGCCGACAGTTCGGCCATGCTCACCAGGATGTACAGCACCCAGTAGTTCCAGCCGGAAATAAAGCCGGCGAAGTGGCCGCAGTACTTGTCGGCGAAGTAGCTGAAGGAACCGGCGACGGGCTCGTCCACCACCATCTCGCCGAGCTGGCGCATGATGAAGAACGCCACGATGCCGGCGATCGCGTAGCCCAGCAGGACCGACGGTCCCGCCATCTTGATGGTCTGGGCGATACCCAGGAAAAGGCCGGTGCCGATGGCGCCGCCCAGCGCGATCAGCTGGATATGCCGGTTCTTCAGGCCACGCTTGAGCGTGCCGTCATTGCTGCTTGCATGCATTCAGTTGTTTCCTCTACCCATTCTCATGGAATGTGGCCCGCGTCTCTGGCTGTTTGGAGTCGGACGCTTGGGCCGGGGGACGCCACCAACCGCGCGGCAGGGTGACTGCCGCGTGGGAGGTTCGCTTACCGGAACCGGCTGGTGCCTGACAGAGGCGGCCGGTCAGTGAAGGCGATGCCGGTCAGGCCTCGACCTTGAGCGTGCCGCGTGCGATCTGGTCGCGTTCCAGCGACTCGAACAGGGCTTTGAAGTTGCCTTCGCCGAAGCCTTCGTCGCCGCGGCGCTGGATGAACTCGAAGAACACCGGGCCGAGCGCGGTCTTGGAGAAGATCTGCAGCAGCAGGCGGGGCTTGCCGCCTTCCGTGGTGCCATCCAGCAGGATGCCGCGCGACTTCAGTTGCTCCACGGGCTGGCCATGGCCGGGCAGGCGCGTGTCCAGTGCGTCGTAGTAGTAGTCGTTCGGCGCGGTCATCAGCGGCACGCCTGCCAGTTGCAGGCGGTCGATGACCTCGATCAGGTTGTCGGTCAGGAAGGCGATGTGCTGGATGCCTTCGCCGTTGAAGGCCATCAGGAACTCTTCGATCTGGCCGGCGCCCTTGGACGATTCCTCGTTCAGCGGAATGCGGATTTTACCATCGGGGGCGGTCATGGCCTTGGAGGTCAGGCCGGTGTACTCGCCTTGGATGTCGAAATAGCGGATTTCGCGGAAGTTGAACAGCTTTTCGTAGAAGTTGGCCCAATAAGCCATGCGACCACGGTAGACATTGTGCGTCAGGTGGTCGATCAGCTTGAGGCCGTGGCCGACCGGGTGGCGGTCGACGCCCTCGATGAACTCGAAGTCGATGTCATAGATCGACTTGCCTTCCTCGAAGCGGTCGATCAGGTATAGCGGCGCGCCGCCGATCCCTTTGATCGCGGGCAGGCGCAGTTCCATCGGGCCGGTCGGGATTTCCACCGGTTGCGCGCCCAGTTCCAGCGCGCGGGCGTAGGCCTTGTGCGAATCCTTGACGCGGAACGCCATGCCGCAGGCGCTGGGGCCGTGCTCGGCGGCAAAGTAGGCGGCGTGGCTGTGCGGCTCGCGGTTGACGATGAAGTTAACTTCGCCCTGGCGGTACAGCACCACGTCCTTGGAACGGTGCTTCGCCACAAGCGTGAAGCCCATCTGCTCGAACAGCGGCTCGAGCACATTCGGGGTGGGCGAAGCGAACTCCACAAATTCGAAGCCCATCAGTTGCATCGGGTTGTCAAACAGGTCGGCCATGGCTTTCTCACTAAGGGGAAGTTAGGTGATTGGATTGGTGCGACGCCGGCAAAGTGCCGTCGGGCAGGGCGGGCGCGCACCGGAGATCGGGATTCCGGTTCAGCGTTCCGCGCCATCGGCGCTGGTGCCTGGCGTGCCAGGCAGGGAAGGCGGGTTCGTGGTCATGGGGGGGCGTCAGAACCGGTCAATCGGGAAATATTATTGCAGTGGCGACATTGCCCGGATCGGGTGGCGCCGGTGCCAGTCAATGCTGGCCAACCAAGTAATGGCAGTGGCTTTATGTCGCTGGCTTGGGATGCAGTGTATATTCTGCCCAGCAAAATTGGATTTCGTTAGCCACGCAGGGAAACCCTAGCTTATGAAATCAAATTGCTTGAATCCATGAGGTGAGGAAATCAAAGTGCAAACGATCGAGCTGGACCGTACCGATCGCCGCCTGCTGGCGGTCTTGCAGGAGCGCGCGCGCGCCTCCAACCTTGAGCTGGCTGAGGCAATTGCGCTGTCTCCGGCACAAACGCTGCGACGCCATCGCCGCCTGGAAGAGGCGGGGCTGGTCAAACGCTACGAAGCACGACTGGATGCCGCCGCGCTCGGCCTGGGCGTGGTTGCCTTTATCCACGTAACGATGGAACGCGGGCATATCCGCGAGCTGTCCAACTTCAAGCGGCTGGTGGCGGAGCTGGCGCAGATCCAGGAGTGTTTTTCCGTGACCGGTGATATCGACTACGTGCTGAAGGTGGTCGCGAAGGATCTGAAGGCTTTGTCTGACTTCCTGCTCGATACGCTGATGCGCATCCCGGGTGTCAGCGCGGTCAAGTCCAGCGTCTGCCTGGACGAGATCAAATGCACCAGCGCGGTGCCGGTGGAAGCCTGAAACCCCGCGCCGGGGTTTCCGCTACTCCGGGACGGTGTCGATCCGGTCGCACGCCACGTTCATCTCGTGGCAAACGGCGCACCAGGCGGGACATGAGCCGGGCTTGCTGGCGTTTGGCGCCCTGTCCGGCGCATCTTTGGCGGGCGGGGCGGGTGGCGGCGCATGAACCATCATCGCCGGCTGCGGCGGCGGATGGCCACCGCTGCACGCGCGTGCCACCGCTTCGTCCAGGGCCTGCAGGCCCACCGGCTTGACGATCACCGCATTCATGCCGGCAGCCAGCGCAGCAGCGTGATCTTCCGCCACGGCGCTGGCGGTGCAGCCGACGATCGGCACATCGCGGACTGCGTCATCGCGGGCCCGCACCGCACGTGCGAATGCCAGGCCGTCCATCACCGGCATCGCGCAGTCGCAGACGATGACATCGAACACCGCGCCATCCAGCCTGGCCAGCCCGTCACGGCCGTCCTTCGCGGTAACCACATGATGGCCCAGGTACTCCAGTTGGCGCTGCAGCAGCAGGCGGTTGGGCGCGTGGTCGTCGATCACCAGGATGCGGGCATGGCAGCGCGCGCAGCCCGGCATTGGCACCGGCTGCGCCGGCGCGGCAGCTACGGCGTCGGCCAGCGCCAGCGGCAGCGACACCGTTACACGCGTGCCCTGGCCAGGCTGACTGGACAACGCAATCTGCCCGCCCATCGCGCTGGCCAGTCGCTGGCAGATCGCCAGGCCGAGCCCGGTGCCGCCTGCGTGCGAGCGCGACTGGTCATGTACCTGAGCGAACGGCTCAAACAGCTGCGCTTGCGCTTTGGGTTGTATGCCGATCCCCGTATCGGCAACGGTCAGCGTGACGGCCTGCTTGCCGTCGGCGGCCGGTTCGGCTTCCACTCGGACCCGGATCGCACCACGATCGGTGAAGCGCACGGCGTTCGACACCAGGTTGCCCAGGATTTGCCGGAAGCGCAGGCCGTCGACCTGGTGCAGCGGCGCGATGCCGGCGCCCGTTTCGCTGGTCAGCGTTAGCCCTTTCTGCTCGGCTACGGGACCAAAGATCAGCAAAGTGTCGTTGACCAGCGCCGGCAGCGATGCCGGCGCCGGGTGAATGCTGAACTTGCCTGCCTCCATCTTAGACAAGTCCAGGATGTCGTCGATCAGTGCCAGCAGCCCGACCGCCGCCTGATGCGCGGTGACCAGCTGCAGGCGTTCGTGGTCAGGTAGCTGGCATTGCGCCAGTGTCAGCTCCAGCATGCCGGTGATGGCGTTCATCGGCGTGCGGATCTCATGGCTGACCGAAGCCAGGAAAGTGGATTTGGCGCGGTTGGCGGCTTCCGCCTCGGCCTTGGCGTGCGCCAGTTCTGCCAGCATGTCGTGGCGTTCGGTCAGGTCGACCCAGCCGCCCGCGAGGCCCTTGACCTTGCCGTCGGCGCCGCGCAGCGGGGTCATCCAGTTGAGCACGTGATGGCTGCGCCCCCGGAGCCGCAGGCAACGGTCCTTGCGCAGCGGCTCACCCTTGTCGAGGACCTTGCGGTAGTCGCGCGCCAGCTCGGCCATGTCGGTGACGACGGGATGCACATGGCCCGGCGCATCGATCGGCTGACCCCGCAGCCGATCGCGCGTGGCGCCGACGAGTTCCTCGTAGCTGCGGTTGCAGGTGATGAGCCGCAGCGAGGCATCGCGCAGGTAGACCGGCTGCGGGATGCCGTCAAGCAGCGCCGACTGGATCGCCACGTGGTCCTTCCACGCGCTCTCGGCGGCGCGGCGCCGGCGTACTTCGCGCTGGAGCACTGCGATCCATGCCAGCAGGCCTGTACTGAGGCCGCAGAGCAGCATCGCGCCCCAGCCGTACAGGCGTTCATGGGCAAGCGGTGCGGCGCGCAAGGGGGCCATCGTCTGGCTCATGGCGCCGGTTGAAAAGGCGAACAGGAGCATCGCAGCCCAATGATGCAACACAGTATTTGCTTGGTGGCGGTGCGATGGGGCGAGGGATGCCGCGCGGGCGGATTTCGAACCGAACGGCAGACAGGAAAGGCAGGGCAGGCGGGGCAAGGCGAATCAGGAAAATGCGGCTTGCATTTACTCTATGAGCCAAGCTGCACCGCCTCATTCAGACACATCCGAAAATGCCTGTGGAAATTTCCGATTCGAAAGGCGACATTGCCTACGTGCTGCCATTGGCGGGCCTGCAGCGCTAGGTTAGCCCGCGCCCCCACCGACGGAATGCATGTCGGGCGAGCTTCTGCACAATTGCAAGTGCGAACGCGGCGCTATGATTCTCCTCGCCGACAGTGATGCATACGCGCTCTCGCGGACGAATGTGCCGGCATGGGACAAATAGGACACCTACTGAACTTTTCACTAAGATGGGAAGATTCGTCGCAAGCCTCGGAACATTCAGGTGTATTCGTGAGCAAATGCTGAGCACAATGCTGCAACGCCTGACTGCGTGCCCTTCACGCGGCACAGAAAAGTTTGCTATGGAGTGAATGCAGTGGCCACTATCCTGATCGTCGACGATCATCCGCCCGTGCGAGTCGTCCTCAAGACCCACTTGTCCCAGGTGCTGGGCGTCACGCATGTACTGGAAGCGGACAACGGCCAGGCTGCCGTGGAAATCGTGCGGCAGTATGCGCCCGACGTGGTGATCCTCGACCTGGACATACCGAAGATTAATGGCCTTGACGTGATCCCCCGCCTCAAATCCGTGCATCCGGGCGTGCGCATCCTGGTGATCTCGGGCCAGGACCAGAATACCTTTGCCCCGCGGGCGCGCCAGGCGGGCGCGCATGGCTACGTGAGCAAGACCCAGGAACTGTCGGAGATCGTGCGCTGCGTCGAATCGGTGCTGGCGGGCTACACGGTGATGCCCGAACTCGAACACTGCAAATCCGATTTCAGCGATGAGGCATTGCGCCTGGTCAGCCTGTCGGACAAGGAGCTGATTATCATGCAAATGCTGGCCAAAGGCATGAGCAACAAGGAGATCGGTGAAGTCCTGTTTATTTCCAATAAGACCGTCAGTACCCACAAGACGCGGATCATGGAAAAGCTCGGGGCGCGCTCGCTTGTGGATGTCATCGATTTTGCGCGGCGCCACCATATTGCGGTCGGCTAGCATGGCGAACCTGGTTTCCTTAGCATTGCCGGGGGGCGCGCTGCCATGACCGGCGCGCTTCTGATTGCAGCCCTGCGCGACGGACAGTGGGCCGCCAGCCTGGCGGCGCTGCTGCAGCGGCTGGGGTTTGCACCGCACCTGGCCGCGCCGGCTTCGGCAATTGCGCCGGCATCGGCCGGCAAGGTCGGGCTGGTCATCGCCGGGCCGGGCACGCCCGTGCCGCCAACGCTGCTGGAAGGCTGGCATGCCGCCGGCGCGCTGTGCGCGGTCGCGGTATCGCCCGGGAAACACGCGGACCATGGTGCCTTCGTGGCCCGATTGCCGGCGCCGACAGCCGAGGCGGCGATTCTTGCCATGCTTGCCGAGCGCCATTACGTTGCGCTGCCAGCGCACGAGGCCGCCGCGATCCCTGCTGCGATTGCTGCGCAGACCCTTGGTGACGCGGCCTTCGCGGCCGAATTGCTGCAGGCGCTGGTGATGTCGGCGCAGGCCGATCTGGCGCAACTGCGCGCCGCCGGCACCGAACTGGAAGCGTGCGGCAGCATCGCGCATCGGATGAAATCGTCTGCGCACTACATCGGTTGCGACGCGCTGCGCGTGCTGGCTCAACGCATGGAAGACGCCGCCCGCGGCGGCGATGCCGGCACGGTGACGCTACTGCGCGCGGTCTTCGAGCCGACCTGCGCGCGGCTGATAGAACTGCTGACGGCACTGTCGGCCAGGACATAACTCCCCGCCACGGGGCGATTATCAGGCACGGTGATTTACCGGATTGGCGTAAGCGCGCCACTTGATTATTCTGGATTAACGGTGGCTGGTTATTCTGAATATCCGGTAATGAATGCTGCCGATTCATTCGGCGCGGGCATGGATGGATTTTGGCGCGGCAATTCCAGCCAGATTATTTTCCAGGCCCGGTGCCGGCATTTTCCGGGATCGGGTCATGAACCATGCGTTGGCGGCATTGCCGGAATCGGCCTTCTATTTCCACCTGGCTGCGGTGGCGCTGCTGCTGCTGTCGTTTTTTACCGGCCGCGCCATCTTGCAGGTGATGGCCACGCGCGAGGGGCGTCGCGAACGGGCGCAGCGCCTGGTGCGCGTTGCAATTGGCCGGGTGGCCGCGCTCGGCGCCATCTGGACGGCGATCGTCTATGGGCACGGCGCTTGGGAGCGCGCCGGTGCCCACAACTGCCGGCACCTGCCGACGGTCGATGCGGCTGTGCGCTACGCCGCAGAATACTGCTACCTGCGCCATGACCGGCTGCTGCTGCGCGTGTATGGCGAAGGGCGTGGCGAAGGGCGTGGTGAAGGGCGCGGGGTGGGGCGCGAGCATTTGCTGGCCCATCGCACCATCACCAGCGTCGGTCCGGTCCACGTGAGCTGGGACGGCCAGGCGCTGGTTTACGCGTCCCCGGCTGGGGGCGCGCAGGGACGGTTGGCGTTGCCCCCTTCATGGCGCGACCGCTTGCTGGCGCGGCTGCCCTGAAGCCCCGGCTGGTTATCGGTTCAGATCCCGCGCCCGCCGGGCTCGATGCGGTGCTGGCGCGGAGGAACCTGGCGCAACGCGCTGCGCTCAGTGCGGGGCGGCCGCCGGGATATCGGTGCTGCAGCTGGGCGCCGCATCGTCGTGCGAGTGCACGTGCAGCGCGCCCGGCACGTGGCGGCTCTCAAGGCCCTTGCCCTGCAGCCACTGGGCGGTGGAGGCAGCGGCGCGGTCGATCAGTTCGCCGCAGCGCGTGTAGTCGTAGGGCGAGATATCGAGCGGGCACAGCGGCGGCACCACACTGATATGCGCGCGGTCGGCAAAGTGCTGCAGGTCGTGCACCAACTGGCGCGCCACCAGTAGCGACAGCGCATTGAAGGCATGCTCCAGCGCGCCACGCGGCGCCCGGCGCTCGGCGCAAGTGAAGCCCGCGGGCAGCACGATCACGCGGTTGGCGCCGAGGGCGATCGCGGTGGATACCGGGGTGTTGTTGGCCACGCCGCCGTCGATCAGCGTGCGGCCCTCGAACTGCACCGGCGGGAACACGCCGGGGATGGCGGCGCTGGCCAGCACCGCATCGACGATGTTGCCGTGCGAGAGCAGCACCTCGTCGCCGCTGCTCATGTCGGTCGCGACCACATGGAGGGGCAGGTCAGCTGCTTCCAGCTGGCGCGGCCCGAAATGCCGCGCCAGCAGCGCGCGCAGTCCCGCCGACTCGACCAGGTGTCCGCGGCTGCGTCCGACCATGCCGAGCACGCTGCGCCAGCCCCACGGCATGATGTCGGCACGGCGGATGTTGCGCCACAGCTGGTCCAGGCGGCCAGCGCCGGCAACGCCGGGGTTGCAGGCGAAAAAAGCCCCGTTGATTGCGCCCGCCGAGGCGCCAATGACGATGTCGGGCGTCACGCCCCATGCCACCAGCTCGCGCAGCATGCCGACCTGGATTGCGCCGAGGCTGCCGCCGCCGGCAAATACGAAGGCTGTCTTGTCCATGGCTGTCGTGATGGCGCGGTGCGTCCGCGCCGTCTCCCCCTTGGATGTTGGCTCGCGTGTCCCGACCCTAGCAAAGCATAGGCGACACCAGACCGGCTGGGCAGTCCCCGAAGCGCCGGTCCGGTCACGCCGGTGCTTCGGGACCAAATAATGCAATTAACCGCCAGAAATTTTCCGCAACTTCAAACGCAGCTGGCAGCGGGAAGGAGCCCGCCTGGCCTCGCTGGCACCAGTTGGCACCCGCTGGCGATACCCGCGGCTGCGGCAGTGCATGCCGGGCCGGGGAGTATTCGGTGCGTTATTCCAGAAATTCGTCGGGGGCAATCCCAAGCTGGCTGGCCATATGCTCGACCAGCGCCTGCAGGCGGGCGACCTTCTCCGACAGCGCCTGATGTTCCGCGCGCAGTTGTGCAAGTTCGGCGACAGTCCCCGGACCCGCTTCGGCACTGCCCTGGCTGCCGCCGAAAGCCAGCTCCTGCGCGGCTTCGAGCCCCGCATCGCCACTCAGCAGGTGCATCCAGCGGTTCTCGCGCGCGCCCGGCGCGCGCGGCAGCCGCACCACGAAGGGCGGCTCGCGCTCCGCCAGTTCTTCCAGGAACCCCTCCACCGACGAAATATCGGCAAACGCGTGCAGGCGGGCCGTGTTCAGGCGCAGTTCCGCCGCAGTCTGCGGCCCGCGCAGCAACAGCATCGCCAGCAGCGCGACTGACTGGCTTGGCACAGCCAGCGCGCGCTGCATGTTGTGCTCGAAGCGTGGCACGCGGCTGCTGCTGCCCTCGAAGACCAGGCTCAGGTGCTTGAGACCGTCGATGGCGTCGAGGATCTCGGGCTCGCTCACGTTCATGACGGGGGCGCGGGCGGTCTTCTGGTTGCAGCCGGAGGCGAGGGCGTTGAGCGACAGCGGATAGGTGTCGGGGACGGTGTGCTGTTTTTCCACCAGCACGCCGAGCACGCGGCCTTCGACGGCGGACAGGGGCCGCGGCGCGGGGCGGGCGGGGCGTTCACCAGGCTGGCTGGCGTCGGAGACGGAATCGGGTTGCATCAAGACTCTGGGTTGGACTCGGGCCGCGCCTGCCGGCCTGGCAGCGCGCTCCCATTCAAGCGCAAGGCAGCGCCAGGCGCAACTATGCCATGACGAGATCGCCGCGCCGCTGCTTGCGACCAGTTCGCCCCTCGCATTCTGTGGCGTGCCGTCTACTATCGATAGGCCGCGCCGCAGCCGGCGGGCGCGTGCACAGACCACAGGGGGCGAAATGGCGATTTCACGGGGGGAGGCGATGGCAACGGGCGCCGCCGATGGTGAGTCTGGCAGCGCGGGCGCAGCGTCTGAAGGCGGCGGCCTGGAAGCGCCGTACTCCACGCTGGAGTCGCGCTGGCACCAGATGTTCCCGCAGCTCGGTGCCGAAGACATGGCACGGGTGCAGCGCTTCGGCACGCCGCAGCGCTGGCGCGCCGGCGAGAAGCTGTTCTCGGTCGGACAGACCGGGCGCGGCATGTACCTCGTCACCAGCGGTTGCGTCCGCATCGTGCGCCGCGACGGGCTGGGCCGCGAGCACACGATCACCGAACAGGGACCGGGCCACTTCCTGGCCGAGGTGGGCACGCTCAGCGGCCGGCCGGCATTAGTCGACGGCGTCGCCGTGACCGACACCGACGGCTACGCGATCACGCCCGAACGCCTGCGTGCGCTACTGGTGGCCGAGGCCGAACTGGGCGAGCGCATCATGCGCGCGCTGATCCTGCGCCGCGTCGGCCTGATCGAGTTCGGCAGCGGTCCGGTCCTGGTCGGCCACGGCACCGAGCCGCTGCTGCTGGCGCTGCAGGCGTTCCTGCGGCGCAACGGCTACCCGCATACCGTGATCGACATGGACGTGGACGGCGATTGCTCGCTGCTGCTCGAATACGCCCACGCGCCCGCGAGCGACTTCCCGCTGGTGATCTGCCCCGACGGCCGCGTGCTGCGCGCGCCGGACGAAGGCCAGCTGGCGTCATGCCTGGGGTTGTTGCCGGAGTTCGACCCGGACCATGTCTATGACGTGATCGTGGTGGGCGCAGGACCGGCCGGCCTGGCGACAGCGGTGTATGCGGCATCGGAAGGGCTGTCGGTCGCGGTGATCGACTGCCGCTCGCCTGGCGGCCAGGCTGGCGCCAGCGCGCGCATCGAGAACTATCTGGGCTTTCCCACGGGCATATCCGGGCAGGCGCTGGCCGGACGGGCCTTCGTGCAGGCGCTGAAGTTCGGCGCGCATATCGCCATCCCGTTGGAAGTCAAGGCCCTGCATTGCGGCACCGACCCGATCCGGCTGGAGCTTGTCGACGGACGCATGATCCCGACCCATACCGTGGTGATCGCCACCGGCGCGCAATACCGCCGGCCCGGCATTGAGGCGCTGGAGCGCTTCGAGGGGCGTGGCGTGTACTACTGGGCCTCGCCGGTGGAGGCCAAGCTGTGCCGCAATGAGCCCGCGATGCTGGTCGGCGGTGGCAACTCGGCCGGGCAGGCGGCGGTCTACCTGGCGTCGAACGCCGCGCATGTGCATATGCTGGTGCGCGGACCCGGGCTGGCCGCGACCATGTCGCGCTACCTGATCGACCGCATCGGTTCGCTGCCTAATGTCACGCTGCATACCCATGCACAGATCGCCGCGCTGACGGGAAACGGTTGGCTGTCGCGGGTGCGCTACGACGCGCCGGGCGAAAGCCCGAGGCCGGTGGAAATGGACGTGCGCCACCTGTTCCTGTTCATCGGCGCGGACCCCAACGCGACCTGGCTGCGCACCTGCCATGTCGAGGTCGACGACAAGGGCTTTGTGCGCACCGGAGGCGGCGAACTTGGCTGCGCGGCGGCGGTGCCCTATCCGCTGCAGACCAGCGTGCCGGGTGTCTTCGCCATCGGCGATGTACGCTCGGGCTCGACCAAGCGCGTTGCGGCCGCGGTGGGCGAGGGCGCCGCGGTCGTGGCGCAGATCCACGACTACCTGGCGAAAGTCCAACTGGCGGCAGCCAGATAGCGCAGGCTTCAATCTTTTGCTTCGCGCTCAAGCAGATCACGCTTGCGCGCCACGCCCCAGCGGTAGCCTGACAGGCCGCCGTCGCTGCGCACCACGCGATGGCAAGGAATCGCCACCGCCAGGTGGTTGGCCGCGCAGGCCTGCGCCACCGCGCGAACCGCCCGCGGTGCGCCGATGCGGGCCGCGATCTCGGCATAGCTGGCGGTGCTGCCCGGCGGGATCTCTTGCAGTGCCTGCCAGACGCGCTGCTGGAAGGCGGTGCCGCGCACGTCCAGCGGCAGCGCCAGACCGGTCGACGGCGCTTCGACAAAGCCAACCACCTGCGCCACCAGTTGCTCGAACTGCGCGTCGCCGCCGATCAGGTTGGCGCGCGGGAACTGGTCCTGCAGATCCTGCAGCAGCACCTGCGGATCGTCGCCCAGCAGGATCGCGCAAACGCCTCGGTCGCTCTGCGCGACCAGAACCGCTCCCAGCGCGGATTGGCCGATGGCGAAGCGGATATCGGTGCCGGCGCCGCCGGCGCGGTAGCGCGACGGCGTCATGCCGAGTACCGCATCTGCGGTCTCGTAGAAGCGGCTGTTGGAGCCGAAGCCGGCGTCGTAGATGGCCTCCGTCACCGATTCGCTGCTGCCCAGCTGCGAGCGCAGCTTGCTGGCGCGGTGCGCGGCCGCGTAAGCGCGCGGGGTCAGGCCGGTCGCGGCCTTGAACAGCCGGTGGAAGTGGTAGGCGCTGACGCCGGCGGCGCGCGCCAGCTCGGGCAGCGCAGGCAAGGTGTCGGCGGCTTCGATGCGGCGGCAGGCGTCGGCCACCATGGCGGCATGCTGTGCGGCCAGCGCGGGCGGCGCGGCGCGCCGGCTTGGCCGGTAGCCTGCGGCTTCGGCCGCCGAGGCGCTGTCGAAGAACTCGACATTGGCCGGATGCGGCAGCCGCGACGGGCTGCTGGGCAGGCAATAGACACCGGTGGTCCTGACCGCATAGACGAAGCTGCCGTCGGCGGCGGGATCGCGCGCCAGCACGCGCGCCCAGCGCGGGTCTTTTTCGATGGCGGTGGCGCTGCCGGAGCTGCCGGCGTTACGGTGAGGCCTTGGCATGGATGCAGGCATGTTTTGTTCCTCAGCTAGCGTCGTGGAAGATGATGCCGAGCGTGTAGCGCTGGCCCGCGTGCAGCCGGCTGACGCCATGGCGCAGGTTGACGCGGTAGCTGCCGCGGCCGCCCTGCACAGGCCGCTGGCTGACGGCGAACACCACCGCATCGCCCTGGCGCAGCGACACCACTTCGGCGCGCGACTGCATGCGCGGGCGCTGCTCGGTCATCACGAACTCGCCGCCGGTGAAGTCGCGTCCGGGCTCGGACAGCAGCACTGCCACCTGCAGCGGAAACACATGCTCGCCGTACAGGTCCTGGTGCAGGCAGTTGTAGTCGCCGGGGCCGTAACGCAACAGCAGCGGCGTGGGACGCGATTGGCCGGCCTGGTGGCAACGCGCCAGGTAGTCCGCGTGCACGGCGGGATAGCGCGTGTCGATGCCCATCGCGGCGTTCCAGCGATTGGCGATGGGCACGAGGCGTGGGTACAGCGCCGTGCGCAAGACGCCGACGATGTCGGGCAAGGGATAGGCGAAGTACTTGTACTCGCCCTGGCCGAAGCCGTGCCGCGCCATCACGATGCGCGAGCGGTACAGCTCATCCTGCTCGTAGCGCGCGGCGAGCGCCCCGCATTCCGACACGGCCAGCAGGCCACGGATGGCGGCGCAGCCGCACGCATCGAGTTCACGCTCCAGGGCGGCCCAGTCGATGCCATCGACGCGCGCGCCGATGGGCCCTTGCGGCAGCGGCTGGCGCCGGCCCTCGAGCGGCGCCGGCACGGGGCGACGCGGTCCGCCTACCGCCATCGCGTGTGCCTGAGGGCGCTGTGCCTGCTTGATCGTCACTGCCGTTCTCCGGTGTTGGCTTGCATGGTGCCCACTTTAGGCCGGGCGGGAGGCCGTGGCACTCCGGGTCTTGCTTTTGAATTCTGCACGAGAAATCGCCTTGACAAGACAGGTCTGTCTACAAATAATGAGACAGGTCTGTATCATTCTTGGGCGCATTGTCAGCGACGAGCCAGGCCGCCAACCCGACCATCTTTGCTTTGCAGGAGAAACCTGATGTCTGCCCAACCCGAATTCCGCCCGCCAGTGCCGCCATTCACCCGCGATTCCGCGATCGCCAAGGTCCGCGCCGCCGAAGACGGCTGGAACAGCCGCGACCCGGAGCGCGTGGCGCTGGCCTATACCGTCGACAGTGCCTGGCGCAACCGTGCCGAGTTTGCCAACGGCCGCGCCGACATCGTCGCATTCCTGCAGCGCAAGTGGCAGAAGGAACTGGATTACCGCCTGATCAAGGAGCTATGGGCGCACGACGGCAACCGCATCGCGGTGCGCTTTGCCTATGAATGGCACGACGATTCCGGCAACTGGTACCGGTCGTATGGCAACGAGAACTGGGAATTCGATGAGGCGGGGCTGATGCGGCGCCGCTTCGCCTGCATCAACGATGCGCCGATCCGGGAGGCGGACCGCAAGTTCCACTGGCCGCTGGGGCGGCGCCCGGACGGGCATCCGGGCTTGAGCGAGCTGGGCTTGTAAGCGAGCGCTCAAGGTGGTGGTGGTGTTTTCTCCCCTCGCCCGTCGGACCCCGTAGGGGAGGGGAGAAACGCAACCGTTTTGCGCTCGCTTATTGCATCTTGTCCAGGTTGCCGATCCGCACCAGCATTTCCGTGAACATCTGCATGTCGAGGCTCAGGTCGGCCACTTCCTTGTACTCGCGCGCATTGTGCGCGGTGTACTTCTTGCCTGGCATCGCCGGCCCGAAGTTGATCGCGTTGGGCATCAGCTTGGCGGTGGTGCTGCCTGCGGTCGCCACCGGCTTGGCTTCCAGCCCGGTAGTGTCGCCGAAGATATTGAGCAGCGTGGACAGCCACGCCCCCTTGGGGTCGCGCGCCATCCAGTTGCCCTGGTCGTACTTGATCTCCACCGGCCCATGCGTCGCGGCCCAGCCGAAGATGCGCTTGGTGATGCGGGCGCCCAGCTCGTCGGGCGTGCGCCCGCGCGGCATGCGCACGTTGGTGACCACGTCGACATACTCGCCGCGCTCGCGCACCAGCGTGGGTGACATCGTCAGTGGCCCCATGAAGGCGTCGCGATAGGCCACCTCCATCTTGTTGCCGAGGTAGTCGAGCCCGTACAGGTCGTTCAGGTAGCGCACCGCGTTCAGGTAGTGGTTGTCGGCAAAGCGCACGCCGCTGGCCTGCAGGAACAGCGCCAGCCGCGGCAGCGGGTTGACGCCTTCTTCCGGGCGCGAGCCGTGCGCGGAGGCGCCGGTGACCTTGACCTCGACTTCATTGCCCTCGCGCTTCACATCGATCGAGAACTTGCCGCGCGGCGCGTGGCGACGCACGAAGTCGGCCTTCGCCTGTTCAAGTGCCGCGGCCACGGCGGCGGCATCGCCGCCGGCAATGCGCGCGGTGGCGGTCTCGGGAATGGCATTGGCCGAGGCGGCGCCGCGCATGGCCACGATGGCGGGGCCCTTGCTGTCTGTCTTGCCGCGTTCGGCCTTGCCGTCGGCAGACTTGATGCCGAACGAGACTGTCAGGGAGCCGGCGCCTTTCTCCGCGACCACGGCCGGGTACTTGCTGTCGAGCACGATGTTGTACTCCGGCAGCGTCGTGTGCTGGCGGTAGTACTTCATGCCGTCGCCGCCAGTCTCCTCGGTGGTCTCGATCATCAGGCGGATGGTGCGCTCCAGCGGCACGCCGCTTTCCTTGACAGTCTTCATCGCATACAGCACGGCGGCGATCGAGCCCTTGTCGTCGATGGTGCCGCGCCCGTAGAGCGTGTCGCCAACTCGCGTGAGCCGGAACGGATCGAGGCGCGTGCCATCGTCCAGCACCCATTCCTCGGCAACGGCCGGAACCACGTCGGCGTGGGTCAGGATGCCGAAAGTGTCCTTGCCACCGCCAGGCAGCGTGACTTCGAACACGCGGTTGTCCACGTTGCGATAGGCCAGCCCGAAATCGCGCGCCATGCCTTCCACCAGCTTGCCGAATTCCACGATGGCGGGGTTGTCGTGCTGGGCGATCTTTTCATCGCGCACGGTGCGCAGCGCCACCATCTTGCCGATGGTGTCGATCACCGCCGCCTCATTGCGGACGCGGTTGTAAACGCCCAGCAGGCGGCCGATATTGACCAGGTTGTCACCAGCCAGCGGCGCCTTGGCCTGCCAGGCGCCAACGGCCGGCGCGACCGCCGGCTCGGCCTTGGCGGCAGCCGCCATGAAGGCCTGGAGGTCGGCCGGCGCGGCGGCGCGGGTGCTGCTGACCAGCGCGTCGAGTGCCGGCTTCTTCAGGGTTTGCGCCTGCCCCGGGTGCGCGATCAGTAGCGACAGCGCAAGCAAGGCAGCCCACCGGCGTGGCGTCGGCCGGTGGTGCGGGCGGCAAGTTGGGGTCATTGCGAAACAGGGTGTCAGGTTGGATGCCGCATGATAGGGCACTCATCGGGCTTTGCCGAAGAAATATGCCGTGAAATGCGCGCGCGCAGTGTCCTGGGCTGCAATAGCGGCGTCCTACCCTCGAGGATAGCGAAAGACAATCATATCGTTTGAAACGATGAATTGTACAAATCACATCCCGGTCGACAGAATGAGGCCTTCGCTGCAACACGCAGCCGAAACAACCGAATGAACCCAGACCAAGGAGTGATTCCGATGCTGCAATCCCGTGAAGGCCAACGCGTTCCCCAAGTTTCTTTCCGCGTCCGTCAAGACAACGACTGGAAGACGATCACCACCAGCGAACTGTTCAGCGGCAAGACCGTGGTCGTGTTTTCGCTGCCGGGCGCCTTCACGCCGACGTGTTCGTCCACCCACCTGCCGCGCTACAACGAACTGACGCCGGTGTTCGCCAAGCACGGCGTTGACGACATCCTGTGCGTGTCGGTCAACGACACCTTCGTGATGAACGAGTGGGCCAAGGACCAGGAGTCCGAAAACATCACCATGATCCCCGATGGCAACGGTGAATTCACCGAAGGCATGGGCATGCTGGTGGACAAGGCCGACCTGGGCTTCGGCAAGCGCAGCTGGCGCTATTCGATGCTGGTGCGCGACGGCGTGGTCGAGAAGATGTTCATCGAGCCGGAAGAGCCGGGCGACCCGTTCAAGGTTTCCGACGCCGACACCATGCTGAACCACATCGCCCCCGGCGCGCGCAAGCCTGACCAGGTGGTGGTGTTCTCGAAGGTGGGCTGCTCGTTCTGCGCCAAGGCCAAGCAGCTGCTCGACGACAACGGCTTCGACTACATCGACGTGCCGCTGGATAACAAGGTGCGCGGCAAGGTGCTGGGGGCCGTGTCGGGCGAGATGACCGCGCCGCAGGTCTTCATCAACGGCAAGCTGGTCGGCGGCGCCGAGGCGCTGCAGAAGTACCTGGCCAGCTAAGGGACCAGCTCAGTGATCAGCTCAGTGGCCAGCTAAGCCGCTCAGATCCTTTCTCTTCCGCTTGCGCGGACCGGCAGTCGCCGGACCCGATGGCACCGCTTTGCCCGCAACTGCTGGCAAAGGGCAGGGCGGTGCCATCCAGCCCGTTGATTGACCCCTGATTCACGCCATGACCACCAAGGAACCGTACGCCATGACTACCATCCAGACCGATGTCGCCGTGATCGGCGCAGGCACCGCCGGCCTTGCCGCCTACCGCGCGGCCGTGGCCGCCGGCAAGCGCGCCGTGATCATCGAGGGCGGCCCGTACGGCACCACTTGCGCCCGCGTCGGCTGCATGCCATCAAAGCTGCTGATCGCCGCCGCCGAGGCCGCGCACGAACTGCGCCACACCGCGCCGTTCGGCGTGCACGTGGATGGTCAGGTCCGCATCGACGGGCGCGAGGTCATGGCCCGCGTGCGCAGCGAGCGCGACCGCTTTGTCGGCTTTGTCGTGCGCGGCGTGGAGAATATCCCGGAGGCCGACCGCATCCGCGGCTACGCCCGCTTTATCGACAACACCACGCTGGAAGTGGACGGCCACACGACCGTGCGCGCCAGCCGCGTTGTCATCGCCACCGGCTCCAAACCTTCGCTGCCGGCACCGTTCCAGGCCTTTGGCAACCGACTGATCGTCAATGACGATGTGTTTGCGTGGGACGACCTGCCGGGCAGCGTGGTGGTGTTCGGCCCCGGCGTGATCGGGCTGGAGCTTGGCCAGGCGCTGTCGCGCCTTGGCGTGCGGGTGCGCGTATTCGGCGTCAGCGGTTCACTCGGGCCGCTGACCGATCCGGTGATCCGCGCTTATGCTGCAAAGTCATTCAACGATGACTTCTACCTCGACCCCGACGCCAAGGTGACCGAAATGGGCCGCGACGGCGACCAGGTGGTGGTGACCTATGTCGATCGCGAAGGCCGCAGCGTGACCGAGCGTTTCGACTACGCGCTGGCCGCCACCGGCCGCGAGCCGAACGTGCGCGGTCTGGGCCTGGAGAACACCGGCCTGCACCTGGACCGGCGCGGCGTGCCTGTGTTCGACCCGGAAACGCTCCAGTGCGGCAACGCTCCAGTGTTTATCGCCGGCGATGCCAACAACATCCTGCCGCTGCTGCACGAAGCCGCGGACGAAGGCAAGGCCGCCGGCGAGAACGCCGCGAGCTATCCGCAGGTGAAGCGGCTGGCGCGCCGGGCGCCGCTGGCGGTGGTGTTCTCCGACCCGCAGATCGCGATGGTCGGGAAGCGCTACGCCGACCTGGCCCAGGGCAGCTTCGTCACCGGCGAGGTCAGCTTCGAAGACCAGGGCCGCAGCCGCGTGATGCTGAAGAACCGCGGGCTGATGCATGTCTACGCGGACAAGGCGAGCGGCCGCTTCCTGGGCGCCGAATGGATCGGCCCGCGTGCGGAGAATATTGCGCACTTGCTGGCGTGGTCGTACCAGCAGGGCCTGACCATCGAGCAGATGCTGGGCATGCCGTTCTACCACCCGGTGGTGGAAGAGGGGCTGCGCACGGCGCTGCGAGACGCGGCGGCCAGGCTTGCGGCGTGACCGTTACCTTGATTGCTAGACAGGTCTGTCTGTCATAGTATTGCCACATGCAGCAGGCCGGCTGGCACTACCTTGCCGCCGGCCATGCTGCCGATCCCTTTCTTTCGCCTTTTTGCCGCGCCATCATGGCCAACCCCTCCGCCCGCGACCGCATCCTCGACACCGCCGCCCGCCTGTTCTACCAGGAGGGGTATCGCGCCACCGGCATCGACCGGATCATTGCCGAGTCGGGCGTGGCCAAGATGTCTCTGTACCGGCATTTCGCCTCCAAGAACGACCTGATCTCGGCCTTCCTGGACCGGCGCCATGACGAATGGATGGCCTGGTTCCGCGGTGACGTCGAGGCCCGCCTGGCCGCGCGCCCGCATCTGGACGTGGTTGCCGACGCGCTGGCCGACTGGTTCGCCGCGGACTTCCGCGGTTGCGCCTTCATCAACGTGGTGGCCGAGGCCAGCGGCGACGCCCGCGCGCCCGAACAGGCTGCCGCGCACAAGGCAGAACTGGCGGCGTTCATCGCCGATATCGCCACGCGGCTCGGACTGCGCCAGCCAGCACAGGTGGCGGAGGAAGCCATGCTGTGCATCGAAGGCATGATCGTGCGCTATCAGATGCACCGCGATCCGGCAGTGGTTGAGGCCGGGCGGCGATTGCTGGGGCGATTGCAGGGCGACTCGGAACAAGCCTAGCGCCGAGGCAGCATGCGATTCGCCGTCGCATAGTCGCGCAACGCGTCATTCATCAGCGTTTGCCAGCCGGTGCCGGTTGCCTTGTAGGCCTCGAGCACTTCCGGATCGATTCTGAGCGTCTGGTTGACCTTGCGCTCGCCTGCCGGTTTGGCCGGACGGCCCCGGCGTCTTACCAGTGCCTCGGCCTTTTCCTTCCCTATCGCTCGCTCGAGCACCTCGATGGCCGGGCGCATCTGCCTGATCTCATCGGTAGGCAGCGAGACCGCATCCGGATCGGCGCCGATGCCGCGGGCAATCGCGGCGTCTTCGGCGGGTGTCGGGGTAATCAGTTTAGGTTCTCTGTTCATAGTCACGCACCTCGCGGGAATTGGCTTTTCGGAGGCTGATTGCACGCAATGTGCCGCCGCGTATGGTGAAGACCAGGCAATACAAGCGAGGTCCAATTGGCCCATATGCGATGTAGCGCATCTCGCCATATAGCTTGCGGGTATCCGCCTTGAGCAGCGCGCTTCCAAAGTCGAACAGCCCGGCAGCGGCCAGTGACACCCCATGTTGCTGTTGGTTGACGGCGTCCTTTGTCAAGTCGAACTCGATGTTCATTTACTGTAGCAGCAAAAAATAGCCAAGGCAAATTTAATGCTGCAGCGTAAATGATGATGCAGACCTCGTAACGAGGCGAAAAAATCACTTCCAGGCGACCCCGCGCATTCCTCGAGGATGTATCGCTCATGACACATTCAGGTTACAATTCGAATGTAATTACGAATCGTTCCTATTCGTAATCAGAAATTTCCACTGGCAGGCCGTCGCCGTTCGTGGCGCGCGGCGGGCTACATTCCCGTTCCTGAGTGATGTCCTTTTACCCGATCTTCCGGGCCAAGCCGCGCCTTGCCCGTACCCGCCTGACGCCTCCCCGCGGCCTTTCGCTGACCACCCTGGCCCTGGGCCTGCATGCCGGCGGCGTGTTTGCCCAATCGGTCGCCACGTCCGGGTCGGCGACAGCCACAACGGCTGCCGCCGAGTTGCCGGCCGTGACGGTGCGCGCCAGCGGCGCCGATGAGACCGCAACCGGTCCGGTCCACGGCTTCGTTGCCAAGCGCAGCGCCACCGCGACCAAGACCGATACGCCGGTGATGGAGACGCCGCAGTCGATCACGGTGATCACGCGCGACCGGATGGAAGCGCAGGGGGCGCAGTCGGTGCAGCAGGCTATCGGCTATACCGCCGGTGTCTATGCCGGGCCGTACGGCAATGACGCGCGCGGAGACTGGGGCAAGTTCCGCGGCACGGACTTCACGCAGTACCGCGACGGCCTGCTCAACCAGGTCGGCTTCTACAACAACGTGCGCGCTGACGTTTACGCCCTGGAGCGCATCGACGTGCTGCGCGGGCCGTCGTCGATGCTGTTCGGGCAGGGCGCGGTTGGCGGCATCCTGAACCTGGTCAGCAAGCGTCCGCAGGCCGATGCCGCGCGCGAGGTCGGCGTGCAGTTCGGCAACTACAACCGCAAGCAGGTGCAGGCCGACCTGACCGGCCCGCTCGATGCCGAGGGCAAGTGGATGTACCGGCTGGTGGCGCTGGCGCGCGACAGCGACACGCAAGTGGACTACGTGCCCGACAACCGTTACCTGATTGCGCCGTCGCTGACGTACCGTCCCAATGCCGATACCTCGTTCACGCTGCTGACCAATTTCCAGCGCGACGAAAGCGGGACCTCGGTCGGCTTCTTTCCGTGGCGCGGCACGCTCTATCCGAACCCGGGTGGGCAGATTCCCGATCACCTGTTCATCAGCGAGCCGGGCTACGACCGCTACAACGCCGAACAGACTTCGGTTGGTTACGAGTTCCAGCACAAGGTCAACGATGCGCTGACGGTCCGCCAGAACCTGCGTTACTCGCACAGCACCGTGGACTACCGCAGCATCTACGCCGCCGGCTTCACCGGCGCGACCCACGGCTGGGTGCCCGGCAGCAGCACGCTGATGCGCCGCACGGTCTACCTGAGCCAGCCGACGCTGAACTCTTTCGTGGTCGACACGCAGGCGCAAAGCAACTTCCGCACGGGTCCGGTGGACCATACTCTGCTGGCCGGCGTCGACTACCAGCATGCCGAGATCACCGGCCGCTCGGGCGTTGGCGGCACCGCTGCGCCGCTCAATGTATTCAACCCGGTCTACGGCAATTTCACCCTGCCGGGCACACGCGACCTGAATCCCAGCAAGCAGATCCAGACCGGCGTGTACCTGCAGGACCAGCTGTCATGGAACAAGTGGCTGCTGATGCTGGGCCTGCGCTATGACTGGTCGCGCGCGGCGCAGGACAACACCCCCGGGGCCAGCCGCGAAGACAACGAACTGACCAAGCGTGCCGGCCTGATGTACCGCTCGGATATCGGCCTGAACCCGTACGTCAGCTACACCGAGTCGTTCCAGGGCCTGCCCGGCTTCAACCGCTCCAACCAGGCCTTCAAGCCGCTACGCGGTTCGCAGTGGGAAGCGGGCATCAAGTACCAGCCACCGGGCAAGAATGCTTCGCTGACCGTGGCGGCGTTCGACATGCGCGAGAAGAACCGGAAGACCACTGGCGTGGTCAACGGCATCCCTGACCAGGTGCAGGTGGGCGAGGCCCGCACGCGCGGCATCGAGGTCGAGGCACTGGCCTCGCTGACCAGCCGCCTGGACCTGATTGCGACCTACACCTACCTGGATGCGCGCGTGATCGAAGGCAGCGCCGCCGAGGTCGGCAAGCGCCTGGCCAGCACGCCGTCGAACATGGCGTCGCTGTGGGCCAACTACCGCTTCAAGCTGTTCGGGCTGCCGGGCTTCGTGGCCGGCGGTGGCATGCGCTATATCGGCCCGAGCTACGACGGCACCGACCAGAACCGCGTCGGCGGGGTGACGCTGTATGACGCCATGATCGCCTACGACCACGGTCCGCTGCGCGTTGCGCTGAACGCCAACAACCTGTTCGACAAGCAGTTCCTGACTACCTGTCTGGCACGCGGCGATTGCTACTTCGGCGCGCGCCGTACCGTGGTCGGCAGCGTGACGTACCGCTTCTGACGCGGCCGGCCAGGGTTAGGCTGCCAGCGCACTATCGATGGCGCGCTGCAGCCGCTCCATGCCGAAGGTCACGTCCTGAACCGTGCCGTTGACGAAGAACGACGGCGTGCCCCGCACCCGGCAGCGCGTGCCACCGTGCTGGTCGGCGCGGATGTGCGGCAGGTGGCGGTGCGTGGACATGTCGCTGTCGTAGCGGTCGAGATCCAGCCCCATCATGCCGGCGTAATGGCGCAGGGCGTCGGGCTTCAGCCCCTGCGGGTGCTCGTAGAGCATGCGATACATCTGCCAGAATCGATCCTGCGCCGCCGCGGCCTCGGCGCACTCGGCCGCCGGTTCGGCGGACGGGTGCCAGTTGGCCATCGGGTAGTGCCGATAGACAAAGCGCACCTGCGGGCCATAGTGCTCCAGCAGGATCTTCATGGCGCCGTAGGCGATGCGGCAGTACGAGCATTCGAAGTCGCCGTATTCGACGACGGTGACCCGGGCGGTAGCGGGGCCGACAGCATGGTCGGCGGCGGTGACGGCGACTTCCAGCATTGGCGTTCTCCGGTGCGTGCGCGGCAAGGCATGCGCGGATTCGCGGTGGGGAGGTTCCAGTGTAGTCGCCGCAGACGCCAGGCCAAGGGCCCGGCAGCCACCCGGAACATGCTGCGGTTCCGGGCGGCGGATCGGCTATGGCACGATCGACAAGAACAGGTAGGCCGCCAGGATCACCAGGTGCACGACGCCTTGCAGGATGGTGGTGCGGCCCATGCCCAGCGTCAGCGACGACACTACCAGTGTCAGCAACAGCAGCACCATGTCCTTCGGTCCCAGCCCCAGCTCCAGCGGCTGGCCGATCCAGATGAACACTGCCGCCACGGTCGGAATGGTCAGCCCGATGCTGGCCAGCGCCGAACCGAGTGCCAGGTTCAGGCTGGTCTGGATGCGGTCCGCGCGCGCAGCGCGCAGTGCCGCCAGCCCCTCGGGCAATAGCACCATGGCGGCAATCACGATCCCCACCACCGCGGCTGGCGCACCCGCCTTCAGCACTGCCGCCTCGACCGACGGCGACAGCAGCTTGGCCAGCCCCACCACCAGCACCAGGCAAGCCACCAGCAGCAAGCCACTGATGAGCGCCACGCGCGCGGGCGGCGGCGGTGCGTGCACGTTCTCGTCCGAGCTGCCTTCGGCCAGGAAGTAATCGCGGTGCCGGATGGTTTGCACGAACACGAACGAGCCGTACAGCACCAGCGACATCACGCCCGCGAACGCCAGCTGCGCCGGCGTCAGCACCGGCCCCGGAGACGAGCTGGTGTAGTTGGGCAGGACCATCGTCAGCACCAGCAGCGCTGCCAGCACCGCCATGGCGGCATTGGCGCCGGGCGCCTGGAATGCCTGCTCGCGGTGGTGCAGGCCGCCGACGAACAGGCATAGCCCCACGATGCCGTTACAGATCAGCATGACCGCGGCAAACACCGTATCGCGCGCCAGGCCGGCTTTCTCCGGCCCGGACGACAACATCACGGAGACGATCAGCGCCACTTCAATCACGGTCACTGCAATTGCCAGCACCAGCGTGCCGAACGGTTCGCCCACCTTGTGCGCGACCACCTCGGCATGGTGCACAGCGGCAAATACTGCGCCGGCCAGCGCAACGGCCATCAGCGCGATCAGCCAGCCCTGGCTGGGCATCAGCCAGGCGAGCGCCAGCGTGGCCGCGGCAGCGGCCGGCGCGCCAACGGTCCAGGCCGGCAGCTTGTTGGAAGTCAGAGCCATCCCTGTGTGTCCTTTCTTGTCGTTATGCCGTGCCGGGCGGCACGGGCGTGCCATGCAGGCACGCATGATAGCTTGGGGGTATGCTGTCGGCGCCACTTTTATGGCCACGGCAACAGGGATATGGCAAACGAGAAGGCTATGAGTTCCCGTTGGTTGATAGAAATTCGCAGAATTTGACAGGGATTCAGAGGCGTTGGTAGCCGCATTCCCGCGCCAGGAGGTGGTCAGCCAAGCTCCGGCGGATCGTCCTTGGCAGCGTGAGGTGGCCGGGTGGGTGGGCGCTCGCGCAGCGCCGGATGGTTACGCAGGATCCAGCGTGCGGCAAACAGGAGTGCGAAAAGGCACCCGAAAAAATACGCGCACAGGGCGACGATGTTTTGCATGATGGATTGACCCGGGGATGTCGGCTCTTGTGGCCGGTGTGGGGGGCAGTATGCGCAGCATTCGTAACGCCTGACACCCTCTTGAGGGAGGGCGCGCAGCGTTTGATGCCGGCCTTGCGCCGGCCCTGCGGTCGGGTCAGTCGGCGTCCGGGATCGGCGCGCCGGCAATCTTGGGCGCCGGTTCTGCCTGCATGGCCTCGGCGGGAAGCAGCTTCAGGAAGGTGCGGGCGACCTCGGGGTCGCGGCAGGCAAGCCAGTCATCCCACTGCTCGCGCGGGACGACGACCACTGAACGTTTCTCATCGCCAGGCTTGTGGAAGCGCTCCATCAAAGCATGCTTTGCGGAGGTCACCGTCAGCATGGTGAAGGACAGGGCCGCATCGGGCCAGCCGCGCCACAGGCCGGCGATGCCGAAGGCAGGCTCGCCTGGCAGCCAAACACGCCAGCGCACCGGCTTGCCGGGCGGGCCGCCCGACACCGCGTCTTCGGGGTAGGCGTACTCGTAGAACGCCGTAGCTGGCACCAGGCACAGCTGCCCCTGCCGCCAGTAGCGGGCGAACGCCGGGCGCTCGCCGACGGTTTCGCTGCGCGCGTTGGTGGTGTCGTAGCGGGGCGTGCCGGGCGGGATGCGCTGCCGCGGCACCATGCCGAACGACGCCAGCTCGGCATGCCGAACGCCGTCGTCCGTGGCGCGCACGATCGGCGACAGGTAGTCGGGATAGGTTTCGGCCTTGAAGACGCCCGGCGGCGGCTCCACGCGGAAGATGTCGCGCAGGATCTGGCGCTGGACCGGAGCATAGTTGGTGCACATGCGCTGACCTCCCTGGCGTGATGCCCGCCGCGAATTCAGTATCGACGAATCGACGAATCGTCGGCCTCGGGCCGCATGGCGTCAAGCGCACCGCGCGTTGCGTCCGGGGCATGGCAAAAACCGTCAGGCGCGCTGGCGGAATCGGTTATTGCCCGCCGCCCCGGCACGGGCGCACACTTTTGCGGCAGCCGCGCCACGCGGCACCGACGATCACTGACGATAACAGGCACCATGTCCCGGGCGACGTCCGCGGCAGGCAGCCGGACATACAGGAGACACCATGCGCGACTATGCCCAGGCCTACGACGGCTTTTCCTACGACGAGGCGGTGGCCCGGCAACTGCACGGCAGCCTAGATGCGATCAACGCCTGCGTGGAATGCTGCGACCGCCATGCCAAGGAGGCTGGCCGCATCGCGTTGTATTGGGAAGGCCGCGACGGCAATGCGCGCAACTGGACGTTTGCCGAACTGCAGGCGATGTCCGCGCAGTTTGCCGGCTTCCTGAAGGCGCAGGGCGTGCAGCCGGGCGATCGCGTTGCGGGGCTGCTGCCGCGCACGGCCGAGCTGCTCGTGACCATCCTTGGCACCTGGCGCGCCGGTGCGGTGTACCAGCCGCTGTTCACTGCGTTCGGTCCCAAGGCCATCGAGCACCGGCTCAACAGCTCGGGCGCAAAAGTGGTGGTCACGGACACCGTCAACCGTCCCAAGCTCGATGAAGTGGAGGGCGCGCCGCCGGTCGTCACCGTGGCCGGCACCGGTGAGGCGCCTGGGGACGCAAGCTCCGGCGATTTCAGCTTCTGGGCCGAGCTGGCGCGCCAGCCCGCCAGCTTCGAGCCGGTCATGCGCAGCGGCGACGATCCCTTCCTGATGATGTTCACCTCAGGCACCACCGGGCCCGCCAAGCCGCTGCTGGTGCCGCTGAAGGCCATTGCCGCGTTTGCCGGCTACATGCGCGACGCCGTCGACCTGCGCGACGAAGACGCGTTCTGGAACCTGGCCGATCCGGGCTGGGCCTACGGCCTCTACTACGCGGTGACGGGGCCGCTGTCGCTGGGGCATGCCACCACCTTCTACGATGGCCCGTTCACCGTGGAAAGCACCTGCCACGTGATCCGCAAGTACGGCATCACCAACCTGGCGGGATCGCCCACCGCCTACCGGCTGCTGATCGCCGCCGGGCAGGCCGTGTCGGAGCAGTTGCGTGGGCAGTTGCGCGCGGTCAGCAGCGCCGGCGAGCCGCTCAACCCCGAAGTGATCCGCTGGTTCGCCAGCGAGCTGGATGCGGTCATCCACGACCACTATGGCCAGACCGAACTCGGCATGGTGCTGTGCAACCATCATGCGCTGTCGCACCCGGTGCGCATGGGCGCCGCGGGCTTTGCCAGCCCGGGCCACCGCGTGGTCGTGGTCGACGACGAGCAGCGCGAACTGCCCGCCGGACAGCCCGGCACGCTGGCGCTGGACCTGGATCGCTCGCCAATGTGCTGGTTTGGCGGCTACCACGGCACGCCCACCAGCGCGTTTGCCGGCCACTATTACCTGACCGGCGACTCCGCCGAACTCAACGACGACGGCAGCATCAGCTTTATCGGCCGCGCCGACGATGTCATCACCACGTCGGGGTACCGCGTCGGCCCGTTCGACGTGGAAAGCGCGCTGATCGAGCATCCGGCCGTGGTCGAGGCCGCGGTGATCGGCAAGCCGGACCCGGAGCGCACCGAGCTGATCAAGGCCTTCGTCGTGCTCGACCGGCAGCACGCGGCCACGCCGGAACTGGCCGAGGCGCTGCGCCAGCATGTGCGCAAGCGCCTGGCCGCCCACGCCTATCCGCGCGAGATCGAATTCGTCGCCGAACTGCCCAAGACCCCCAGCGGCAAGGTCCAGCGTTTCATCCTGCGCAACCAGGAGGTGGCGCGTGCCCGCGAGGCGGCATCAGCCTGAGCCCGGACGCCTCTGGCCCGCTTCCTATAATGAGGAAGCGGTTGCCAGGTCCCCGGCGGTGATGGAGGCCGCGGCGCCGCGCCAGGCGCGCCCGCAGGCCGGGCGCACGTCGTTTCATCTCCAGACCATTCGGGCGAGGCGATCAAAAATGCAGACTAGCGAAGCGGTGCTGACGCAGGCGCGCGCAGCCTTGGCGCATGTGCCTTATCAGGGGCATGTCCTCCATCCCACCATCCAGTTGCGGCTGTCAGACGGCGCGCTGATCCTGGAAGGCGAGGTAGCCGATATCGTCGACAAGACCCGCGCGGCCACCGCGCTGCGGCGCGTGGACGGCGTGACCAGCGTGATCGACCACCTGCGCGTGACGGACGGCGCGGTCACGGCCGGCGACGGCGAACTGCGCGACGCGGTATGCGAGCGCCTGCTCAATGCCATCGATTTCCGTAACTGCCGGATCTGCGCACGCGTCAAAGGGCAGCACGAGACCATGCGCGAAGCCGTGGGCGAGCGCAGCGGCTGGATCGAGGTCGAGGCGCACGACGGCGTGGTGACGCTGTGGGGCCAGGTGATCAGCCTGTCGCACATGCGCCTGGCCGGCGTGCTGGCGTGGTGGTCGCGCGGTTGCCGCTGCGTGGTCAACGAACTGGTGGTGGCGCCCGCCGAAGCCGACCGCGACGATGAGATCACCGAGGCGCTGATGCTGGTGCTGGAGACCGATCCCTTCGTCGACGCGGGCCAGGTCAGCGTGCATACCGAAAACCGTGTCGTCACGCTGGAAGGCTGCGTCGCCAGCGAGAACACGCGCCGGCAGGTCGAGCGCGACGCGTGGTACGTGCAAGGTGTCGAGGACGTGGTCAACCACATCTCGCTGCGCGCCTGACCTTGCAGCGGCATGGTGTCATGAGCCCGGCATGCCGCGCCGGGCCGCCGCATCCTCCATGCGCCAGTAGCGCCGCCGTGCCCGTAGCGTGAAGCGGGCGCGGTAGTCCGACATCGACATCCCCGCGATGCGCTGGAACAGCCGCCGGAACGCGGCCGCGTCGCTATAGCCGCAGGCTTCGGCGATCGCCTGCGTGCCGTGCAGCGTCACCTCCAGCAGCATGCGGGCGCGCTCCACGCGCAGCGTGTGCAGATAGTCCAGCGGCGTCATGCCGGTAACCTGCCGGAAATGCCGCAGCAGGGTCCGCTCGCTGACCGCCGCGGCCTGCGCCACGGCGGCCAGCTGGTAGGGCTCGGCCACATGTTGCTGCAGCCACTGGACGGCACGGTACACGGGGCTATCCGCGGTGCGGCTCAGCCAGCGCTGCGAGACCAGCGCCGGTACGCTGCGCTGGCGTTCGGGCTGGTACAGCATCAGCTGCGCGGCGGCCTGCGCCAGGTCGGGGTCGTGCAGGTGGCCCAGCACACGGAGCACGAATTCCACCTGCAGCGCGGGGGCCACGCAAGAGAACACTTGCCCGTGCACGCTCATGGCCTGGTCCCCGCCGAGGTCCGCGCGCGGGAACTGGTGCGTCATCCAGCTCTGGTACATCCAGGGCGCGCCGGTGCGGGCGCCGTCCAGCAGGCCGAGCTGCAACGGCAACAGCAGCCCGGACGAGCAGGCAGCAAGCCACCCGCCCGCTGCCACATGGCGCTCGACCATGCGCAGCGCGGCGGTGTCGCTGCGGACGATGTCGCCGAGCTGGTGCGCATTGCTGGCCAGCAGAGCTGGAATCACCAGCAGCGAGCGCCCGCCCGTCGCGCGGATGCGGCGCGTGGAGGCTTCCAGGCCCGGCAGGCTGGCCGGCAGCGTGCGACCGTTGGCGCCGCACAGCTGCCAGCTCAGCGTTGGCGCCGCATCGGGCTGCTGCAGGCTCGCCACGCCGGCGACGGTGCGCAGCACGTCGAGCGTGGTGAAGAGGGTGCCGGGCATGGCATGGGGCAGCCATAGCAGGCGAACATGCAAGGGCCGCGCGGACGCAGTGGCGGTCTCGGTGACCAGTGAATCAGTGGGGACGCGCATATCAGGGGCGATTGGTGCAGGGTCCGGTCGCGGCCAGGCGTGGCGGGATCGGCATTGTGATTGGCGATATTGACCCTCCCCATGCCCGCTGGCAAGGGCTAGCATCGTGCCGTTGTGCCGTGACCCCGCCGCGGGGTCACGGCATGGCCCCAACAAGACCAATCCGAGGAGATTCCATGCCGTTTTCCGTTCGCCACGTTGCCGCCGCCGCCGCCCTGGCACTTGCCGGCGCTGGTCACCTGGCCGTTGCCGCCCAGCCCGATGCCGCGCTGCTGGCCGCTGCCCGCACCGCCCAGCCGGCGGTGGTGCAGTCGCTCAAGGAGATGGTGTCGATCGAATCCGGCAGCGCCAACGCGCAGGGCCTGGCCCGGATGGCCAGCTACACCGAGAAGCGGCTGCAGGCCTTGGGCGCCAAGGTGGAACGCGTGCCGGTCACCAAGGGCCCGGGCACCATGGTCAAGGGCACGTTCGTGGGCAACGGCAAGCGCCGCATCATGCTGATCGCCCACATGGACACGGTCTATCCGGAAAACACGCTGGCGACGCAGCCGATCCGCGAGGAGGGCAACCGGCTCTACGGCCCCGGCATCGCCGACGACAAGGGCGGCATCGCGGTCATCCTGCATTCGCTGGAGATCCTGAAGAACAAGGGCTGGCGCGACTACGCGCAGATCACCGTGCTGTTCAACCCGGACGAGGAAGTCGGTTCGGTCGGCTCCGGCGAAACCATAGCGACGCTGGCCGCGCAGCATGACGTGGTGCTGTCGTGCGAGCCCACCGCAGCCAAGGATGTGGTCAAGGCCGAGTCGCTGCTGCTGGGCGCGTCCGGTACCGCCACTGCCACCATGCAGGTCAAGGGCCGCGCCTCGCATGCCGGCGCCGCGCCCGAGCGCGGCCGCAATGCGCTGGTCGAGCTGGCCTACCAGCTGCAGCAGACCCGCGACGTCGCCACGCAGGTACCCGGCTCGCAGCTGAACTGGACGCAGGCGCAGGCCGGCACCGTGCGCAACCAGATTCCGGAAAGCGCGGTGGCCTACGGCGACGTGCGCACCACCGCCAATGGCGCCGCCGAGAAGCTGAAGGTCGCGTTGCAGGACAAGGTCAAGTCGGGCCAGCTGGTGCCCGACACCCAGACCACGGTAACGATGGAAGAAGGGCGCCCGCCGTTCGTCGCCGACGCCCGCGGCCGCGCATTGGCCAAGCGCGCACAGGAAATCTACGCCGAGCTGGACGGCCGCACGCTGGCGCTGGCCGAGGGCACTGGCGGTGCCACTGACGCCAGCTATGCCGCGCGCTCGGGCAAGCCGGCGGTGGTCGAGAGCTTCGGCCTGGCGGGTTTCGGCTACCACGCGCGCGACGAGTACATCGAACTGGATTCGATCGTGCCGCGGCTGTACCTGATGACGCGGATCCTGGAGGATATTGGACGCAACTGAGCGGCCGCAGCTGAGGCCCGGGCCGGTGTGCGCAGCATGACACCCGCGGGCGCCGATGTGGCGCTTCGCGCGTGTTCCGGACACCGTGCGCCATGCGCGGCCGGCGGCCATGGGGCCCCGGCATCCTGCTACAGTGTCAACGCCGCCCACACGTGGCGGCCATGACTAGACATAGTGGGGAGACCGCAGCATGAACCGCAAAGGCCTGGTCGATGCCGCCTCGGCATTGGAAGACCTGGCGGCCGGCAATGTGCCGGCTGCCGCGCAAGTGGCGGCAGGGGCCGCCGCGCTGGAAAAGATCCATTCCGACTACCCGGGCTGGCGCGACGTCGGCGACGCCCTGTTTGGCCTCAAGGCGCTCGCCAGTGGCTGTGGCATGGACCTTGACGCCAACGGCCGCCAGCGCGCGGCCCGCCTGGCCGACGTCGTGCGCAGCCTGATCGACCAGATCTGAACGGCTTAGCTACAGCATCGACTCGATCGGCAGGATCGACAGGAACCAGATGCCGAGCCGGCGCCACCAGCTGGTGTTGGGTTCGGTGTCGTAGCGCACCACCTCGTCGCCGCGCCGCTCCAGCCAGTACAGCTTGCCCTGCTCGTCGAGCTTGACCTGGTAGGCCGCTTCCGGCACCACCGTGGCGAAGGTCGATTCGATGCGGCCGGCCAGTGTCGGGCTGTCGATCACGAAGCCCAGTTCGGTATTGAGGTTGGCCGAGCGCGGGTCGAAATTGAACGAGCCCACGAACACGCGGCTGGCATCGACGCCAAAGGTCTTGGCATGGAGGCTTGAGCCGGAACTGCCGAACGGGCCGGCGCGCTCCCCTTTCTTGGCCGGTGCCGCCGACCGCCGCAGTTCGTACAGGTCCACGCCTGCCTCCAGCAGCGCCTTGCGGCGCTTGGCATAGCCCGAATGGACGGCGGCGACGTCGGTTGCCTCCAGCGCGTTGGTCAGCACGCGCACGGCAACGCCCTTTTCGGCCAGCTGCGAGAAGTAGGCGGTGCCGGCGGTGGAGGGCACGAAGTAGGGCGAGACCAGGTCCAGTTCGCGCTGGGGCTCGCCCAGGATCTCGCGCAACTGGTGCGCGACCAGCGTGTCGCGCGAAGCCTGGCCGAGGGCCTTGGCCGGATCGTCGCTGACGATGCGTGTCGCGGCCCACTCGAACGCCAGCGTGCCATTGAGCATGTGCTGCACGTCAGGCACCTCGCGCAGGGCCGCCATGTAGGCGGCAGCGGCCGGGTTCTGCTCAACCGCGCGTGCGCTTCCGGCCAGCTCGTGCAGGCGCTCCACGCTGACCGGCGGCACCAGCCGGTCCACGGGGTACGCCGAAGCGCTGTTCCAGTAGCGGTCGAAGTCGTGCGTCACGTCGGCGGCGGCGGGGCCGATCGCAATCACGTCGAGGTCGGCGAACAGCACGCCGTCCGTGGCGCCGAAGTATTCGTCGCCGACATTGCGCCCGCCAATGATCGTGGCGACGCCGTCGGCGGTGAACGACTTGTTGTGCATGCGCCGGTTCAGGCGCCGGAAATCCGTCAGGAAATTGAGCGCCTTGGGCTGGCGCAGCACGAACGGGTTGAAGATCCGCACTTCGACCTGCGGATGCGCGTCCATGGCCGCGAGCAGCTCATCCATGCCGGAAAGTCCGTTGTCATCGAGCAGCAGCCGCACGCGCACGCCGCGGTCCGCGGCCTCGTGCAGCGCCTCTAGCAACAGCGTGCCGGTCAGGTCGTTGCGCCAGATGTAGTACTGCACGTCGAGCGTGCGCTGGGCCGTTCGCGCCAGGTGCATGCGCGCGGCGAAGGCTGCGTGCGCGTTGTTCAGCGGGTGGATGCCGCTGAGTCCGGGATGGCCGGCCAGCGCGGCCGCGACCGCGCGGCCCAGCGGCGTGGCTGCGGCTTCGGCGGACGTGATGGCGGTGGATTCAGTGCGGTGGTCCACCGGCGGCAGCGCGCAGCCACCCAGCAGGGCGGCGCAGCACAGCAACAGCGAACTGGCGTGCAGGCGGTGGTGGGGCACAAACGCAGCGTCTGTCGGCAATGGCATGGTGATGGTCGGCGCGGCCCGCGGGCGGGGGCCGCGCGTGGCGGCAATGTCCGCCATGTTGCCATGCCGGCGCGGCGTCTGGCGTGTCCGGGCCGTCGCTACGCCGGCACGCGGACTTCGTTGACACACCGGCCCGCATCCCGTCCCTCTCCCGCGAGCCGGAGAGGGAGAACATCAGCAGGGCCCGAAACGCTTGCGGCTTACGAAGCTGCCACCACCCCGCAAGCAATGCGCCCACCCGCATTGCCGGTCGGCTGCGTCTTGTAGTCGTCCGGATCCTTGTGCACCACCACCGAGCGCCCGATCACGCTGTTGGCGCCGGTGCCGACCGACAACGACGGCAGCAGCATCCCGACGCGCACGTTGCCGTTGGCGTCGGCGGTGATGTTGTTCATGTCGCCGGCGTGGTGATCCGGCATGGTCATCTGGCCATGTGGCTTGCCGCCTGGATTGAAATGGCCGCCGGCGCTCATCGCGTCGGGCGCGGAGCAGTCGCCCTTTTCATGGACATGGAAGCCGTGGACGGTATTCGGCGGAAGTCCCGTGATCGAGGCGCTCATCAGCACGCCGCCCGGCTGCTGCTGGAAAGTCACGGTGCCGGCGGTGTTGGTGCCGCTCTTGGGCTGCAGCGTGGCCGTGGCGCGGGCACCGCTGGTGATGGACGACGATGCGGCGGAAGCGCTGGCGCCGGTGGCGCTGGATGAGGCCGAGGCGCTCGTGCCGGAACCGGCGCAGCCGGCCAGCACCACGGTCGCGGCAACGCAGGCGGCCAGGGGGATAAGCACTTGTTTCATCGGAATCCTCTTCTCGTCGTGATTTCGGATGAAACAGTATAGGTCGCCCAACGCGCTCGCGGCTTCCGGTTTTGTCCTATGAGGCACGCTTCGGATGCTCCCGGCGCTTGCAGCTTGCGCCAGAGCGTGGATCAGGCCGCCACCGCGAGGCGCTGCTGTACCGCACCAAAGTGCGGATGGCGCGAGAACAGGTCCGCCGCCCAGTTGACGAACACCCGCACCTTGGCCGAAAGGTGCCGGTTCTGCGGATACATCGCCGAGATCGGCAGCTCGTCGGTCTGCCAGTCGGCCAGGATCTCCACCAGCCGGCCGCTGGCCACGTAAGGATCGGCCATCGCGCGCGAGATGCGGGCGACGCCATGGCCCTCCAGCGTGCAGCCCACGTAGACCTCGGCATCGTTGGTCGAAATCGCCGAAGGCAGCAGCACCTCGCCGCGTTCCATGCCGCGCGCCATCGGCCACGGCATCTCGCGCCCGTTACGGTTGGACAGGTAGTTCACTGCCTTGTGCTGCGCGAGCTCGGCCAGGTCGCGCGGCGTGCCGGCGCGGTTCAGGTAGATCGGCGAGGCGTAGAACGCCAGCTTTACGTGGCCGATGCGGCGGGCCACCATCGATTCGTCCAGCGGAATCCCCACGCGCAACACCACGTCGACACCTTCCTGCAGCAGGTCGATGGGCTTGCCGTTGATGGTCAGCTCGAGCTTCAGGTCGGGGTAGGCCTGCAGGAAATCATTCAATGCAGGGACGAGGACCATGTTGGCCAGTGGCGCTGTGGTGTCGACCGACAATGTGCCGCGCGGCGAATTGTTCTGCCGCGTGAGCGACTGCTCGGCTTCTTCCACGTCCGCCAGGATGCGCACGCAGCGTTCGTAGTAGGCCGCGCCGTCGTTGGTCACGCTGATGCGGCGCGTGGTCCGGTGCAGCAGCTTGACGCCGAGGTGCGTCTCCAGGTTCTGGATCAGGCGGGTCAGCGTGGCCTTGGGCAGGTCCAGCGATTCGGCGGCGCGCGCAAAGCTGCCGACGTCCACGACCCGTGTGAATGCCTGCATTGATACGAGACGGTCCATGATGAGGTTCCGACGATAGATCCGAACGGCGTGCCGCGCGCGCTCGTGACGCGCACGGCGTGGCTGGTTGTTGTGATTGGGGGAGTGCTGCCGGCTGGCTGGCGCCGGGTGCGCGGGGGCGCGGGGCCGGCGTGGGTTTGTCAGGGCATGCAGCGCCCGCAACGAATAAAGCAGAGAAGCAGCGTCGCGGATCGCCATGCGTGCCAAGAGCCGGAGTGAATCACATTTTCGATGACCTTGTCACGCGTGGGGTTTCGGTCATTCCGGCGTTCCGCTGCAATGCTCCCGATTATTCCAATCCCGGAACAGTGCATTGGCGATCTCTCGCTTTATCCCATCCTCGTCAATCACCATAATTCGTTGCATCGCAACACTCAAGCGCATTGTTTTTCCCGTGCGCCGGACGCCATGCCAAACAAGCCAGGCCAACGCCAGAATGCCGCTCCCGCCGCCACCGGCCAGGGCGAGGCGCGCGTGGCCGAGCATACGGTAACGAGCGACGGCCGCGAGATTGCGGTGTGCGTGTGCTACCCGCCCGGCTATCCCGCGCCGGGCGCCGAGGCGGCCACGTGGTTGCCGTGGCTGGTGTACCTGCATGCCGGCGGCTTTGTCGATGGCGGCCTGGAGCATGCGCGCAAGCTGGTGCAGGACCTGGCCAGGGCGGTGCCGGCCGTGGTGGTGACGCCGGCCTATTCGCTGGCGCCCGAAAACCCGTTCCCGGCTGCGCCCGAAGACGCGCACAGCACGGTGCAGTGGGTGCTGCGCAATGCCCGGCGCCTGAAGCTGGACAAGACCCGCTTCGCATTGGTGGGCGAGGAAGCCGGCGGCAACCTGGCGATCGCGCTGGCGCAGATGCTGCGCGACCGCGGCACCGCGCAGCCGCGCGGCCAGTGGCTGATCCGCCCGGTGACCGACCCGTGCCTGCAGCATGCGTCGTGCGCGGGCTTCGGCAGCGGGCAGGTGCTGATGGAAACGTTGCGGCGCATGGCCTGCAACTATCGCGATTACTTGCCGACGCCGGCGGACAGCGTGCATCCCTATGCCGCGCCGGCGATGGCCTCGCGCCTGGCCGGGCTGCCGCCCACACTGGTCCAGGTCGCGGAACAGGATACGCTGCGTGCCGAAGGCGAGGCCTTCGCGCAGCGGCTGGGCAAGGCCGGTGTGCCGGCCCAGGCCATGATCATGCCCGGCGCCTGTGGCGACGGCGTGGAAGAGGCCCATGACGCGTGTCAGGCATGGGTCGACGAAGGTGCGCGGTTCTTGCAGCGATGTCTGGCTGCGACCGACGATACCTCACCCCTGACCGAACGCCAGGCTGGCGCATTTGCAAATGCAGGCGCCAGCCGGCCTGGAGCCAAGCCCGCCGGCTGAGCCGCTCCAGCCAATCGCCAGCCGGCTCTGTATCGGCCAGAGCCAGGTCCGCCGTTGGCATGGGCGGCCCTAAGTCCGACCATCCAATCTGAATCGGTTCCGATCCGCCTTTCGCGGACCGGCAGGCGGCGTTCGGCCATTTGCTTTTCCGGTTGAAGAAAACCCGAACAGGAGTTTGAGAAATGCAGCAGCAGAAGCGACGTACCCTGATTGCCCTTGCCATCGTCGTGGTGCTCGGTGCCGGCGTGGCCGGTTCGGTCCTGCGCCCGTGGCACAGCGGCGAGGCCCATGCCAACACCCCGCCGCCGGCCCCGTCGATCGAAGTGGCCGCCGCGGTGGGTCAGACCATCACGGAGTGGGACGAGTTTTCCGGCCGCCTGGAGGCGGTAGACCGCGTGGAGATCCGCCCGCGCGTGGGCGGCACCATCGATGCCGTCCATTTCCGCGAGGGCGCGCTGGTGAAGAAGGGCGATCCGCTCTTCACGATCGACCCGCGCCCCTACGCGGCGGAAGTCGCACGCGCCGAGGCCGCGCTGGGCGCCGCGCAGGTTCGCGCCGCGCACGCCAAGAGCGAGGGCGAACGCGCACAGCGGCTGCTGGACGACAACGCCATCTCGCGCCGCGAGTTCGACGAGCGCATCCACGCCGCGCGCGAAACCAGCGCCAACGTGCGCGCCGCGCAAGCGCAGCTGGAAACCGCGCGCCTGAACCTGGCCTATACGCGCATCACCGCGCCAGTGTCTGGCCGCGTATCGCGCGCGGAGATCACGGTGGGCAACCTCGTGGCCCCGGGCGTGGCGACGCCGCCGCTGACCACGGTGGTGTCGGTGTCGCCAATGTACGCGAGCTTTGAGATCGACGAGCAGAGCTACCTGCGCTACACCGCTCCCGGTGCCGGCGGCGGGCAGGCCAACCTGCCGGTCTACCTCGGCCTGGCCAATGAAGACGGTCATCCGCACCAGGGCAAGATCCAGTCGGTCGACAACCGGCTCGATACGCGCAGCGGCACCATCCGCGTGCGCGCCGTGTTCGACAACGACGACGGCCGCCTGCTGCCGGGCCTGTATGCCAAGGTCAAGATGGGCGGCGGCGCGCCGCATGCGGCGGTGCTGGTGAACGACCGTGCCGTCGGCACCGACCAGGGCAAGAAGTTCGTGCTGGTGGTCGACAAGGCCAACAAGCTGGTCTATCGCGAAGTCGAGCTCGGGCCCAACTATGAAGGGCTGCGCGTGATCCGCAAGGGGCTGAAGCCGGGCGAGAGCATCGTCGTCAACGGCCTGCAGCGGGTGCGGCCGGGCGATACGGTGCAGCCCAAGGCGGTGGCCATGGCCTACCGCAGCGAGCTGGAGCCGCGCCAGGCAGCGCCTGACCGCAAGCAGGCCGCTGCCGAGAAAGCCGATGCGGACGCCAAGCCGGTGAGCTGATCCGCCTACCGACAGCAGAAAACCTCTAGCGCTCCCCCGTAGATGTGGATGGCGCCCGCCATGGCGGGCCGCCAGGGGGCGCGCTACGCCAAAGCAAGCCAACGCAGGCAGAGACCAAGATGAATCTCTCTAAATTCTTTATCGACCGCCCCATCTTCGCGGGGGTGCTGTCGGTGCTGATCTTCCTGATTGGCGCCATCTCGATGTTCAAGTTGCCGATCTCGGAGTACCCGGAAGTGGTGCCGCCGTCAGTGGTGGTGCGCGCGCAGTACCCGGGCGCCAACCCCAAGGTGATCGCCGAAACCGTGGCTTCGCCGCTGGAGGAGCAGATCAACGGCGTCGAGGACATGCTGTACATGTCGTCGCAGTCCAACAGCGATGGCCTGCTCACGCTGACCGTGACCTTCAAGCTGGGCACCGACCCGGACAAGGCGCAGCAGCTGGTGCAGAACCGCGTCTCGCAGGCCGAGCCGCGCCTGCCGGAAGACGTGCGCCGGCTGGGCATCACCACCGTCAAGAGCTCGCCGGACCTGACCATGGTGGTCCACCTGGTCTCGCCCAACGACCGCTACGACATGACGTACCTGCGCAACTACGCGGTGATCAACGTCAAGGACCGCCTGGCGCGGATCCAGGGCGTGGGCCAGGTGCAGCTGTTCGGCTCGGGCGACTACGCCATGCGCGTGTGGCTCAACCCCGAGAAGATGGCCGAGCGCCAGCTCGCCACCAGCGACGTCATCAAGGCCATCCGCGAGCAGAACGTGCAGGTGGCGGCCGGCGTGATCGGTCAGTCGCCGTCGCTGCCGGGCGCTGACTTGCAGCTGTCGGTCAATGCGCAGGGCCGCCTGGGCACGGTGGAAGAGTTCGGCGATATCGTCGTGCGCACCTCGGCCGACGGCGCCGTGACCTACCTGAAGGATGTTGCCCGCATCGAGCTGGGCGCATCCGAATATGCGCTGCGCTCGCTGCTGGACAACAAGCCGGCAGTGGCGATCCCGATCTTCCAGGCGCCGGGCTCCAACGCCATCCAGATCTCGGATGACGTGCGCAAGACCATGGAAGAGCTGAAGCAGAACTTCCCGGACGGCATCGACTACAGCATCGTCTATGACCCCACGCAGTTCGTGCGCCACTCGATCGAGGCGGTGACGCATACGCTGTTCGAGGCCATTGCGCTGGTGGTGCTGGTGGTGATCCTGTTCCTGCAGACGTGGCGCGCGTCGATCATCCCGCTGCTGGCGGTGCCGGTGTCGATCGTCGGTACCTTCGGGCTGATGCATGCGTTCGGCTTCTCGATCAACGCGCTGTCGCTGTTCGGCCTGGTGCTGGCCATCGGTATCGTGGTTGACGATGCCATCGTGGTGGTGGAAAACGTCGAGCGCAATATCGAGGAAGGGCTGACGCCGAAGGAGGCCACCTACAAGGCTATGCGCGAAGTCAGCGGCCCTATCATCGCCATCGCGTTGACGCTGATCGCCGTGTTCGTGCCGCTGGCCTTCATGACCGGGCTGACCGGGCAGTTCTACAAGCAGTTCGCGCTGACGATCTCGATCTCGACGATCATCTCCGCATTCAACTCGCTGACGCTGTCGCCGGCACTGTCGGCCCTGCTGCTGAAGAGTCATGACGCGCCCAAGGACTGGCTGTCGCGCGGCATGGACCGCGTGTTCGGCGGCTTCTTCAAGCGCTTCAACAACTTCTTCGGCCGCAGCGCGGAAAGCTATGGCCGTGGCGTGAAGGGCGTGATCCGTCGCAAGGGTTCGGTGTTCGGCGTCTATGCGGTGATGCTGGCGCTGACCTGGGGTGTGTTCCAGCTGGTGCCCAAGGGCTTCGTGCCGGCGCAGGACAAGCAGTACCTGGTGAGCTTCGCCAAGCTGCCTGACGGCGCCACGCTGGACCGCACCGAGGACGTGATCCGCAAGATGAGCGATATTGCGCTGAAGCATCCGGGCGTGGAATCGGCGGTGGCTTTCCCGGGCCTGTCGATCAACGGCTTTACCAACAGCCCGAGCGCCGGCATCGTGTTCGCCACGCTCAAGCCGTTTGACGAGCGCAAGAGCGCCGAGTTGTCTGGCGCCGCCATTGCCGCGGACCTCAACCAGAAGTACGCGGCCATCCAGGATGCCTTTATCGCGGTGTTCCCGCCGCCGCCCGTGCAGGGCCTCGGCACCATCGGTGGCTTCAAGCTGATGATCGAGGACCGTGCGGCGCTGGGCTATGACGCGCTGTTCGAGGCGACCAATGCGTTTGCCAACAAGGCGCGCGCCACGCCCGAGCTGACCGGCATCTTCAGCAACTACCAGGTCAACGTGCCGCAGCTCGACGTCAAGCTGGACCGCGTCAAGGCCAAGCAGCTGGGCGTGCCGGTGACGGAGGTGTTCGATACGCTGCAGACCTACCTGGGCTCGGCGTACGTCAACGACTTCAACAAGTTCGGGCGGACCTACCAGGTCAAGGTGCAGGCGGATGCGCCGTTCCGCGCCCATGCCGAAGACATCCTGCAGCTGAAGACGCGCAACGCCGCCGGCGACATGGTTCCGTTGTCGTCGCTGGTGCAGGTGAAGCAGAGCTTCGGTCCGGACAGCGTGGTGCGCTACAACGGCTTTACCGCCGCCGACATGAACGGCGGGCCCGCGCCCGGCTTTTCGTCGGGGCAGGCGCAGGCCGCTGCCGAGCGCATCGCCGCGGAAACGCTGCCGAAGGGCATCAAGTTCGAATGGACCGAGCTGACCTACCAGGACATCCTGGCCGGCAATGCGGGTGTGTGGATTTTCCCGCTGTGCGTGCTGCTGGTGTTCCTGGTGCTGGCTGCCCAGTATGAAAGCCTGACGCTGCCGCTGGCGGTGATCCTGATTGTGCCGATGAGCCTGCTGGCGGCGATGACGGGGGTGTGGCTGACGCAAGGCGACAACAACATCTTCACGCAGATCGGTTTCATCGTGCTGGTGGGGCTATCCGCGAAGAACGCGATCCTGATCGTGGAGTTTGCGCGAGAGCTTGAACATCACGGCCGCACCGTGGTGCAGGCCGCGATCGAAGCCAGCCGCCTGCGGCTGCGCCCGATCCTGATGACGTCGTTCGCTTTCATCATGGGCGTGGTGCCACTGGTGGTGTCTAGCGGTGCCGGCTCGGAAATGCGCCATGCAATGGGCGTGGCGGTGTTCGCGGGCATGCTCGGCGTGACTTTCTTCGGACTGTTCCTGACGCCGGTGTTCTATGTGGCGCTGCGTTTGCTGGCGACGCGGGGGGAGCGGCGTAAGTCGTCTGCGTCGGTGGAAAACCGGGCGATGGCGTCCGCTGAATAGCGCGTGTTTGCTCCCCTCTCCCTCTGGGAGAGGGGCGGGGGAGAGGGCAGCGCTGGCAGTACTGTGGCGCTTCACTTCGCGCATGCGCCGGCCCTCTCCCCAACCCCTCTCCCGCGAGCGTGAGAGGGGGGGCTACCTCGGTGGCGTTGAACCCGCCAGAGCACAGAATAGTCAAGGAAATCCCAAAATGATTGCCCACATCACAAGGCAGTTGCCCCGAATCGCCACCCTTGCCGCCGCGCTGATCCTGGCCGGCTGCTCGCTGGCGCCGACCTACAAGGTGCCGGAGACCGCCACGGTGCCGGCCTACAAGGAAGCCGAGGCCGCGCAGGCCGAAGGCGCGCAATGGAAGACCGCGACGCCGGCCGAAGGCCAGCATCGCGGCGAATGGTGGAAGATCTTCGGCGACGCCGAGCTGGATCGCCTGATGGTTGCCGCTGGCGAATCCAACCAGGATCTCGCCATCGCCGCGGCCCGGCTGAAGCAGGCGCGCGCCTTTACTGGCGCGACCGAGGCGGATCTCTACCCGCAGCTCAGCGTGGGACTGGATCCGACCCGCTCGCAGCCGTCGGCCGCGTCGCAAGGCCTGCCCGACGGTACGCGGGTCTCGCCGCAGACCGTGCTGAAGGCACGCGCCTTCGCCAGCTATGAGCTGGACCTGTTCGGCCGCGTCGCGTCCAGCGTCAATGCCGCCCGCGCCGATGGCGAGGCCGCGGAGGACCTGTACCGCTCGGTGCAGCTCGCGCTGCAGGCCGACGTGGCGCAGGCGTATTTCGCGCTGCGCACGCTCGACAGCGAACGCGATTTGCTGAACGCGACCATCCGGCTGCGCGAGGATGCGCTGAAGCTGCTGAAGAAGCGCTACGACGCTGGCGAGACCACCGATCTCGACCCGGCCCGCGCCGAGGCCGAGCTTGGCACCGCGCGCGCCGACCTGGCCGGCATCGAGCGCCGCCGCGCCAACCAGGAGCATGCGCTGGCGGTGCTGACCGGCGTGCCGCCCGCGGCGTTCTCGCTGCCGGCGCGGCCGTTCGATGCCGCGCCGATCGCGATCCCGGCCGGGCTGCCGTCCGAGCTGCTGGAGCGGCGCCCGGACATCGCCGCGGCCGAGCGCCAGATGGCCGCTGCCAATGCCCGCATTGGCGTCGCCAAGGCGGCGTTCTTCCCGCGCATCACGCTGACCGGATTGTTTGGCTTTGAATCGGCGGACCTGTCGAACCTGTTCAAGTGGTCGTCGCGCACGTGGATGCTGGGTCCGCTGATCGGATCGACCATCGCGCAGACGGTGTTCGACGGGGGGCGCAACAGTTCCAACCTGGCCGGCGCCCGTGCCGCGCATGAGGAAAGCGTTGCCGCCTACCGGCAGACCGTGCTGGTGGCCTTCCGTGAAGTCGAGGACAGCCTGGCCGACGTGCGCTGGCTGAGCCAGCAGGCGGGGGCGTTGGACAGCGCGCTGGGCGGCGCGCGCCGCGCGGCGCGGATCTCGCGCAGCCGCTACGATGCCGGCGCGGTCGACTACCTGGCCGTGATCGATGCCGACCGCACCGTGCTGCAGTCCCAGCGCGAGGCCAATGCAGTGGCCGGTTTGCGCGCTGCCGCAACGGTGTCGCTGGTCCGCCGGCTGGGCGGCGGCTGGGGGCCATTGCCGGAGACGGTGGCGGCCGCGCAGCCGGGGCCGGCGCAATGACGCACTGCATCGCCGCGCCATGACCGCGGCGATGCTGGCGCGATGCCGCGGAATCACTACACTGGAAGCATCGCGCCACGCGTCCGGCGCGCCCCGGGACAGGCCCGCGGGCGCCGGGCTCCGCCGCCATGCTTCGCTTCAGGAAACCGATCTGGGGATTGATCTTTGCCGCGCTCGCGGTGGCGCTGCTGCTGGTGCCATTGCCATGGGCCGACCGCACCAGCATCCATGATGAAGTGGTGATCGCCCGGACGCCGGCCGAGGTGTTCGACTACATTTCCACGCCGCAGCACTGGCCAGCGTGGTATCCCGCCTCGGGCGCGGTTGCCGGAGCGACGGATCATCCGCTGGGGCTCGGCGAGCGCGTGGCCGAAAGCTTCGTCGCAGGCGAGCGCAGCGCCGTGGTCATCTGGACCGTCACGATCAGCCAGCGGCCGCGCATCTGGGCGATCGCGGGCGAGGTGCCGGGCGGGCGCCGGGCCGGCACCATCACCTATAAGCTCACGCCGGCCATGACGCCGTCGCTGACGCCGTCGGCGGAAAGTACGCGTTTCGAACGGGAATTCAGCTACCAGTCGCCCACGCTGCTCTTTGCGCTGATCAATCGCCTGATGCTGCGCTCGCGCCTGCAGTCCGAGTCCGCGGAGGCCGTCAGGCGCCTGAAGGCGAGGCTGGAGGCACCGCAGGTGCCATAGCCTTGCACGGCGGGGCGATCGGCACTAAGTTGGAAACAGCGGCCGACGCCGCTGCATGGAGGATTGCCATCACCATGACGCCCCGTACCCTTGGCCTCGACACCGCAACATGGACATGGCGGCTGGCATTGGGCGCCACGCTGGCGCTGGCGTTGCAGTTCGGCGCCGGAACATCGCGCGCCCAGCCGCATGAGTCGGGCTCGATCACGATCGGCGGATCTGCGCAAGTGCAGGGGCCGGTTCGGGTCCATGGCACGCTCACCGTCGCCGGCCACGTCTATGCCAGCGGCCCGCTGACCGCGGCGTATTTCACCGGGCCGGTCAGCGCCCGCGCCGTGCCGTATCGCGGCGGCTACCTGAAGGTGTTCAAGGGCCCGTTGACCGTGCATGGCGACATGGTGGTCAATGGCGACCTGACCGTTGCCGGACCGCTGACCGTTGATGGCCCGCTTGCCGCCAGCGGCGGCATCGACGCCGACGGGCCGATGCGCGAGCGCGACTACGGTCGCTGAGGCCGCAGCCCTGCTGGGCGCCGTTTCCCTGTTGCACAATACCGGCTTTGCAGTCACTGCAATCCGGACGGGGAACACGCATGGCAAAGCAGGGCGAGGGCGCACTGGGCCTGAGGGGCATCGCAATTTTCGAGGCGGCCAAGGGCTTGCTGGTGATCGTCGCCGGCCTGGGGCTGGCGGCGCTGCTGCACCGTGATGCGCAGGCGCTGGCCGAAGCCATCATCCAGCGCCTGCACGTCAACCCCGCCAGCCGTTATCCCACCATCTTCCTGTCGCTGCTCGCGCATCCCGACAACGCGCGTTTGTGGGCGATCGGCGGCTCGGCGACGGTCTATGCGCTGATGCGCTTCGCCGAGGCTTACGGACTATGGCGCGGGCTCGCGTGGGGCAACTGGATCGGCGTCTGGTCCGGCGGCATCTATATCCCGCTGGAGCTGTATGAAGCCTTTGTCCATCCGAGCTGGCTGCATGGTGGGCTGGCGGCGGCCAACTTGCTCGTAGTGCTGTACCTTGCGCGGGGATTGCTGTTGCGGCGCGTGTCCGCTGGCTAGGGCCTTCCGGCGGTCAGGGCGAGATCGATCAGCAACGGGTCGTGGTCGGAGGAACGGTATGCATCGGGGGCGTAGTAGGCCGGCACCGAAGGCGCGCCGGGGGCCGGCGCATACGAGAACGCCGCCGGCTCGTCGGCATTGATATGCCATGCCTGCACGGCTACGACATGCCTTGCGGCAGCGGCATCGGCGAGCACATGGTCGAGGTAGCCGGCCTGCCCGTTGTAGACGTAGCTGTAGGCTTGCGCTCCCGCGAGCTTCGCCACCATGTCCGCATAGCCGCGCCGTGCCAGCAGGCGTACCGGATCTTCCATGGCATAGCTGTTCAGGTCGCCGATCACCAGCACGCCCGCGCCCGTCGGCACTGTATCGAGCCAGTCGGCCAGCATGCCGGCTGCCTGCACGCGCGCGGGATTCCAGCATCCCTGTCCATCCCCCTGGTCGGCCTGCAGGCCAACGGCATCCGCGCAGTTCTTTGACTTGAGGTGGTTGACCACCACCGTCACAGGCGCGCCGCCGGCCTTTGCCCGGAAGCTGGCGGCGAGCGGCTGCCGGCTGCGGGCGCCCAGCCACGTGGTGGCGGCACGGCCGACGATCTCCGTGGCGCGGGCGTTGTAGAGCAGGCCCACCGCGATCGCATCGCCACCGAGCCCGAGCGCGGGCGTGCCGGGATCGACGACGCGCCAGTCGGGCCCGAGCCGCGCCGCCAGTTGCCGCACGGCGCTGTCCGGGCCAAAGCCGTTGTTCTGCAACTCCATCAGCCCGATCACGTCGGCATCCAGCGCGCGCAGTGCGGCCGCCAGCTTGGCCTCCTGCCGGGCCAGCGCCGCGGCGCTCCGCGCGCCACGGTTGTCGGCCGAAGCGAGACCGCTACTGCCGCCGTTGAAGAAGTTTTCCACGTTGAATGCCGCCACCCGCAGCGTTGCGGCGGGATGGCGCGCCGGCGTGCCCGGGCGCGGATTGGCGGCCTGGAACGTCGGAGTCCGCGCGCCGCGCACCGGCTGCAGGCGCCATTGCCCGTGGCGCTTCTCCAGCACGCCGGCTACGCCGCTGACGGTGTCGCCGACACGCAGCGGATGGGTGGCGGCAAGCCGCGGCGGCGGGTAGGGCACCACTTCCGGATACTGGCGCGTCGAGCCATCGTCGAGCAGCAGCCGGTTGCGCGAATTGGCCGCCGCGGCCTGCGCTGCCGCCGCGCCCGGCAAGGCGACCTGCGTCGGCGCAAGCGGGCGCCCGAGGCTCAGCGCCAGCGTGCCGTAGCGCGCCAGTTCATGGGTATCGCTGACTGTCAGCGTCTGCGGCAGCCTGACCAGCATGCCGGCACGGGCACGCAGGTCGGCATCGCTGGCAGGCAGCGTCAGCGTTGCCGGCGTGACCGGGATGCCGCTGGCGCAGACCGTCGGCGGATCCGACAAGGTCAGCTGCGTTTGTCCAAATTTTTCCTCGACCCTTCCGGACAGGCGCACGACGTCGCCCGCGCGCGCCACTGCCCGCGGCGCATAGACAAACAGCCCTTCGGAAATGCCCGGCCGCTGCTGGCGTTGGGCGTCAGCCTGCTGCACGAAGAAGCCGCGCAGGCCGCGATCGCCGCTGAAATCCGCGGTGACCACCGCTTCGACTTCCACCGTGCGGCCGGACAACGCGCCGCCATCCTGGATCTGGGCAATGGCGGTCGCCGGCGCGCCGCATGGCTGCACGGCGCCAAATGCCGGCGCGGCACCGGGCAGGCAAAGAAGAACGGCAAGGACGGGGACGCAAAGGCCCCCGGACAGTGGTCGCGAGCGTGTTGGCATGGTAGCTCTGGCAGCGAAGTGGCAAGGTCGTCGATGCTAGCCGAGCCGTGTAACGGAATGCTTTCCGCGGCATGTGGCGCCGCGATCGTGCTAAGGTAGCAGGAACCCGCCGGCGCGCGCCGGCCTCCAACCCAAAGCACCCGGAATCGCCATGATCAAGGAAATCGCCCAACTCACCATCAAGCCCGGCATGGAGCAGCAGTTCGAACAGGGCGTCAGCCAGGCCAAGCCGCTGTTCCTGCGCTCGCGCGGCTGCCACGCCGTGCAGCTGTTCCGCTCGATCGAGCAGCCTGAGCAATACACGCTGGTGGTCGACTGGGAAACCGTGGAAGACCACATGGTCCACTTCCGCGAATCGCCCGAATTCCAGCAATGGCGTGGCCTGGTGGGCGATACCTTTGCCGCGCCACCGAATGTGCACCACGTATCCAAGGCTCTGTAAGCGCGTCGCATGAACACACGGCCCGAGCGTCCCCGCCATTTCTCGATGCTGCGCGAGCTGCAGCTTGCCGACGTGTTCACGCTCGGCAATGCGGCCTGCGGCATGGCGTCGGTGTTCTTCGCCATGTTCTACGTCGCGGACCAGCAGCTGTCGCACTTCTATACGGCCGCGGCGCTGGCGCCGCTGGCCTTTATTTTCGACGTGCTCGACGGCCGCATCGCGCGCTGGCGCCATGCGCATTCGGCGCTGGGTCGCGAGCTCGATTCGCTGGCCGACGTGATCTCGTTCGGCGTCGGGCCGGCCACGCTGGCGTTTGCCGCCGGCATGCGCGGTGGCTGGGACCTGGCCATCCTGATCTACTTCGTCTGCTGCGGCGTGAGCCGGCTGGCGCGCTTCAACGTCACCGCCGAAACGCTGGCTGCCGGCAGCGACAGCGGCAAGGTGGCGTATTTCGAAGGCACGCCGATCCCGACCAGCGTGCTGCTGACCGCCGTGCTGGCATGGTGTGCCTGGCAAGGGCAGTTGGGCGGCGACCTGCCTGGCGGCGCCTGGGTGCTGGGGCCTGCCGTGCTGCATCCGCTCGCGCTGCTGTTCGCGCTGTCGGGCACGCTGATGGTCAGCAAGACGCTGCGCATCCCCAAGTTCTGAGTCCGCCCGCGCGCGAAGATCACCGTCAATCCGGAATGGACCAGCGCCTGCGCGGAAGCCCCGCGCGGGCGCTGCCTGGCTATCCGGTTTTTATTGATGGTTTTAGGTCGGCGCGCCGAGCCAGGACCGCATGCCGCCGAGCGCACGGCGTTCTATGAACACCCCGCACCATGCGCGACGCGAAGTTTATCAATTGACAAGTCAAAAGAAAAACACTGGCGCGTGGAGTCGGGCAAACTTTCGTCGGGATCGGACCGCAATCTGGCGATTTCGGCTCGCCCTGCATCATTGGTTGCGCTGCCGATTCCGCTCAGGCTCATGCGCGTGCCGGCTCCGCAACACCGGCTGCGCGCTTGCGGCTGGCCGCTAGCGCCAGCAGTGCCGCGACCAGGCAGGCCGCGCCGGCTGCATACAGCGCCGGCGTGTAGGTCAGCAGCAGCGTGCGGGTCATCCCCGCGCCGAACGCCGCCACGGCCGCGCCGATCTGGTGGGCCGCGAAGATCCAGCCGAACACCATCGGCGCGCGCTCGCGCCCGAAGGTGGTTGCGGCCAGCTTGACCGTCGGCGGCACGGTGGCGATCCAGTCCAGCCCGTAGAACATGGCAAAGATCGACAAGCCGTACAGAGTGAAGGTCGAATGCGGCAACCAGAACAGCGACAGGCCGCGCAGCGCGTAGTACCAGAACAGCAGCTTGCGGCTGTCATAGCGGTCCGACAGCCAGCCCGACAGGATCGTGCCGACGAAGTCGAAGGCGCCCATCATCGCCAGTGCCGACGCCGCCGGTACCGGGCCCATGCCGAAGTCGCCGCAGAGCGCGATGAAGTGCGTCTGGATCAGGCCGTTGGTGCTCAGGCCGCAGATGAAAAAGGTGCCGGCCAGGATCCAGAAGGCTTGCGTGCGCGCGGCGTCGCGCAACACCACGAAGGGACCGCGCAGCGTCAGCGGTGCCGGGGGCGCCGGCGGCTGCACCGGCGTCGCGGCCGGGACTTCGCCGAACGCCGCCAGGCCCACGTCGGCGGGGCGATTGCGCATCAGGCCCAGCACCAGCGCTGCCAGTAATGCGCACGCGGCCAGCACGGGCAGCACGGCGACGCGCCAGCCCATATGCTCGATCAACCAGGCCGCCACCGGCAGGAACGCGAGCTGCCCCGTGGCCGAGCTGGCGGTCAGGACGCCGATAACCAGCCCCCGCCGCGCGCTGAACCAGCGGTTGGCGATCACGGCAGCCAGCACCAGCGCGGTCAGCCCGGAGCCGACACCCAGCATCAGCCCCCATGCGAAGAAGAGCTGCCACAGCTCGGTCGACACCGTTGCCAGCGCCATGCCGCCTGCGATCAGCGCCAGCGCCACGCAGACCACGTTGCGCACGCCGAAGCGCTCCATCAGGATGGCTGAAAATGGAGCCATCAGCCCGAACAGCGCAAAGCGGAAGGCGAGGATTGACGAGACCTCGTCGGTGTTCCAACCCATCTCTCGCGTCAGCGGCGACAGGAACGCGCCGGGCAGGCCGAGCGCGGCCGAGGTGGCAAGCATCACCAGGAAGGTAAGGGCGGCGATCACCCACGCGTAGTGGACGCCGCGCCGGTCGAGCCGGCTGGATAAGGCTTGCGCGAACATTGGTTGTCTCTGGCCTCGGTTGGGGTGGCGACAGGCGAAAGGGGGCCGGTCCGCCGGCCCGGAGGGGCCAGGGGCAAGTCCCGGCACGTGGTTGAAAGAGCGGGATCTGGGCTAGGCGGAACTGCCCAGCAAACGGCTGCGGACGGCCTCGAGCATGGCGTCGGAGATCGGATCGCCCTCGGTTGCGCGCGCCAGCGTCAGCGCCCCGACCAGCATGGCCATGCGGACCAACGCTTCTTCCTCGCGTACCTGCGGTTCATCGCTGGCTACGGTCTTCGCCATGTCACCGACCAGCACCTTGAAGCCGTCCAGGAAAGCCTGCCGCACCGGCTTGTCTGCGGGCTCGCGTGCTACGTCCACCGCCAGCGAAGCGGCAGCACAGCCGGCGCCAGGGTTGGCGCAGTGCGCAGCCGTCAGGTAAGGCTCGACCAGGCTGGCCAGCATGGCATGCCGGTCGCTACCGGCGCGCGCCAGGCGGCGCTCCCAGCGCGCGGCGGATTCTTCAAACGCGCGCTTGCAGGCCTGCGCGGCCAGCGCATCCTTGGACGCAAAGTGGCCATAAAAGCCGCCGTGCGTCAGGCCGGCGCCGGCCATCAGCTCGGCGACGCTGACGCCGTTCAGTCCGCGCTCGCGGAACAGCCGCGACGACGTTTGCTCGATCGCTTCGCGGTTCTTGTCGGCTTGTTCGCGTGATGCGCGTGCCATGTGCAGGACTCCTCGGATTTCTGCCTTGACCGCAGTTTAGATGATGCTCATACTTTATTCAATAGATGTCGATCATCATCTATATATCCAATACATCCCAACCGTCACCTTAAGGAGTCACCCGCCGTGCAAAACCTTTTCGATTTGAACGGCCGCGTTGCCGTGGTTACCGGATCCACCCGCGGCATGGGCCTGGTCATGGCGCAGGCGCTGGGCAGCGCCGGCGCAGCAGTGGTGGTATCGGGACGCGACGGCGAAGCCGCACGCTCCGTCGCCGCACAGCTGGAAGCGGAAGGCATCCGCGCCACCGGCATCGCCTGTGACATTGCCGACGTCGACAGCGTGCGCGCCTTCGCCGAGCAGGCGCTGGCCGCCTACGGCCGGGTCGATGCGCTGGTCCTCAATGCGGCAGCTGGCGCCACGCCGGGTTCCATGCTGGCGCAAGGCCCCGATGTGTTCGAGGCGGCCATGGCCGGCAACGTACGCGGCAACCTGATGCTGGTGAATGCACTGGCGCCGCAGATGGCGGAGCGCCGCGATGGTTCGATCACTTTCATGTCGAGCATCGCGGCGAAGCGCGGTTCGGCCTTCCTTGGCTTGTACAGCGTGACCAAGGCAGCGATCGACCAGGCCATGCGCAGCCTTGCGCTGGAGCTTGGCCCGTCCGGCATCAACGTCAATGCGATCAATCCGGGCCCGGTGCGCACGGAATTCTCGCGCGATGCCCTGTGGGGCGACCCCGAACGCGAAGCGCGGCTGGCCGCGGGCGTGCCGATGCGGCGCATCGGCGAGGCGGAGGATGTGGCGGGGCTGGCCGTGCTGCTGGCGGCGCCGGCCGGACGCTATATCCACGGCCAGAGCATCGGGGTGGATGGGGGCTTGTCGGCGCAGTAAAGTGATGCGCGCCCCGGAGCAGGGCGCGCGCCGCTTGCGGCGATACAACTATTCGGTCGCCGTGAACCCGGAGGCCATGATCACAGGCTTCCACCGCGCCCGCTGGTCCTGGATCGTCTGGCGCAGTGCCGTCGCCGGCTGGCCATTCAGTTCCATGCCCAGCGTCGCCATCTTGTCGCGGATGTCGCGCGCACGAACCGCCTCCAGCAGCGCTTTCTCCAACCGGGCAACGGTGGCGGGCGGCGTGCCCGCCGGCACGAACGCCGAATACCAGCCGGAGGCGGTCTCGAAGCCGGGGGCGCCGGCTTCCGCCAGCGTCGGCACGTCAGGCAGTAATGATGAGCGCCGGGTGCCGGTAACGCCGAGGAAGCGGATCTTGCCGGCGCGATACAGCTCCATCTGCCCGGCAATGGCGTCGATGCCAATGGGTAGCGTGCCACCGATTTCGTCGGTCAGCATCATCACCACGCCCCGGTACGCCGTGGGCGTCAGCGGCACCCCGATTTCCTTGCTGAGGGTGACGACGCCGAAATGAATGCTGCCGCCGAGAGTCACCAGTCCGACGCCGCCTCTCGAGGGATCGCGCTTCACCCACGCCAGGTATTCCTGCATGGTCCGGTACGGCTGGCTGACGCTGGTCGATGCCACCAACGGCACATCTGCAAGGTAGGCGACAGGGACCAGATCCTTGTCCGGGTCGTAGGGCAGTTGCTTGTAGGTCAGCGGGAAGATCGTGAACGGCGGCGCCGGCGAAATCAGCAACGTCTTGCCATCAGCGGGCGAGCGCCGGACGTTGTCCAGCGCCAGCCGAGCTGAAGCGCCCGGACGATTTTCCACCAGCACCGGCGTGTCGAGGGAGACGCGCAGCTTCTCCGCCAGCGCGCGGGCAAAGATGTCAAGGGCGCCGCCAGGCGCGAATCCAACCACGATGCGCAGCGGGGCATCGGTTGGGGCCGCGAGCGCGGTGGCCGGCAAGGCGCCGATGCCTAAGGCAAGGGAAATGCCGACTGCGAGCTTGCGCAGTGCGAATCGGACCGGCATGGTGTCTCCTTTCTGGAAGCAAGAATACTTTGATGGTCAGACCGGCTGGATCGCGGCGTGTTCGTCCAGCGGATAGATGGGACGGCGCAAGTTGCGGAAGGGAAACTGGCTGTAGTCCGAGCTGCAGACGCCAGGGCCGGCCACCAACACGATGTCCCTCGCGATGGGCTCGAAGCCGGCGCGGAAATGCTGGCGCGACTTGATCAGGACATACTTGCGGCGCGACAGGTCGATCCCGGCGTGGGTGAAGACGCCCATATCGAATGGCTCCTGCGGCTTCTCGCAGACCACGACCAGCGTGCCGTCCACGTCAAGCACCGCTGTCCGGCCCAGGCTGAGCCGCATGCCGGTGAACATCGGCCCAGTGACCTGGTAGGCGCCATCGGTGATGCAACGAACCTGTCCGGTCAGGCGCAGCGGCTTGCCCTTGAGGCCGAGCGCAGGCATGTCGGTCTTTCCGCCGACGTCGACCGTCACGGTCTTGCCGACACCCGCCTCGATCATGCGTGCCACGGCACCCGGATCCCAGAAGGGGCCGGCGACAACATCCTTCAGCCCCTGCCGCAGCACTTCACCAAGGACCGTCATCTCGTCGGTCGGACCGCCCGCGCCGCAGTTGTCGCCGTGATCGACGAGGATCACGGGGCCCGCTTCGGCATCGCGTGCGCGCGCAATGGACGTTTCCATGGGTTCGAGTGGGAACACGAAGTCGGCGCGGCGCTCCCAGGCGGCGGCGCTGAGTTCGTCGAGCAACTGCGCGCCCGCGTCGGCATGGGCCGCATCGGCTACCACGACCACCGTCAGGCCGACATGTGGAATATCCGCAAGCGGAAAGCCGCCAAAGATCGAGACGTTCAACACCTCGCCGTCGCGCTCCGCGGCGATGGCCCGATCCATGATGTCCTTCATCGGCTGCTCGCGCGGCGTCTGGCGCAGCATGTGGGTCAGCATCGGCAGCGTGCGCCACAGCATGACCGGGCGGACTTCGCCGCGAAGCGCCGCCATCAGCGTGTGCGCCGCGCGCGCCCCGGTCTCGTACACGTCGACGTGCGGGTAGGTCCGGTAGCCGGCAATGACCGTCGCGTTTTCCACCAGTGCCTTGCTGAAGTTGGCATGGAAATCGAGCGATACCGCGATCGGTACCTCCGGCGCGGCGGCGCGGATCCGCGCAAGCAGCTCGCCTTCGGCATCCGCAAGGCCTTCGGCCACCATGGCGCCGTGCAGGTCGAGCATGACGGCGTCGCAGCCTGCTCGCACCGCTTCGACAATGGTGGTCGACATCGATTCGAAGGCTTCCCGCGTCACCACCCCGCTCGGTACGGCATTGGCCATCAGCGGCATCACGAAGTCGTCGCCCTGCGCGACGACCAGATCCATGAACGCCGCCGCGGCACTGTTGGTGCCCTGGCAGGCGCGCACTGCGTCGTCGCCATATAACGGGCCATCGGTGCTGCTGCCGCGGCTGAAGGCGGAGAGCGGCGTCGGAATCGGCGAGAAGGTATTGGTCTCATGCCGCATCAGGGCGATGACGAAACGCATTAGCGGGCTCCAGGAAAGGTGTCGGACGTCATGTCAGTTGGATTCGAGATTGACCGTGCGAGCGATGGCGCCGTAGCGCACGGTCTCGGCCTGGATCAGGCGCCGGCTCTCAGCGGGGGTGGTGAGGACCGGTTCGTAGGCGAGCGACTGGAGCCGTTCGATAAAATCAGGCTCCTGCACGCTGGCGCGCACCTCCCGGTACAGCCGCTCCACGATGGCATCGGGTGTGCCGGCCTTGGCGACGAGCGCCAGGTTGGCGCGAATGAGCAGGGCTTCCTTGCCGTCAGCGGCCTGCCGCTCCAGCTTGGGGAATTGCGCGACGGTCGCCGTTTGCAGCACTGCCAGCGGCTTGACCTTGCCGTCACCGACGTAGCTGATGGAGGAGCCGATGACATCCACATGGGCATCGGTCTGGCCGCCGATCAGGTCCGACATGGCTGGCGGAGAGCCGCGATACGGCACGATGGTGAAGTCCAGGCCGTTACGGCGCTTCCAGTCCGCAAGGCCGAGATGCGCCGCGCCGGCGACCGCATTGATGCTGATCGAGACCCTGCCCGGGTGCTTGACGATGTAGTCCCTGAGTTCGGTCAGGTTCATCTGCTTGCGGTCCACCCGCGTGACGATCCAATGCGGCACGGTGTTCACGATGGTGACGGGCGTGAAATCCCGGTCGGGGTTGTAGCGCAATCCCTTGACGGTATGCGGATTGATGTTCAGCGTGCCGTCGCTCGCGAGCAGCAGGGTATTGCCGTCGGCCTTGTCCTTCAGTACCGACATCACGCCCGGCACGGTGGCGCCGCCGGCGATGTTCTCTACCACGACCGGCTGCCCGAGCCGCTGTTCCAGCTTGCGGGCCAGGGTGCGGCCCACGATGTCGTAGGAGCCCCCGGCGGGAAACGGCACGACCAGCCTCAGCGGCCGATCCGGCCAGGCCGCGGCGGCGGCGGGATTCGTCGCAACAAGCATGGTGCCCACCATGGCGCCAGCCATCACCCCACGTGCGATCCTGGCAAAAGTGTTCGATGTGATCATCGGTCCTCCTCCTGAGGTCTTCCGCCTCGTTTGTATTGATGGAATGGCGCCGACTATAAGGGAGCGGTGTCTCTACCAAAAGCGAATAAAAGTCTTGGTATGTCAACCAAACGGTTAACTCTTAGAATGCCGCTAACCCACCGATATTTGTCGTTCACCCATGTCGAATGATCCTGCCCGCGCCGTCCGGGAATCCGCACAGTCCATGCTTGGCCGCCTGAAACTGCGTCATCTCCGCCTCGTCCTCGCACTCAGCGAAGCGGGTACGGCCGCGGCGGTGGCTGAGCGCCTGCATGTCAGTCCGGCTGCAGTGTCGAAGGCTTTGGGGGAAATCGAGGACATTGTCGGCACGCCGCTCTACGCCAGAGGCCGACGCGGCCTGGTGCTGACCGAGCCAGGCCGCGAGATGGCGGCGCACGCCAAGGTGATGCTGGCGCAGTTCGAGCGACTGGCGGAATCGCTGCACGCGGTGCGTGCGGGCAGCCAGGGCGAATTGCGCATTGCCTTTCGTACGATCTCGGTGCAGCCGCTGCTGGCGCAGGCGATGACCGATTTCCATCGCGACAATCCGCGCGTGGAAATCAGCGTGATCGAGGGCGGCATCGGCGAACTGACGGAGCAACTGATCGACGGCTCGCTCGACCTGCTGTTCGCCTACGACGATCCTCGCCTGTCTCGGCCGGCATTGCGGACCACGCCCGTGGTGCCAGCCCAGAATGTTGTCATCGTGGCCAGCCGCGACCACCCGCTGCTGGCGCGCCGCAAGATCGCGGCACAGGCCTTGTCATCCGAGCGGTGGTGCATACCAGCAGCCGGATCGCGCATGCTCCACCTGCTTCACACGGCCTTCCACGCCTTTGGCGTCGCGCCGCCGGCATCGGGCATCCGCACGAGCGATGTTGCCGCGACCGCAAGCCTGATGCAGACGGGACATTACCTGGCAGTCTTCCCCGAGCGGATCGCCGCGCAGCTCTGCGAGGCCAAGGTTGCACGAATCCTCCGCTTCGACCTGTGCAGCCACGTGGAGCCGGTGGTCGTGGTCTGGAATGGCGAGGTCACGCCGCGGCCGGCTGCGCAGCGCTTCCGGGACCTGGTCGTGGAACGGGCCAACCTGGGTGCCTGGCGGCACGAAGACGTGCCGGTGCTGGGCGCGCGTGCCGTGGCTGCGGCGGGCATGGTGGACCGGAAACCGAAGCCGTCAGCGAAATCGTAAGCAACGCGGGGCCAACGCATGCCCGATCGTTGCAAAGATGTGGTGGCGCCGTACCGCATGAGCCCGAAATCCGAGCGTGTCACGGCGTAGGCAGCGCGCACGAACTCGCCAAGGTCGACATCATGGGCGTGGGGACGGCGTTGCCGCCGCGCATCCGTCCCACCCTGGCGGAAGCGGATCGCCGGCAATGGCTTGCACTTCGTTATCGACATGCGGATGCAAAGAAGAGATAGACCTCTATTAGGCAGGCACACGTTACGGTTATACTCCGCGCTTCACAATTAACGGGTAATCGACAATGGTCGCTGCAACGAAAGCAACGAAGGTCAGGGCAGTTTCGAAGAACAAGCCTGCCGCAAAGAAGGTGGCCGTGCCAACGAAAAAGGCCAGCGTGCTCGCACGTGAGGCTCAGGCAGCGAAAAAGCGCTTGCTGAAGCTGCGCGCTGACACGAAGAAGGCCATCGAGGCGGCAAAGAGCGAAGTTGCACAGGCGGTGGACGCCGCAAGGTCCGCGCTGCGCTTCGAGAAGCAAGCCGCAAAAGACAAGCTGGCGGCGAAGAAGGCAAAGGCTGCGGGCGCCAAGAAAGCCACAGGTAAAACAGCCGCCACGAAGGCGGCCCCGAAAAAGGCTGTGGCCGGTAGCAAAGCCTCCGCAAAAGCTGCGCCGAAGAAGGCCGCAGTGAAAGCCGTGACGAAGAAGCGGACTCCCGCAAAGAAGGTGGTTCCGACCGTAGCGACACCCGAAGTTTCGGCGTAATCGTTGCCTCGGCTGGTACGGTACTTCGGCAGCCGGTCGATGACGGAACATGGGCGCACAGCTTGCGCCCAGCCTAACGCTCAGCGGAACCGTGCATCGAGCCAATTGTCTTCAGCAAATCGCACCGGCATCGATCAACCGCTTATTCCGCCTGGGTCATAGTGGATGAGGCACAGCTTATTGGTTCCACGACCAGTGCGACGAGATTTATGCACCACACCGACGACTCTCTTTTGGAGCACGAAGCCTCTGCAATCCACGAGCCCCGACTTTGGCGAGACAAGGGCTGGACTGCCCGGATTATCAAGAACGAGGATGGCGATGGCTGGGCCGTCGAGATGATCCGGGATGGCAGCGCCGAGCCCGCACTTGTCGGTCCCTGGACCATGGGTCGAAACAAGGTCGATCCGAAGCCGCTCGATGCCACGGCCCACCAGGTGCTGGTCAAGACTGCCGCGGAAGTCATCCGACGGCATGAGCAGCAACTGCACGCTCAACTCAACAAGCAGTGCAATCTCGAAACCGATTCCGGAACCGTGACCGTCAAGCTTGTCGTCACGCCAGATGAATTAGAGCCCTTCGGTACGCTCACGGCCGCGGATCCCTTCGGTGAAGTGATTGCAACCGTCAAGGTACCGCCCGACTTTCGCCTGACGCGCGATAGTGCCGCCCGCTGGGCGGCTGATGGCTTTGGCAAGATCCGCTAATGCCGCACAAGGCGGAGGCTGCAGCCCATCCCGGCAGTTTGCTATCGTAGCGACGCCTGTCCGCATCGATCAACGCCCGGTGCGGTTTGGGTCTGGCACACCGGGCTCAACGAGCCACAGGTGTCATGCATCATGCATCGACCAAGTCAGAATAACGTGGTTGCCGCCGCTGTCCGTCGACCGCAATTCCATTTCGTTGCCTATCCGGCCGAAGCGAACAAACGGCGCCACCTCTGCCTGCCGGCATGCTTGGAGGTGTTGCAGCAATGCCCAGCCGACGTATAGTGAAAACCTGGCTTACCCTGGCGCACTGGCATTGTTGCCACTGCCAGAGCCAGCCGGTCAGGTCGGCTGCATGCCACGTCGTGATCGGGAGCAAGCCTCCTGGCAGCAAAGGATCATGCGCGTTTGGCATTCTTCGGAGGCCGCATGCTGTATCAGCTTGCCGAGTATCAGCGCGCACTCCTTGCGCCGTTCACCGCGTGGGCGGCGAATGCGGCAAAGTCGTTGGTTGCTCCTGACAGCCCCCTGGTACGAGTCCCGGGCGCCGCGTACTTCGCCGCTGGCTATGACATCTTGTACCGGCTCGGGAAAACCTGGGAGAAGCCTACGTTTGGTATCGCCGCCATCGAGCACGATGGCCACGCCATTCCCGTGGTTGAACAGGTCGTGTTGGAGAAGCCGTTCTGCCGCCTGCTGCGTTTCGCCCACGATGCAGTCGAGCTTGACGCCACCACCCGGCGGCCGACACCAACGGTACTGGTCTGCGCGCCGCTGGCGGGGCATCACGCCGTCATGCTCCGTGACGTGGTGCACGCATTGCTGCCCGAGCACGTCGTGTATGTGACGGACTGGAAAGACGCGCGCGGCGTTCCGCTTGCCGAGGGGCCGTTTCACCTTGATGACTATGTAGCCCAGCTGCAAACCTTTATTCGCTGGATTGGGGCGGAGCCGCTGCACGTCCTTGCCGTTTGCCAGGCCACGGTGCCGGCCCTGGCAGCGATTTCGTTGTTGGCGAGTGCGGGTGAGCCGACCCCGGCGAGTCTAATCCTGATGGGAGGACCGATCGATGCCCGCCGCAACCCCTCGGTGATCGACCGGCTGGTTGCGCGCCACCCTCTGGCGTGGTTTCAATGGCACCTGATCCAGACGGTACCCCATCCCTACCCCGGCGCTGGTCGCAAGGTGTACCCGAGCTTTCTTCAAATGGCCGGCCTCTTGGGGGCACAGCCGTGCCGTCTGGTGGAGGTCCAGCGGGACTACTTCCTGGATCTCGTGCAGGGCGAGGTCGAACTTGCCGAGATGCACCGGCGCATCTACGAAGCGCATCTCGCCTTGCTCGACTTGGCCGCCGAGTTCTATCTGGACACCGTCCAGGTCGTATTTCACGAGTTCCGTCTGGCGCGCGGCAATTGGCGCATCCAGGGGCAGGCGGTGCGACCGCAGGATATCCGCACTACCGCGTTGCTGACGATCGAGGGCGAGCGGGACGCCATTTCCGCGCGCGGCCAGACCCAGGCTGCGCACGATCTGTGTCGAAGCATCGCCGCACGCGACAAACGGCATGTGACAGTGCGCCGGTGCGGTCACTACGATCTGTTCTGTGGGCCCAGGTGGCGCACCGACGTGTTCCCTGACATCTGTGCGCTGACCCGGCGAGGCACTTGAGTGTCGCATACCCGTGGGTAGGTGGTGGCCGGTTACCGACCCCATATCCGTGGAGCGACTCGTGCGATTACGCCGGCGCTGACGGGCGATGCCTTTCGCTGCTATGAATGACGTCCCTGACGAGTGGATATACTTGCGTCGCCCAGTGCCGTCCCGCAAAGACGCCATAGTGCCCGACCGCGGTCTGCACATAGTGGTGCTTCAGGTAGGGCGGCAGGTTGCTGCACAGGGCGTGGGCCGCCGCAGTCTGCCCGACCGCACAGATGTCGTCGTCTTCTCCTTCAATGGTCAGCAGCGCCGTGTGCCGGATGGCCCGCAGATCCACGCGACGGCCACGTACCATCAGTTTCCCGCGCGGCAGCGCGTGCTGCTGGAAGACCTTCCTGACGGTGTCCAGATAGAACTCCGCCGGCACGTCCATGGTCGCAAAGTAATCCGCATAGAAGGCACGGATCGCCGCCGCTTTCTCCGTATCGCCCTGTGCCAGGAGCTGATAGCAATCCATCAGCGAGCTGGCGTGCCGCTCCGGGTGCATGGACAGGAAAGCCGCCACCTGCACGAAGCCGGGGTAGACGCGTCGCCTGGCTCCGGCGAAGCGCAGCGGGACCACATCGATCAGATTTTGCTCGAACCATGTTAGCGGTGTGCTTACCGCCAGCTCGTCGACGCGGGTGGGCTGGACGCGCGTATCGTTCGGGCCAGCGATCAGCGTCATGCTGCGCGGTGGAGCGGGGTGTCCATCCTCGGCCATCAGGGCAACCGCCGCCAAGGTGGCCACGGTCGGCTGGCAGACTGCCACCACGTGTACATCCGGGCCCAGCAGCCCAAGAAAGTCAATCAGCAACGCGATGAAGTCGTCCAAGCCGAACGGTCCGTGCGAAACCGGCACGTCACGCGCATTGTGCCAATCGGTGAGGTAGACGTCATGGTCGGGCAGCATGGTGGCGACCGTCGGTCGCAGCAGCGTGGCGAAGTGCCCCGCCAGCGGCGCGATTAGCAGCACGCGCGGTTGGCGCATTGGTACCGCCTTTCTAAAATGCACAAGTGAGCAGAAGGCTGTGCTGCGCTCCACCACTTCGTCGACCGCGACCGTCTCACTGCCGATCGGCACGCTGTGGATACCAAATTGCGGACGCTCGTGACGAAGACGCACCAATGTTAGCCATTCATAAAGCGCGCAAATTTCCCGTGCCCGGCGCCACGAGGAAGCCGCGTCAGGTGACGCGTGGCAGGTGGCGGCTGCGAAACCGGCCACCGCGCGCAGCGGGGCCAGCAGGTCGGATACCGCTTGATATGTCTGGTACATCATGAAGCACACCAATCACAGCTGGTCGACGATGCCAAGCGAAATCCGATGTGGGCTCCAATTGCCACGTCGAGTTCGCTTTGTCTATCGTGAGACACTTTCACCTGAAGGAAGTTCGCCATGGCAATAGCGACCCTGACCATCAACAGCCGCAACTACGGTGCCTGGTCGCTGCGCGGTTGGCTGCTGGCAAAGTTCAGCGGCCTGGAATTCGACGAAGTGCTGGTGCCGCCGGAAGACCCGGACAGCCGGGCAGAACTGCTGCTGCTTTCGCCATCGACCCTAGTGCCCCGGCTGGACCACGATGGGGCAAAAATCTGGGACACGCTGGCCATCGCCGAGTATCTGAACGAGCTGCGGCCTGACGCTGGGCTGCTGCCCGCCGACCGCATTGCCCGCGCGCACTGCCGCGCTATCTGCGGGGAAATGCATTCCGGTTTCAGTGCGCTGCGCGCCGCGCTGCCGATGAACCTGCGCGCCCATCATCCCGGCTTCCAGGTCTGGTCGCGTGCGCAAAGTGACATCGACCGGATCACGGCCATTTGGCGCGAATGCCTGGCCACGTACGGGGGCCCCTACTTGTTTGGTACCCGCTCCATGGCCGATGCGATGTACGCGCCGGTTGTCACCCGCTTCCAGACGTACGACGTGCAGCTTGATCAGGCCTGTGCCGCCTATTGCCGCACCATCCTGGCGATGCCGGAACTGCAGCAGTGGATCGAAGCTGCGCGGCAGGAACCCGCGGAGATCGAGGAGTTGGACGTGGAGTTTTGAGGCGGCCAGCCCTCGCCCCATGATCGCCTCGCTGGCTCGGCCCCAAGCGCCGCGATACCGGTCGTGCCGACCGGTTACTACGCGCGTAGCGATGACCCGTTGTAGGTAGGCGGCGATGCTCGCTTGGCGGAGCCCTCAAGGAAGAAGGCGGATGGAACTGCGATGAAGGAGATGCCCACACAACCAGCCAGCACAGCATTTTCGACCGGCGGGCCAGCCTGGTCGTCGGGCGCGCTACACTGCGCGAACGACCAGCCGGCTTCCCTGACAGCCACCGCCGGCGACCGGCTCGACTGCATCGTGCGCGCCACCGTCGCTGCCGCCACCGGCGGTGTCTCGCCGGCGACGCTCTGGCTGGCCAGCCTGGACTGGGCAGCGCATCTGGCGGTATCTCCGGGAAAGCAATATGCGCTCATACTGCAGAGTCTGTGGCACGTCCGGGATGGGATGACGGCCGCGGCTTCGCCGCTGGCCCTCGGCGCGGAGCCCGACCCGCGCTTTGGCCATGCGGACTGGGGTCACTGGCCTTTCCGCTGGCTACGTGACACGTTCCTGGAAATGCAAGCATTCTGGCAGGAAGCGACCACGGGCCTGCCGGGCGTGTCTTCGCACCATGAAAACATTGTCAATTTTTTGGCCCGGCAATGCACCGATATGCTTTCGCCGAGCAACTTCTGGTGGCTCAACCCCGAAGTCCTGCACGTGGCCGCCGAAACGGGCGGCGCCAATTTCGCCGCGGGCGCCGGGCACTGGCTGGAGGACCAGCGAGACATCCTGGCCGGCTATGCCCCGGGTACCTCGCGTCGGCGGTGCGCGCCCCAACGCGTCGGCAAGGACGTGGCCACGACGCCGGGTAACGTCGTTTTTCGCAACGCATTATTCGAGTTGATCCAATACGCGCCACAGACAGCGACGGTCTGGCGCGAGCCAGTGCTGATCGTGCCCTCGTGGATCCTGAAGTACTACATCCTCGACCTTTCGCCCCACAACTCGTTGGTGCGCTATCTGGTGGCGCAGGGGCACACGGTCTTTATGATGTCCTGGCGCAACCCAGGCAAGGAAAGCCGGGACCTCGGCCTCAATGACTACCTGGAGCGTGGGCTGTTCGATGCGATCGAACAGGTACGTGGGATGGCTGCCAACGCGCCCGTCCATGCCGCTGGCTATTGCCTCGGCGGGACGCTGCTGGCCATTGGCGCCGAAGTCCTGGGCCGCGACGGGGGCCCGGATGCAGCCGCACTCAAGACCGCGACGCTGTTTGCGGCGCAGACCGACTTCAGCGACCCCGGCGAACTGGGGCTGTTCATTGATGCCAGCGAACTCGCCTATCTGGAGGCGCTGATGTGGGAGCAAGGCTATCTGGACGGGCGCCAGCTGGCAAACGCGTTTCAGCTGCTGCACTCGCGTGATCTCATGTGGTCCCGGTTGGCTGGTGAATACCTGCTCGGCCAACGGGCGCAAGCGACGGACCTGATGGCCTGGAACGCAGACACCACACGCCTGCCCTCCCGGCTGCATAGCGAAACGCTGGAGTATCTGTACCTCAACAACCGCCTGGCCGAGGGCAAGTACTGCGTGCATGGGCGGCCGGTGGCGCTCGCCGACCTGAGGCTGCCGATGTTCGTGGTGGGCACCGAGCGCGATCATGTGTCGCCCTGGCCATCGGTCTATCAGCTACACCTGCTGACACACGCCGAGATCAGCTTCCTTCTCAGTTCAGGCGGACACAATGCGGGCATTGTGTCTGAGCCGAGTCATGAGGGGCGCCATTACCGCTTCGGTACGCGCAATGAGGGCACCCCCTATCTAAGTCCGGGCGAATGGTTTGCGCAGACGCCGGTCACTGATGGCTCGTGGTGGCCGCGCTGGCAACACTGGCTGGCTGCGCACTCCACTGAGCGGATCGTCCCGCCTGTCCCGGGCGCGCGTTTGGGGGAAGCACCGGGCACCTACGTCCTCGAATCTTGAGAATGCGACGTCGGACCGTTTTGGTCAGTGCTTGCCGGCGAGCCTGTCGGCACGCGGCCGGATCAGCGTTTCCGGCCGCAACGCCTCGTCGAGCGCTTCGGCGGTCATCAGGCCCCGCGCCAGCACCACTTCGCGGATGGTGGTGCCCCTGGCATGGGCCTCGGCGGCGACGGCGGTCGCGTTCTTGTAGCCGATCACGGGATTGAGCGCTGTCACCAGTGCGATCGAGCGCTCGATGGTTTCTCGCAAGCGTTCAGGGTTGGCGGTAATGCCGTCGACGCACTTCTGCGCCAGCGTCACGCAGCCATTGGTCAGGTGCCGGAAGCTGCGTAGCAGGCTGGCGGCAATCACCGGCTCGAAGGCATTGAGCTGCAACTGGCCGGCCTCCGCGGCAAAGGTGATGGTGGTGTCGTTGCCGAACACTTCGAAGGCGATCTGGTTGACCACCTCCGGAATGACGGGATTGACCTTGCCCGGCATGATCGACGATCCCGCCTGCATCGGCGGCAGGTTGATCTCGCCGAAGCCCGCGCGCGGCCCGCTCGACAGCAGCCGCAAGTCGTTGCAGGTCTTGGACAGCTTGACCGCAATGCGCTTGAGCACGCCGGAGATCTGCACGAAGGCGCCGCAATCCTGCGTGGCTTCCACCAGGTTGGGGGCGAGACACAGGTCGATGCCGGTGATCCGCCGCAATGATGACAAGGCCTTCGGCGCATAGTCGGGGTGCGCGGTGATGCCGGTGCCGATCGCGGTGGCGCCGAGGTTGATCTCGCGGATCAGCACCGCGGTTTCGCGCAGGCGCGCCATGTCTTCTTCCAGCATGACCGCGTAGGTGGAGAACTCCTGGCCGAGCGTCATCGGCACCGCATCTTGCAGCTGGGTGCGGCCGAGCTTGAGCAGGCCGGCGAACTCCGCCGCCTTGCGGTCGAACGCGGCGCGCAGGACTTCCATCGCTTCGAGCAGGTGCCCGATGGCGAAGTACGTGGCGATGCGCAGGGCGGTGGGATAGACGTCGTTGGTGCTTTGCGCCATGTTCACGTGCTCGATAGGGTGCAGGAACTGGTATTCACCCTTGCTGTGCCCCATGTGCTCGAGCGCGCGGTTGCAGATGACTTCGTTGGCATTCATGTTCGTCGACGTGCCGGCGCCGCCCTGGATCGTGTCGACAATGAACTGGTCGTGCAGCATGCCTTCGCGCACGTCATGGCAGGCGGCCAGGATGGCGTCGCGCAGGTTGGCGGGCAGCAGGCCGAGATCGGCATTGGCCTCGGCGGCGGCCTGCTTGACGGAGGCCAGCGCAATGATCAGCTCGGGCCAGGAGGAGATGGGGGTGCCACTGATCTGGAAGTTTTCCCAGGCCCTGAGGGTGTGGACGCCGTAGTAGGCGTCGGCCGGCACCTGGCGTTCGCCAAGCAGGTCGGCTTCGGTGCGATAGGTATTGGTCATGACGCGATCCGATAAGAGTTGATGCCGCCGGTCAGCATCGCAGGTGCTCCCAGGCCGCCCGCACTTCACCAGCCAGCTCCTCGGCACGGCCGCGGTAACGCGGCGAGAAATGGAATGGCGTCACCGCGCCAGCGCCGATGCAACATGCGATCCGGCCAGCCTGGGCAGCGGTCAGGTGGTTCTTGCGCAGGGCGTGGGTGCGGTCTGCATCCAGGAACACACTCTCGATAAAGAGATGGTCGACGCCTTGCATCAGGTTCGACAGCGCTTGCACGTTGTCGCTGGTATCGCGCAGGTCGGTCGCGTAGCCGATGCGCTGGCCAGGCTCGGCGTCAAGGATCAGGCGGCTTAGTTCGCCGACCGTTCGTGTCACCGCACGGTCGCCGCTTCGGTCGCGCCATTGCACGAGAATCGGCGTGTCCACGGGGGCACCGGTCAGGACCGCATGCTTCAACTCGCGCAGCCACGCGCCTTTGGTCATGCCCGATGCTCCCAGGCGCTCCTTGTTGATGCCGAGACGGGCTTTCTCTTCGACCATGTAGGACAGGCATGGAATGCCGTGGTCGACAAAGCAGGCGCGCACACGGAACGTCGTCTCGTCGTGCACGATATCGTCGCATTGTTCAGTCGTTGCCGCATCCATGCTGGCAAAGCGGTCCCGGCTTGAAAAGCGGGCGCTGCGCATGTGGCCGTCCAGTGCCAGTTCAAACGCCTCAACCACCAACTCCATGTCGTAGCGATGCACGACATTCCAGGTATAGGCACGCAGCTTATGCCCGACCTGCGCCACGAACCCTGGCCCGCCGTACAGCGCGATGAACGGCTTGCGCCCGAGCAGTACCCGCAGCAGATGGTCGAAGCCGGAGAAGTGATCCATATGCGTATGCGTGACAAACACGTGCGAGACGCGCATCAAACTGCGCGGCATCAGCGCGGTGATGTCGCCCAGGTCGAATAGCAAAGCGCGCCGTTCGTCCAGGAAGTCCACGAACAGGACGGGGTCGCCGAAGGCGTCATTGACGAGGCGGGCTTGCAGCAGAGGCCGCATGGTCACTCGCGCGCGGAAGTCATGGAGGCAAGGTGCCTGTCCGGGCACATGGGCCGGTTGCCGGCCCTTGTACTCAGAATAGGACGCAGCGAGCGATTCCTGCAGCTGATGACGTTTCGCCGTGGCGCCGCTACGCATGCCGGCCCGCTGCATCGCGGAGACAGCGGCCGGCGCGGCAAGGCTAGGCGGTCACGCGTTGCAGGGAGGCCAGGCGCTCAATCGCGTCCTGCAGTTCTGCCTGCAGCCGTTCGACGAGTTCAGCCGCCGGCAGCGATCGGGCCAGCGGTACCGCCTGTCCCGCCCACTGGGCCGCATAGTCGGCGCTTCCCCTGGTCTTGGCGGCAGCGTGGAGCGCCTTGCCGGCGTCATAGGCGATCGGATAGTCGGGAATGGCTGGCGCGTCCGGATGCTCGCCGATTTCCGTGAAGCGGTTCGTGAAGCCCCGGGCGGCGCGGCCGGAGATGGCGCGCGTGAGCGTGGTGGGGCGCTTGCTGTCCGCCGCGAGCGCGCTGCGATAAGCGGCGTCCACCGACGTCTCGGGGCAGGCGATAAAGGCGGTGCCAAGCTGCGCCGCTTGCGCGCCCAGCGCCAGTACTGCAGCAATCCCCGCGCCGTCCATGATGCCGCCCGCTGCAATCACCGGCAAGCCGGTGTTCTGCACCAGGACGCGCACCAGTGCCAGCGTCCCGAGCCCCTCGTCGTATGCGCCCGGATCGAACGCGCCACGATGGCCGCCAGCTTCGATGCCTTGCGCGACAATGGCATCGATGCCCGCGGCTTCGACCTGGCGAGCCTCCTCCAACGACGTCGCGCTGGCCAGCAGCACGATGCCTGCATCGCGCAGCGCATCGATCTTTTGCTGCGCGGGAAGGCCGAAATGGAAGCTCACGGCGGCGGGCTTTTCTTCCAGCAGCATACGGAACATATCCTCGTCTTCGACGAAGCTCTTGTAGATCTCGCGCAGCGTGGCGGGGGCCGTGCCGCCGTGTTCCGCGAAGTGCGGGGCGAGATAGTCGAGCCAGGCCTTCTCGCGCGCGGGATCGGACTGGGCCGGCGCGTGGCAGAACAGGTTGACATTGAACGGCTTGCCGGTCAGGGCTCGGGTCTCGCGGATCGCCTTGCGCGCGCCCTCGGCGTCCATGGCGCCGACGCCGAGCGAACCGAGGCCGCCGGCCTCGGACACGGCAGCCGCCAGCGCGGGCGTACCGACGCCTGCCATCGGCGCCTGGATGATCGGCGTGGAAATATGGAGCCGCGCGAGCAGGCCGTGGCGGTTGTCCAGAGGCTTCGATGTTTCCATGATGCAGTCCTTTGTTGATTCGCCAGGCGCCTGAACGCACCGGGCATAAAGCGGTTGCGGCCTGCAATGGCGCGCAAGCGGGTATTGGTCAATCATGGCGCAGCGCCCGCACGAAGGCTTCGTATGCCGACGTGCTGAAGCCGGATCGCCTGACCAGGAAGGTATGGACCGGCCTGACCGGCACCGTGTGAAGTTCCGCCGCATCCGGGTGCATTGCCAGCAGGGAGCGCGGCACGATGCCGACGGCGGATCCCGCCAGGACGTAGGCAAGGATCGCATGATAGGAAGGCATTTCGACCACGGAGAGCCGGCGGCGCATCTCCTCGCCGCCTGACTCGAGCCATGTCTCCGCGCACTGCCGATAGGTGCAGCCTCTGCTGAAGGCCGCAAGCTGCCGCAGCGTAACGTCCCTGGGCTGGCGTACCTTCGGATGCGTGGCGGGCAGCACCAGCACCAGCTCTTCGGTCCGCAGGAAAATACCGTCAAGCCCCTCACCCAGCGCGGCGACGTCGAGGCTGCGCGGTGTGCCCGCGCCCGGATGGGCTACCACCGCGCAGTCCAGACGGTGCGCCAGTACGGCGTCGACCAGAAATTGCGTGGTGCCCGTTGTGACGGTCAGTTCAACATCCGGCCAGGACGCGTGATAGCGCCCCAGCAGCTTTGGCAGCACCGTTGCCGCTGAACTCTCCATCGAGCCCAGGCGCAGGGTGCCGCTCGGCGCATTGGTGCGCATGGATTGCCGGGCTTCCTCGGCCAGCGCGAGCAGTTGCTCGGCATAGCTCAACAGGCGCTGGCCTTCGGGCGTCAGGATCATCTTCTTGCTGTCGCGCTGGAACAGCGAAACGCCCAGGCTTTCCTCCAGCTGCTTGATGCGCGTGGTGACGTTGGATTGCACCCGTTCGAGCGTCCTGGCCGCCCGCGTGATGCTTTGTTCGCGTGCGACGGCCCGGAAGATTTCAAGTTCAGCAAGTTCCACACCGGCTACGCACCTTGCGGTGTCGTTCTCAAAATAAGAATAAAATATTATTTAGTATTGTAAATTGAGAATGCGATGTCAAGGCGGGATTCATCGCGAGGTCGAACACCGCTCGCAGGCCGCTGGGCATCATCACGTCCGAGTGCCGCGGCGATGGCTGCCCCTGCCTGCGTGTTGTAGCCGCGGCCCTTATTCCGATCGCGATGCGTGCGGCCCGCGTTCCAGGATCTTGTACAGGTGCGAGCGGGAGATCCGCAGCTGCTCGGCCGCGCGTTTCTTGTTGCCGCCATGCCGCGCAACGGCATCCATCACCGCGGCGTAGGCAAGCTCCCTCATGCCCGCGGCGGGCTCGCCTGGCGATCGAAGTGCGGCAGAGGCCGATGGCAGGTCGTCCGCCGCGGAAGGGTCGTACGGATACGCTGGTTCGGCCGCATGCACAGGGGGCTGGCTTTCCAGCCCCGAGAGCCCGCGCGCCGATTCGCCGCGAGCGAAGTCCGCCACGCGCAGCGTCCGGCCATCGCAGAAGACCAGCGCCTCCTCGATGCGCTGGCGCAGCTGGCGCACATTGCCGGGCCATGGCTGGCCGGCGAGGTAGCGCGCCACATCGTGGTCGATGCCTGGCGCCGGCATGGCGTTGCGCGCGCAGAAGGCGTCGACGAAATGCTGCAGCAACGCCGGGATGTCCTCGCGCCGCTGGCGCAGCGCGGGGATGCGCAGCACCACGCCGCTGAGCCGGTAGTACAAGTCAAGGCGAAAGCGTCCGGCGTCGATCAGCTCGGGAATGTCGCGGTTGGTGGCCGAGACCAGCCGGAAGTCGACCCGCTGCGCGCGGCGGCTGCCAAGCCGCTCGACCATGTGGTCTTCGAGCACGCGCAACAGCTTGACCTGCATCTCCATCGGGATATCGGCGACCTCGTCGAGGAAGACCGTGCCGCCGGCTGCCAGTTCGAGCTTGCCCGCCTGCCCCTGGCGCTGGCTCCCGGTGAAGGCGCCGGGCGCGTGGCCGAACAGTTCGGACTCGATCAGCGTGGCGGGCAGGGCAGCCAGGTTCAGGCTGACCAGAGGCCGTCCGCTGGCCGGCTCGGCTCCGGCGCCGTGGATGGCGCGGGCCACCAGTTCCTTGCCAGTGCCGCTTTCGCCCAGGATCAGCACCGGCACGTCAAGGCGTGCCACGGTCTGGATTTCGCGGCGCAGGCGCTGCATCGGCGCGCTTTCGCCGATCAGGCCGAACGTTGGCTGCCTCTCGTGCATGCCGTCGCGCAGGTCACCGAGCTTGCGCTGGTAACGCGCCACTTCCGAGCGCAACTCAACCAGCTCCCTGTGCATGCGGACAAGGGCTTCCGGACCCTTGAACATGACCTGGCCGATAGCGCCCACCACCTCACCGTCCTGACGGATCGGCATGCGGTTGACCACGCGGGTGGCGCCGTCAAGCTGCTGCAACTGGCCGATCTCGGCCTTCCCGCTGGCCACCACCTGCGGCAGCCGCGAATTGGGGATGACGTCGGCCGCCGGGCGGCCAATGCCGGCGCCGGCGTCGAGACCCAGGAATTTTTCGTGGATGGGGCTGATGAAGCGCACCCGTCCCTCCTTGTCGACCACCGTGATGGCCTGGTACGGGTCGTTCAGGAAGTAATCCAGGATCGCGCCGGCGAAGGGCACCGTGCCCAGGAAGTCGAGCAGCACGGCCTGGGTGTCGGCGCGATGCAGAAGGATCAGCTGGTGGTCGCCATCTTCCAGGCACAGGCCGATGTATCGCCGGGTGCCGGCCTCGACGGGGAAAAGCCTGCGGCCCGGGGTCGGCGCCCGCGCATGTGCGCATGCAGTGAACGCCGCGTCGGCAATGGCGGGGTCGGTGCAGGCTCCGATCGCCGCCACCCGGGAGCCGTCGCGAGAATAAACCAGCACGCCGAGCGCGTTCCTGTCGGTGTCTTGTGTCGTCAATGAGGACACTTGAGGTCTCCATGCGTGCCTCTGGTGCGGACACGTTTGTGTAGTCGTTGCGGACATCCTAACGGCGGCCCGGAAATTGTTCAATGAAATCAATGCGTCATTGAGCGTCCTGTGGCTGGCACGGCTCCTGCGGAGAGTTTGGGTGCATGTACCGCGCAAAGACACAGGAGAGGACAGTGAGCTGGCAGCCCGAAATCGATGAACTGGCCTACCGTCGGCGGCTTGCCGCCCGGATGGGCGGCGAAGGCAAGGTGGAGCGCCACAAGGCGGCCGGCAAGCTGACGGTGCGCGAGCGCATCGATGCGCTGGCCGATCCCGGCTCGTTCCGCGAGGTCGGGGGGCTGACCGGCAGCGGCCGCTATGACAGCAACGGACGGCTGGTGGACCTGATCCCGTCGAACCTGGTCATGGGCCGCGCGCAGGTCGGCGGCCGGCCGGCGGTGCTGGTGGGAGACGACTTCACCGTGCGCGGCGGGGCCAACGAGGGCGCGGTGGGCGACAAGCTGATCCACGCTGAAAAGATGGCGCACGACCTGCGGCTGCCGATGATCCGGCTGGTCGACGGCACCGGCGGCGGCGGTTCGGTGCGCAATATCGAGATCAAGGGCCATACCCTGATCCCCACCATGAAGGTCTGGCAACACGTGGTGGAGAACATGTCCGTGGTGCCGGTGGTGTCGCTGGCACTGGGTTCCGTGGCGGGCATGGGCGCGGCACGCGTGGCCGCCAGCCACTACTCGGTGATGGTCAAGGAAACCTCGCAACTGTTTAACGAGGGCCCGCCATCGGTGGTGGCCCGCGTCGGCGAGGCACTGAGCAAGAACGAGCTGGGCGGCAGCCAGATCCACACCCGCAACGGCGTGGTGGACGATGAGGTCGGCACCGAGCAGGAAGCCTTCGCGCGCGCGCGCCGGTTCCTGTCCTATTTGCCGCCTTCCGTGTTTGAACTACCGCCACGGATCGAACCCGGCGACGATCCGGCGCGCCGCGACGAATGGCTGCTGTCGGCGATTCCGCGGGACAACCGGGCCGACTACAAGATCCGGCCCATCGTGCAGGCGCTGGTGGATGCCGACTCCTTCTTCGAGATCGGCATGCACTGGGGCTGCGCCATCATCACCGCGCTCGCCCGCCTGGATGGCTGGCCGGTGGCGGTGATCGCCAGCGACCCGTCCTTCCATGGCGGCAGTTGGGACAGCGCCAGCGCCGAGAAATTCACGCGCTTCGTCGACATGGCGCAGGCCTTCCACCTGCCGGTGGTCAACCTGGTCGATACCGCCGGGTTCCAGGTCGGCCTGGAGGCCGAGAAGGCAGGGATCATGCGCTGCGGCGTGCGCGCGCTGGCGGCGCTCTACCAGGCCACGGTGCCGTGGTGCTCGGTGATCCTGCGCCGTGCCTACGGCGTGTCGGCAGCCGGCCACCAGCACATGGGGCGCTTCAACTTCCGCTATGCCTGGCCATCCGCCAATTGGGGCGCGTTGCCGATCGAAGGCGGCCTCGACGTCGCGTACAAGGCCGAGATCGAAGGCGCCGACGATCCGGTGCAGAAGCGCGCCGAGATCGAGTTGCGCGTGCGCAGCCTGACATCACCGTTCCGCAGCGCGGAAGCTTTCGTCATCGAGGACATCATCGACCCGCGCGAGACCCGCACGCTGCTGTGCGAGTTTGCCAACCTGGCGGCACCACTGCGCGAAGCCGGGGTCAGCCGGTTTGGCATCCGTCCCTGATTGGCTACGCCTGGCGGCCGGGGCCGGCACAGACATCGAAATACAAACGAGGAGACTGCATTGAAGAAGCTGTTGATCGCCAATCGAGGGGAGATCGCGCTGCGCGTCCTGCGCGCCGCACGCGATCTCGAGATCGGGACCGTCGCGGTCTATTCGCAAGACGACCAGGGCGCGTTGCACCGGATCCTGGCCGACGAGGCCGTCGCCCTCGACGGTACCGGGCCGGCTGCGTACATCGACATTGCGGGCATCGTTGCCGCGGCGAAAGCCTCCGGCTGCGATACGATCCATCCGGGCTATGGCTTCCTCAGCGAACGGGCCGATTTTGCCCAGGCCTGCCACGACGCCGGCATCCGCTTTATCGGCCCCACCGTCGAGCACCTTGCGCTGTTCGGCGACAAGGGGCGAGCGCTTGAGCTGGCGGCCGACAGCGACGTTCCGGTCATGCCGGCGACACGTGGCGCAGCGTCGCTGGAGGAAATCACCAGCTTCTTCGACAAGCAAGGCGGCGCCGGCGTGGTGATCAAGGCGGTCGGCGGCGGCGGCGGCCGCGGCATGCGCGTGGTCCGGCGGCGCGAAGAACTGGCCGAAGCCTATGCGCGCTGCCGGTCCGAGGCGGGCTCGGCGTTCGGCATCGATGCCGTCTACGCCGAGCGGCTGGTTGCGCGCGCGCGCCATATCGAAGTGCAGATCGCCGGTGACGGCGCGCACGTCATTGCCCTCGGCGAACGCGACTGCACCTTGCAGCGCCGCTTCCAGAAGCTGGTGGAAATCGCCCCCAGCCCGGTACTCAAGCCGCAACTGCGCGAGCAGATCATCAAGGCGGCGCTCAGGCTGGCGCGCCGCGTCAACTACCAGAGCCTGGGCACCTTCGAGTTCCTGGTGGAGGAAACCGAATCCGGCGAGCAGAAGGATTTCGTTTTCATTGAAGCCAATCCCCGCTTGCAGGTCGAGCACACCATCACCGAGCAGGTCACAGGCGTCGACCTTGTCGCGCTGCAGATCGGGCTTGCCGCGGGGCGGACGCTCGCCGATCTCGGCCTGGATCCCGCGGCGCCGCCGCAACCGCGCGGATACGCCATCCAGGTGCGCATCAACGCCGAAATGACCGACGCACAGGGCCTGGCGCGTCCGGCACACGGCCGCCTGGAGCGCTTCGACCCGCCTTCGGGCCCGGATGTTCGCGTCGATTCCCATGGCTACACCGGCTATGAACCGTCGCCCAATTTCGACACCTTGCTGGCAAAACTGATCGTCAGCAGCGCAACGCCGAAATTCGACGCGGCCGTGCGGCGCCTGCAGCGCAGCCTGGCGGAGTTCCGCATCGCCGGCGTGCCGACCAACCTCAACCTGCTGCGCGCGCTGGTGCAGCGCGACGACTTCCTCGCGCAGGATGTCCATACGCGGCACTTCGAGGCGATCGTGCAAGAGCTGACCGCATCGGCAGAGAGCATTGCGCAGGCCGGACGCGCGCAGGAAGCCTTGCTGGGCGGCGCGGCCCGTCCATCGCAGTCACACGCGCCGCACCACGCCGATCCGGAAGAGGCGATCAGCGAGGGCCTGGTGGCGATCCGTGCACCGCTGACCGGCAGAGTGGTGGAGATTGCCGTCGCGCTGGACCAGATCGTCAAGCCCGGCCAGACGGTCGCGGTGCTTGACGCCATGAAGATGGAGCACGCCATCGTCGCGGAATGCGGCGGTCGCGTGGTCGACCTGCGGCTGGAGCCGGGCGCACTGGCCTCCGAAAACCAGGTGCTGATCGTGCTGGAACAGCTCGAGGCCGATGGCATCTCCGTGGCTGCCGCGCAGCAAGTCGATCCCAATGCGATCCGCGCGGACCTGCAGCGCGTGCTGGACCGGCATGCTTATCTCGATGACGCCGCGCGCCCCGATGCCGTGGCCCGGCGTCGCTCGCGCGGGCAGCGCACCGCACGCGAAAACCTCGCCGACCTGTGCGATCCGGATACCTTCGTCGAGTACGGTGCGCTGGCGCTGGCCGCTCAGGCGTCGCGCCGCGGCCAGCAGGACCTGATTGCCAACACCCCTGCGGATGGGCTGATCACGGGCATCGGCAATATCAACGGCGATCTGGTCGGCAAGGAGCGGGCGCGCAGCGCGGTGATGGCCTACGACGCCACGGTGCTGGCCGGCACGCAGGGCAAGCGCAACCATATCAAGACCGACCGCATCGTGGAGGTGGCGCTGCGCGACGAACTGCCGCTGGTGCTGTTTGGCGAAGGCGGCGGCGGCCGGCCCGGTGACGTGGATTTCCCTTCGGTGTCCGGGCTGTACCAGCCGTCGTTCGCCGCGTTTGCCGAGCTGAGCGGCAACGTGCCGGTGGTGGGCATTGTCTCGGGGCGCTGCTTTGCCGGCAACGCGGCCTTCCTCGGCTGCTGCGACGTCATCATTGCCGACAAGTCGGCCAACATCGGCATGGCGGGACCGGCCATGATCGAAGGCGGCGGCCTCGGCATCTTCAGCCCTGAAGAAGTCGGGCCCGCATCGGTGCAGTTTGCCAATGGCGTGGTCGATGTCCTGGTCGACAACGAGGCCGAAGCCGTGCAGGCAGCCAGGCACTACCTGTCCATGTTCCAGGGGCGCGTGGCGCACTGGAGCGCGCCGGCGGCCATGGCACTGCGCCAAGTCGTCCCCGAAAACAGGCTGCGTGTGTATGACACCCGCAAGGCCATCGAGGGCATTGCCGACGTCGGCAGCGTGCTGATGTTGCGCGGCGGCTTCGGCGCGGGCATCCACACCGCGCTGGCCCGCGTGGAAGGGCAGCCCGTCGGCATCATGGCCAACAACCCTTATCACCTTGGCGGCGCTATCGACGCGGATGCCGCGGACAAGGCGTCGCGCTTCATGCAGCTGTGCGATGCACACGGGCTGCCGATCATCTCGCTGATCGACACCCCGGGGTTCATGGTCGGGCCGGAAGTCGAGGCCCGGGCACAGGTGCGGCACGTGTCGCGCATGTTCCTGACGGCCGCCAAGCTGCGGGTCGCGTTGCTGGCGGTGACGCTGCGCAAGGGCTACGGCCTTGGCGCCATGGCCATGGCGGGCGGCGGCTTCCGCTCGGCAAGCTTCACCGTGTCGTGGCCGACCGGCGAGTTCGGCCCGATGGGCCTGGAAGGGGCGGTCAGGCTGGGCTTCAAGAAGGAGCTTGAGGCGGTACCGGATGGTCCCGAGCGCAAGGCGCTGTTCGACCAACTGGTCGCCCAATCCTACGAGCGCGGCCACGCGATCAACACGGCGGCTGCCGTCGAGATCGACGCAGTGATCGACCCCGCGCAGACACGGAAGTGGATCGCACAGGGCATTGCCTCCGCGGACGTGCGCAGCCGCAGGGAGCGCCGCGGTTTCATCGATGCATGGTAGGCGCCGTGTCTGACGAGTCCATACACAGAGCCAGGAGGTTTCCATGACCCAGCATGGGTTTGACCCGGCGCAGCTGGCGCTGCATGGGTTGCGTGTGCTCGAAGTCGGCAGCGGGCCGGCGCTGGCGTACGCGGGCAAGCTGTTTTCTGATTTCGGCGCCGAAGTCATCAAGGTGGAGAGCCTGGCTGGCGACGCTTGGCGGCAGATGCCGCCCCTGGTCAGCGCAGCGGGCGCCGCGCAGCCGGAAAGCGCCCTGTTTGCGTGGCTGAACACCAACAAACGCAGCGTTACCGCGGATGACGGAAACGCCGAGGACGGCGCATGGCTGGCCCAGCTGGCGCGAACGTGCGACGTGGTGCTGGATGGCCGTGCCCTGACTGAAGGCCCGGGCATTCTCGGTACGCCGGTCTGGCAGGGTGCGGCCGACGAAACGCGGGAGCACGAGCCGATCGAGGTGGCACTCACCTGGTTCGGCGAGAGCGGGCCGTACAGCCATTACGCTGGCGCCGAAGCCGTGTGCCGCGGACTTGCCGGGGCCGTGCACGGCAGTGGCCCGGCAGATGGGCCGCCACACATGCCGCACGACGTGCAGTCAGCGATCGTGGTGGGGCTGAGCGCATTCTCGGCCGCCGTCGCGGCGCTGATCGGGAGCGGGCAGGGCAGCCGGCGCTATGTGCTGAGTGCCCACGAGGCCATCTTCGGCGTGGTCGAGATGGAGGCGGGCATGGTGCAGGACGGGCGCCATCCGCTCCAGCGCCTTGGCGTCAACCGGTTCTGCGGCACGCATCCGGCCGGGATCTACCAGACTGCCGAAGGGTGGATCGGCATCTTTACGCACACCCTGCCGCAGTGGAAGGGCCTGTGCGAGGCCATCGGGCGTTTGGACCTTGGCAGCGATCCGCGCTACGCGAGCGGCCCGGAGCGGATGGCACGAGCGGACGAGATCGACGCGTTGCTTGTGCCTGCGTTCCTGACGCGCACAGCCCAGCAGTGGTTCGAGAGCCTGGGCGACAAGAAGCATCCGGCCGTGATCGTGCCGACCATGGAGACCTTGCTTGGCCAGGCAGTGCATCGGCAGCGGGGTGCCTTCGTACCGGTCGGCGTGGGCGGCGCTTCTTTTGAAGCCCCGGTGGTGCCGCTACGGCTCGATGCGGCGGGTCCGCTGCCCGGCGGCACTGCGCCGGAAAAGGGCGCGCACGACCTGCACTATCGGACAGCGGGACTGGATCATCGCCCCCGTCGGCAGCTCAGGCGAGTGCCTGAAGCGTGCTTGCCGCTGCAAGGACTTCGTGTCGTCGACCTGACGATGGGCTGGGCAGGGCCGCTTGCGGCGAGGACGCTGGCCGACTTTGGCGCGGAGATCATCAAGGTCGAAAGTACCGGCTATCCCGACTGGTGGCGCGGTGCCAATTTCACCGAGGCGTTTTACCGGGACAGGCTGTACGAGAAGAACTCGAACTTCAACCTGATGAACCGCAACAAGCTGGGGATCACGCTGGATCTCACACGCCCGGAAGGCAAGCAGTTGCTGCTGCAGTTGGTCGAAAGCGCCGACGCAGTCGTCGAGAATTATTCCGCCGAGGTCTTGCCAAAGCTGGGGCTGGACTACGAAGCACTGCGCGCCAGAAACGAACGGCTTGTCATGCTGTCGATGCCGGCATTCGGGCTCGGCAACGCCTGGAGCAATACCCGCGCTTACGGCGGCACGCTCGAGCAGGCCAGCGGGCTGCCGCTATACACGGGGCATCCCGATGGTCCGCCGGCCATGACGTCATACGCCTATGGCGACCCGATCGGCGGCCTGAATGGTGGCGCGGCGATCCTCCTCGCGCTGTTTGCCCAGCAAGCGACCGGACAGGGGCGGCACATCAACCTGTCGCAGGTGGAGGCCATGTTGCCGATGGCCGCACCGTTCATGCTGGAGCAATCCATCTCAGGCGCCGTATCGGCGCGGCAGGGCAATCGCCATCCGATGTACGCCCCGCATGGGTGCTTCCGTTGCGCCGGCGACGATGCGTGGATCGTGCTGACGGTGACCGACGCGGACTGGCCCGCGCTGTGCCGGGCAATCGGCCGGGCAGATCTCGCGGCCGATCCCCGGCTGGCGCAGGCATCGGGGCGGCGCGCCGAGGAGGACAGGATCGAGCAGGCGATCAAGTCCTGGTGCGTGGACCGGGACGCGGAAGAGGTCATGCACGTGCTGCAACAGGCCGGCATCGCCGCCGGCGTGGTGCGCCCCATGTCGCAGGTGCTGCAGGACACCCATCTGCGCGCGCGCGGATTCTGGCGCGACGTCGAGCGCGCCCACATCGGCACCTACACGGCCAGCACTGCCTGGTTCAGGACCGGCCCAGACCCCGTGCCTATCCGCCATGTCGCGCCAACGCTCGGCGAACACACCGATGCGGTGTTGCGCCGCGTGCTTGGGCTGAGCGCGGACCAGATCGCAAGCCTGGCGCGACAGGGCATCACCGGCACCGTGGCGAAACCAAAGCACGCGAAAGAAATGCCATACGAAACGCCATAGCCCGGCAAGCATTCAGAACACCACTATTACGATACGATACGGAGACGACATGAACAAACCGACATGGATCCAGCGCTGCCAGGCAAGCGCAAAGGCCAGCCAATTCAGCCTGGCGGCAGCCGCGCTGGGTATCCTGGCCACGACGATGGCCGCGCCGGCTGCGGCGCAGAATGCCGGCTGGCCCAACAAGCCGATCCGGATGATTGTCCCCTTTCCGGCAGGGTCTTTTACGGATACCGTGGCGCGGGTGCTTTCGGAGCGCCTGACCAAATCCCTTGGACAGCCCGTGGTCGTGGAAAACAAGGCGGGCGCGAACGGACTGATCGGTGTCGCCGAGGCCGCCAAGGCTGCGCCCGACGGGTATACCTTGCTGGTCACCAACTCCAGCAGCATCACCATCAACCCACAAATCTACAAGAAGGGCACTTACTCGCCGAAGGACTTCACGCCGGTCACCCTGGTCCTTGAGGCGCCATTCATCCTCGTCACCAACCCGGACTGGTCGCAGAAAAACGCAGTCGGCTCCGTACCGGAGCTCGTACGCTACGCCGCGCAGCATCCCGGCAAGGTCAGCTATGGCTCGGCCGGGCCGGGCAATATCGCGCATCTCAGCTTCGCCATGCTGAACAACCGGGCGAAGATCAAGACCACGCACATTCCGTACAAGTCCGCTGCGCAGGCGCAACTGGCCGTGATCAGCGGCGAGCTGGATACGGCCTTCGACACCTGGACGGCGCTGCCTCAGATCAAGGCAGGCAAGCTGAAGCCCATCGCCGTCAGCGCATCGAATCGCATGACGCAGTTGCCGGATGTGCCGACGCTGGAGGAGCTTGGCATCTCGCCCTTCAACGTGACTTTCTGGATCGGCATGCTGGCACCGGCCGGCACGCCGCCGCAGATCGTCCAGAAGCTCCATTCCGTCACGCAGGGGCTTCTCGAAGACACTAAGGCGAAGACAGCGCTCGGCCAGCAAGGCGATGTCGTGATGATCGATCCGGCAAGTTTCGCGAAGCGCGTCGAGAAAGAGGAGGCCAGTTGGACGGCGGTGATCCAGCGCGAAGGCATCACGCTGGATTGAATCTGGGAAGCGGCACGGCCGGGACATCGCCGCATCAGCTTGCGGTGACGCCCGGCCGCTGCAGCCCGTAGTGGCCGCGCAAAGTGCGGGCGTCATATTCATGCCGGAACAGCCCCTTGCGCTGCAGGATGGGCACCACTGCTCGACGAAATCGTCGAGGTGCGCGGGCAGCACAGGTGGCATCACGTTGAAGCCGTCGGCGGCGCCGCTGGCGACCCAGTCTCCGATCGTATCGGCAATGCGCTCCGGAGAGCCGGCTATCGTGTAATGGCCACGCGCGCCAGCCAGCTTGTGGAGCAGTTCGCGCAAGGTCGGCCGTTCGCGCTCCACCAGTGCGGTGATGACCACGGCGCGGCTCTGCGGGCGAACTGCTCAAGCGTGTCGCCAACATCGACATCCGTCATGTCCCGAAAATGTGCATACATATGAAGGCATCTTCAGCACGCTGAAGCGTTTTCCCGTATCGTGTCGGTCTGGTGCCCGCCTCTGGCGGCACCGGTAACCGGCAACGACAGTGTCCAGCACAGCGCCCCTTCCATCCGCGTCTGCCGCCGCCGCAGACAATGCCATGACCGCGCGCGAGCGCCGCGGCATGGCTGCCATCCTGATCGCCGTCGCCCTGGCGACCCTCGATACCGCCATTGCCAATACGGCGCTGCCATCGATCGCTGCCGACCTGCGCGCCACGCCGGCGGCGTCGGTATGGGTGATCAATGCATACCAGTTGGCCATGGTTGCCACGCTGCTGCCGTTCGCCGCGCTGGGTGGCATCCTGGGGCACCGGCGCATCTATCTTGGCGGTGTCGCGGTGTTCACCGTCGCGTCGGTCGTGTGCGCACTCGCGTGGTCGTTGCCGACGCTGGCGGCGGCACGTGCATTGCAAGGCATCGGTGCGGCCGCGATCATGAGCGTCAACACGGCGCTGATCAGCGCCATCTTTCCGATGCACAGGCTGGGGCGCGGGCTGGGATTGAATGCGCTGGTAGTGGGCGTGTCGTTCGCGGTCGGGCCGACCGTAGCATCGGTGATCCTGTCGTTCGGCACGTGGCCGTGGCTGTTTGCCGTCAACCTGCCGATCGGACTGCTGGCATTAGGGATCGCGCGCGGCGCGCTGCCGCAGACGCCGCGCGGCACGCAAACGTTCGACCGGGTCGCGGCGCTGCTGAACGTGGTGGCCTTTGCCGCGCTGATCTTCGCGCTGGGCGAGGGCGCGCAGCGCGCGCCGCTGCACGAGTCGCTCGCGGCCGCCGGCGTGTTCGTGATGGCGTTCGGCCTGCTGGTCTGGCGCGAGCGCGGCCGGGCCGCGCCGATGCTGCCGCTGGACCTGTTCCGCCGTCCGATGTTCGCGCTGTCGACGCTGACCGCGGTGTGCTCGTTCGCGGCGCAGGGGCTGGCGTTCGTGTCGCTGCCGTTCTACTTCCAGCATGTGCTTGGGCGCGGACAGGTCGAGACCGGGTTCCTGCTGACCCCATGGTCGGTGGTGGTGGCGCTCATAGCGCCGCTGGCCGGCAGGCTTTCCGACCGCTATCCGCCAGGCCTGCTTGGTGGGGTGGGGCTGGCGGTGCTGAGTGCGGGCATGGTCTCGCTGGCGCTGCTGCCCGCCGATCCCAGCGCGCTGGATATCGGCATCCGCATGTGCATCTGCGGCGCCGGTTTCGGCTTCTTCCAGTCGCCCAACCTGAAAGCCCTGATGGCCAGCGCGCCGCGCGAGCGCAGCGGCGGCGCCAGCGGCGTGATTGCCACTGCGCGCCTGCTCGGCCAGGCCACGGGCGCCGCGCTGGTGGCGTTGTGCTTCGGCATCGGCGGAACGCATGGCCCGGCGCTGGCCCTGGCGCTGGGCGCGGGGTTCGCCGCCGTGGCGGCGGTTGCAAGCTGGCTGCGGCTGGTCGCGCCAGACCCGCTGGCAACGGCTTGACTCATGCGTGCCACGCCGCGGCCTGGCGCTGGGCACGATCTTCGTTGGGCTCGGCTTGATCGCCGCCTCGGGCACGCTCGTGTCGAGCTTGCTGCAGTTCGGCTGCACGAGGCCTGGCCTGGCGCGGTGGCGCTCGCGTTGCGCGGGGCCGGTGAGCGCCGCGCGGCACCGTGAACGCCGCCGGCAGCAATCCCGGCATCGGCCTAGAATCCAGATTCCCCCGGCCCCTGCGACGGGCCGGCAAGACCTGCAAGGAGCAGCCACGCATGAGCCATCTGTTTGAACCGCTGGATATCGGCAATCTCCGGCTCGCCAACCGCATCATGATCGCGCCGATGTGCCAGTACTCGGCGCAGGACGGCAACGCCGGCGACTGGCACATGATCCATCTCGGCACGCTGGCGCTGTCCGGCGCGGGCATGCTGATCGTGGAAGCGACCGCGGTCTCTCCGGAAGGGCGCATCACGCCGCAAGACCTGGGCCTGTACTCGGACGACAACGAGGCGGCGCTGAGGCGCGTGGTGCAGGCGATGCGTGCGCATTCGCCCATTGGCATCGCGATCCAGCTCGGCCATGCCGGGCGCAAGGCCTCGAGCCACACGCCGTGGGACGGCGGGCAGCAGATCGCGCCGGGTGCGCCCGGCGGCTGGCATGCCGTGGCGCCGTCGGCGGTGCCGCATGGCGACGGCGAAGTGCCGCCGGCCGCGCTCGACCGCGCCGGCATGGACAAGGTGCGTGACGACTTTGTCGCGGCGGCGCGGCGCGCGGCACGGCTTGGCATGGACGGCATCGAGATCCATGCCGCGCACGGCTACCTGCTGCACCAGTTCCTGTCGCCGCTGGCCAACCATCGCGACGATGAATACGGCGGCAGCCTGGAAAACCGCATGCGCTTCCCGATCGAAGTCTTCGACGTAGTGCGCGACGCGTTTCCCGCGGAGCGGCCGGTGTGGATGCGCATCTCGGCCACCGACTGGGTGCCGGGCGGATGGGACATCGAGGGCACCGTGGCCTTGTCCAGGGCAGTGAAGGCGCGCGGCTGCGCGGCCATCCACGTCACCACCGGCGGCGTCTCGCCGCAGCAGGCGATCAAGCTCGGCCCGGGCTACCAGGTGCCGTACGCACAGCGCGTCAAGGCCGAAGTCGGGCTGCCGACGATAGCGGTTGGCCTGATCACCGAGCCGGAGCAGGCCGAAGCGATCGTTGCCAACCGGGAGGCCGATGCCGTCTCGCTGGCGCGTGCCATGCTGTACGACCCGCGCTGGCCATGGCATGCGGCCGCGCGGCTCGGCGCCAGCGTCCATGCGCCGAAGCAGTACTGGCGCTCGCAGCCGCGCGAACTGAAGGAACTGTTTGCCGGCGCCGCCTTCGGGCAGCGCTAGGCCCACCACAAGTGCAGGAGGGTAGTGCCATGAAGCCTCGCATCACACTGATCACGCTGGGCGTCGACGACCTGGAACGCGCGGTGCGCTTCTATCGCGATGGGCTGGGATTGTCCACGCCAGGCATTGTCGGCCAGCAGTTCGAGCACGGCGCGGTCGCGTTCTTCGACCTGCAGTCCGGGCTGAAGCTGGCGCTGTGGCCGCGCGCGAGCCTGGCGCACGATACCGGGCTGACGGTGACACCGCGGGCAACCACCGATTTTTCTCTGGCGCATAACGTCGGCGACAAGGCGGAAGTCGATGCCGTGATGGCGCAGGCGAGCGCTGCGGGCGCCAGCATGGTCAAGCCCGCGCAGGACACGTTCTGGGGCGGCTATGCCGGCTATTTCCAGGATCCCGACGGGCACCTCTGGGAGGTCGCGTGGAACCCGGAAATGCTGCCCGCCGACTGACCCCCCGCTCCCGTCTTGCGGCGGGGCACCAGTCGTGGTGCGCCGCCGCAAAGGGATTTCCATGATTGCCACGCCCGCGCGAACTCCCGACTATCCTTGGTAACAGACAGCCATAGCACGGCGGCGGAGCGCCCCCACGCATTGCCTTTGCATCACGCTTCGTCCGCAGACCACCGAAGTAAAGCAATAAGAACAATGGCAAGGGAGACATCCATGCAAGTCTATGACAGCCTGCTGTATGTGACTGCGATGGTGCTGGTGTGCTTGTATGTGTATCTGGGCGTGCTGTCGCGCAGTACCGCGATCCGCCTGGGTTCGCCGGCGATCGTGGCGGGACTGGTGCTCGCTTATTCGCTGTCGCCGCTGCATTCGGGCGGCTGACGCCCGCAGCGGCGTGCGGCCTTCCGGCTTGATGCGGGAGGGCCTCCCTACTCAGCCTCGGCCTGTGCCTGGCCGGGGCGTGTCCCGCCCTGCGCGCTCTGCGTGGGAGCATCGCGCAGCAGCGTGTCGATCGCCGCGTGCAATTCCTGCGGAACCACCGGCTTGTGCAGCAGCAAAGTGCCTGCCGCATGGGCGGTACGCAGCCGGTCCGCCGCCGTATCTCCCGTGATGATGATCGCCGGCACATGGCGGCCCAGTTGCTGCCGGATTGCGTCCAGCGCTTCCTGGCCGGTGCGGTGGCCCCGCAAGCGGTAGTCAGCAAGCACCAGTGCAGGTTGGAACGCCGCAAGCATGGCCAGTGCCTCGTGCTCGGATTCGGCCGTGCGGCAGTCGCACCGCCATGTCCCTAGCAGCTCCGACATGGCGGTGCGGATCGCTTCGTCATCGTCGATCACCAGCACGCGCAGCCCGTCAAGGCCGCGCGGCACCACCGGGCGCGGCGTGTCTTCCGGCGTGCTCCACGCCAGCGGCATGCCGAAGCGGAACACCGATCCGCGCCCCGGCCGGGAGCCCAGCGTGACGCGCGTGCGCATCGTCCGCGCCAGCCCCCCGACGATGGCCAGCCCGAGCCCCAGCCCCTTGCGCTGGTCGCGTTCCGGATTGCCGAGCTGGTGGAACTCGCGGAAGATCTCGCGATGCTGCGCGGCGGGAATGCCGATGCCGGTGTCCCATACCTCGATCACGCCATGCAGGCGGCGCTGGCGGCAGGCCACCAGCACGCCACCCTGCTGGGTATAGCGGATCGCATTGGCGATCAGGTTGCGCAGCACCAGTTCGACCAGCGTGGGATCGCCGTACAGCATTGTGGTGGTATCGCGCGTGCGGTACACCAGCCCGCGCGCATCGGCCTGCGGCGCGAATTCGTTCTCCAGCTTGCGCAGCAGCGGCTGCAGCCGGAACGGCCGCGGCCGTGGCGTGATCACGCCGGCTTCGAGCTTGGAAAAGTCCAGCAGCGAGTTCAGCATCTCGCGCGCGGCGCCGGACGATGCCTCGATATGCGCCACCAGCTGGCGCTGGCGCGCATCCAGCGCAGTGCGGCCCAGCGACACCAGGAACAGGCCCATCGCATGCAGCGGCTGGCGCAGGTCATGGCTGGCCGAGGCCAGGAACACTGACTTGGCGCGGCTAGCTTGCTCCGCATCGTGCTGCGCGGCCTCGGCACGCACGGTCTGTTCGCGCAGTTGCGAGATCAGCTCGAAGTTCTCGAAGCGCAGCGCGATCGAATGCCGCGCCACGCGCGAATAGTTGCGCGCGAACATGATCAGCACGAACAGGTACAGCGGTGTGCCGAGGAACATCGGCAGATATTCGATATCGCCGGTGGCCAGGAACACGATCCAGACCGGTACGATCGACGGGACAAAGAAGCCGATCGCCACCGGCAGGCAGGCGGAGAACACCGCCAGCGCCGCCGCGCTCATGCCGGCGATCAGCGACAGCACGCAGATCACCACCGCCGGCATGCGCACGTCCAGGTAGAGCCATGCCACCAATCCCCACAGCGCGCCGATCAGCGCGAGCATGGCGGACATGCCGCGCGCATAGCGGCCCGCACCTGCCTCGGTCAGCCGGGCGGGCAGCGCCAGCCGTCCGAAGTACGCCACCGCGCAGGCCACTGCCATCGCGCAGGCCCAGGGCAGGGCGCCGGGGCGGTCGCCCGACAGCGTCAGGCCCGCGGCGAGGATAAAGGCCGCCAGCGAGCAGCCCATCATGGCGATGCCGAAGCTCTGGTCGATCAGTGCCATCTGCGCGGCCAGCAGACGCGGCTCGTCGAAGCGTGGCAGCAGCCGCAGGCCTTGCGCGCGCGGCGGCGCCTTGTCCGCGATCATCGCGCTGCCTGCACCAGCCCGCGGCGCTGCGCTTCCAGGATGGCTTCGACGCGGCTGACCACGCCGAGGTGGTCGAGGATGGCGGCCACATGGACGCGCACGGTGTTTTCGGACAGGCCCATATGGTAGGCAATGACCTTGTTGGAGCGGCCCAGCGTCAGCTGGTGCAGCACCTCCAGCTGGCGCGGCGTGAGCGCGCTGGCGGCATACGGCGCCGGCGCGGCGGCGCGGCCGTCCGAACTGGCGTCATCGGAGAAATGCGTGCCGCCAGCCAGGCAGCAGGCGATCGCTTCCTCGATCTCGCGCGCATCGGCCGACTTGGGCAAGAAGCCGGCGATCTCGCGCCGTACTTCGGCCGGAATGGTTTCCAGGCCGGAGGTGCCGGACACGATCAGGATGCGCGCCGCCGGGAAATGCCGCCGCAATACCCTGACGCCTTCAAGGCCGTTCAGGCCGGGCATCTGGATATCGAGCAGCAGGATATCGACCGCGGCGCCGGCATGGTCCTGTACCGCCTGCATGACAGCGCCGGCTTCGATGATCGGGCCGACGCTCGGGCTGTCGGCCAGGACCAGGCGCAGGCCGGTGCGGAACAGGGTGTGGTCGTCGATCAGCAGCAGGCGGGCTTGGGGCATAGGAGCAGGCACCGCGCGCAGCCGGTGCAGGACAGTCTGGATGCCCTCGCAGCGGGCACGGGCGACAGACATTGGACAAGAATCCGAGGCACTTGTCCATGCACCAGAGGCGTGAGCGCGCCTAGTCCGGAAAGATTATTGGCCCTGCGCGGCGTCAGTGCGAAGATCCGTGCGGTGGGCAGTTCCGCGACATGTCCACAACCACTTTTCGTTACCCACTACCACCCGGCTGTGGGTATTTTTTTGCTCATTGCCGTCTGCGAATCCGCCGCTCGTCGTTCTTTACCGAGCCACACATGCAGCTTCTGCATGCAAGCGCCCAGGAAAACGTTCGATGAGGACCCCCGCGAGCTATCTCGCCGGACAAAAAAACACCAACCGTTTCCGGTTGGCGTCAGATTGCTGACAAAGGGAGAATTCCAGGTGGTTTGCTCCCCTCTCCCGCTTGCGGGAGAGGGGCCGGGGGAGAGGGCAGGCGCATGCCAAGCACCGTGGCGCCTCACTTCGTGGTAACTCCTGCCCTCTCCCCCGCCCCTCTCCCATAAATGGGAGAGGGGAGACAGTATTCGCAGCCTTTGACTCTGTCAGCAGCCTAACGCCAACCGTTTCCGGTTGGCGTTTTGCCTGGGGTATGACTGCTGTCAGAACTGGTTCATGGTGTTGTCTTTACCCGCTGCCTTCAGGGCCGCTTCGCCGCTGAAATACTCCTTGTGGTCGTCACCGATGTCCGAGCCGGACATGTTCTGGTGCTTGACGCAGGCGATGCCCTGACGGATTTCCTTGCGCTGCACGCCTGCCACATAACCCAGCATGCCCTGGTCGCTGAAGTATTCCTTGGCCAGGTTGTCGGTCGACAGTGCGGCGGTGTGGTAGGTCGGCAGGGTAATCAGGTGGTGGAAGATGCCGGCTTCGCGCGACGCGTCGGCCTGGAAGGTCCGGATCTTTTCGTCGGCGAGCTTCGCCAGTTCGGTCTGATCGTATTCCACGCTCATCAGCTGGGTGCGGTCGTATGCCGACACATCCTTGCCCGCGGCCTTCATCGCGTCATACGCCTGCTGGCGGAAGTTCAGGGTCCAGTTGAACGACGGGCTGTTGTTGTACACCAGCTTGGCGTTCGGAATGACCTTGCGGATCTCGCTGACCATGCCGCCGATCTGGGCGATATGCGGCTTTCGGTTTCGATCCACAGCAGGTCAGCGCCGTTTTGCAGTGCGGTGACGCAATCCAGTACGCAGCGCGCTTCGCCCGTGCCGGCGCGGAACTGGAACAGGTTGCTAGGCAGGCGCTTGGGACGCAGCAGCTTGCCATCGCGCTTGATGATGACGTCACCATTGCCCAGTTCGTCAGCCGACAGTTCCTCGCAATCGAGGAAGGAATTGTATTGGTCGCCCAGGTCGCCCGGCGTGTTGGTCACGGCGATCTGCTTGGTCAGGCCGGCACCCAGCGAGTCGGTACGCGCCACGATGATGCCGTCGTCCACGCCCAGTTCCAGGAAGGCGTAGCGGATGGCGCGAATCTTGGCCAGGAAGTCCTCGTGCGGCACGGTGACCTTGCCATCCTGGTGGCCGCACTGCTTCTCGTCAGACACCTGGTTTTCGATCTGAATGCAGCATGCGCCCGCTTCGATGAACTGCTTGGCCAGCAGGTACGTTGCTTCGGCGTTGCCGAAACCCGCGTCGATGTCCGCGATGATGGGCACAACGTGGGTGACGTGGTTGTCGATTTTTTCCTGGATGGCGGCCTTGGCAGGGCCCTCGGCAGCGTCCAGCTGGCGGAACAGGCCGCCCAGTTCACGGGCGTCGGCCTGGCGCAGGAAGGTGTACAGCTCGCGGATCAGCGCGCTGACGGAGGTCTTCTCGTGCATCGACTGGTCCGGCAGCGGGCCGAACTCGGAGCGCAGCGCGGCCACCATCCAGCCGGAAAGGTAAAGGTAGCGGCGCTCGGTGCTGTTGAAGTGCTTCTTGATGGAGATCATCTTCTGCTGGCCGATGAAGCCGTGCCAGCAGCCCAGCGACTGGGTGTACTTGGACGAGTCCGCATCGTAGGCGGCCATGTCGGCGCGCATGATCTTGGCGGTGTACTTGGCGATGTCCAGGCCCGTCTTGAACTTGTTCTGGGCCCGCATGCGGGCGGCATATTCGGGGTTGATGGCATTCCACGCGCTGCCGTGGTTCTCCTTCAAACCAGCAACTGCCTTGATGTCGTCTTGATACTGAGCCATGGGAAATTCCTAAGAAGAAAGCGCGTTTGAACAAAGGGTTGCGTGTGCCGCTACGGAGATCGAAGCAAGCAGCGTGGACTCATTGTATGGCGTTTTTGAAGTATCGAGGTTATGTCTTATATAAGATATAAGAGTTAATTTATCCTTATTTTTCAATGAGATAGATGGCAAATTTTGCGATGTGGAATGGATTTTCAAAAAACGGGAAGGCGACCTTGGGGAAGTTCGGAGCGAATTTCACAATGTGAAAGCCGCTTTCAGCGGTCGGGTTCCGTCAGAAACAAGTGGCTCATGCAGGCCCTGCCAATAGGGGTGGCTGGCCCGCCCCTGTGGGCGCGCGTGTGCGCGAACGAAGGGTTTCCAGGTAACCCGCGTTCTGGTTATTGACACATCAATAAGACATAGATTGGCAGCCGGCGCCGCCAACCCTTGGCCGCTACAGCTCGGACAGCCCGTAGCTGCGCAACCGCGGCAGGTCGGTCACGCGGATGCTCTGATAGGACAGGTGCACCATGCCGGCTTCGGCCAGCCGGCGCAGCGCCTGGTTGACGCGTTGCCGCGACAGCCCGGTCAGCAGGCCGATTTCTTCCTGCGACAGCTCCAGCACGGGGCTGGTGCGCGGATACAGGTCGGGATGGAACAGCTGCGCGATTGCCTGCGCCACACGCGCATCCGCACCGAGCAGGCGGTCGTTCTGCACCGTGGCGATGAACTGGCCCATGCGCTCGTTGAGCTGGCGTACGACAAAGCTTGCAAACGGCAGGCTCTGCGCCAGAAGCGTGTTGAAGACCGGCTCTGGCACCAGCAGCACTTGCGAGTCGCGGATGGCGATCACGTCGTAGCGGCGGTCTTCGCGCTTGATCACGCTGCCTTCGCCGCACCAGCCGCCTGCCGGCACGCCGGAAAAGGTGCAGCCGCGCCCGTCCGGCGTGTACACCGCCAGCTTGATCAGGCCGCTGTCGACCCCGACCCAGTAGCGCGAAGGCTCGCCGCGCCGGGCAATGAAGGCGCCCGCGGCAAAGGACTGCAGCAGTGTTTCGCGCGCGGCCAGCGCCTGGTGTTCCGGCGCGAGCGCGACGTACCACGCATGGCTGGCCAGCATGCTATCCGGGGCGCGGGCAGGGTTCTGGGACGCGGTCATGACATCGGCGCGAGCGGCTGCGCGGGACTTTGTAAGATTGGCGTAAGCCTTGACTGGCGCGGGTTTGCGGGGAGTTTGTCATCCGGACGACAGTGCGCCGGGCGTGTGCGATGATAGCCTTGCCCCAGAAAAAGTGCGACAAGCGGAGACACAGCAATGCCAACTGATTTCGACAGCGGCCTGGGCCGCAATGCGGCCAATTTCGTACCGCTCACGCCCATCGACTTCCTGGTCCGCGCCGCCGAGGTGTACGGCGACCGGCTGGCCATCGTGCATGGCCCGGTGCGGCAGAACTGGCGCGACACCTATGCGCGCGCGCGCCGCATGGCCAGCGCGCTGGCGCGTGCCGGCGTGGGCAAGGGCGACACCGTGGCCGCGCTGCTGCCCAACACGCCGGCCATGGTCGAGGCGCATTTCGGCGTGCCGATGGCGGGCGCGGTGCTCAATGCGCTCAATATCCGGCTCGATGCCGCCAACCTCGTCTTCATGCTGCGCCATGGCGAGGCCCGCGTGCTGCTTGCCGACAGCGAGTTTGCCGATCTGGCGCGGCAGGTCGCGCTGGAAATTCCCGGGCTCAAGGTGATCGCGGTCCACGATGCATTGGGGCCGCAGGCCGAGCCATTCGGCGATACCGACTATGAATCCTTCCTGGCTGCCGGGGACGCGGACTATGCGTGGCGCATGCCCGCTGATGAGTGGGAGGCGATTGCGCTGAACTACACCTCCGGCACCACCGGCGATCCCAAGGGCGTGGTCTATCACCATCGCGGCGCCGCCATCAACGCCATCTCCAACATCCTGGAATGGGACCTGCCCAAGCATCCGGTCTACCTGTGGACGCTGCCGATGTTCCACTGCAATGGCTGGTGCTTCCCGTGGACCATCGCGGCGCGCGCGGGCGTCAATGTCTGCCTGCGCAAGTTCGAACCCCGGCTTGTCTTCGACCTGATGCGCGCGGAAGGCGTGACGCACTACTGCGCCGCGCCGATCGTGCATACCGCGCTGGTCAACGCGCCCGCATCGTGGCGCGAGGGTGTGCGCGGCCCGGTGCGCGGCATGGTCGCCGGCGCACCGCCCCCGGCAGCGGTGCTGGCGCAGATGGAGGCGATGGGCTTCGATCTGACGCACGTTTACGGCCTGACCGAAGTCTATGGTCCGGCCGCGGTCTGTGCCGAGCAGGATGACTGGCGTGCGCTGTCGGAACAGGACCGTGCCGTGCGCAAGGCGCGACAGGGCGTGCGTTACCACCTGCAGTCACAGGTGGCCGTGCTGGATCCTGATTCGATGCAGCCCGTTCCCGCCGACGGCGAGACCATCGGCGAGATCATGTTCCGCGGCAATATCTGCATGAAGGGCTACCTGAAGAACGAGAAGGCCACGCGCGAGGCCTTCGCCGGCGGCTGGTTCCATACCGGCGACCTCGGCGTGTGCATGCCCGACGGCTATATCAAGATCAAGGACCGTAGCAAGGACATCATTATTTCCGGCGGGGAGAACATTTCCAGCGTAGAAGTGGAGGACGCGCTCTACCGCCATCCCGCCGTGCTTGCCGCAGCCGTGGTGGCGCAGCCTGACGCCAAGTGGGGCGAGACGCCGTGCGCCTTCGTCGAACTGAAAGATGGCGCCAGTGCCACCGCGGAGGACCTGATCGCGCATTGCCGCACGCTGCTGGCCGGGTTCAAGGTGCCCAAGGCGGTGTACTTCGGGTCGCTGCCCAAGACGTCGACCGGCAAGATCCAGAAGTTCGAACTGCGCCGCAAGGTGAAGTCGGACACAGCCATCGATGTCTGAACGCGCGCGCGTTTTATAGGGGGAACAAAGCCTAGGACTGCACGGCTTCCTCGGCATCGCGCAAGCCGGAGATATGCGAGTCGACGGCTTCGCGGCCCCACGCCATGCCCGCGCGCGTGGCATCGCTGGCGCAGCCAAAGCGCGTCTGCATTACGGGGCACGGCCATGGCAGCCGCGTGCCGTGATGCCAGACTTCGGCGCGCAGCGTCCACCAGCCGTCGTGCTGGCTGCCATAGCGCAGCGCCGCGGCATGGATGCGATAGCCGCGGTAGCTGGCGTTTTCGTCATGCCATCCGCTGGGCATGCGCTATCGGGCGTTCAGCGCGCCCGCGCCTCGTGCGGACTTCCGTGATCGCGGGGACGATGCCAGTCCTGGGCAATGTCGGGGAACACCTCGCATTCGCCACGAACGATGTTCTCGATGGTGGCGCACACGCATTCGGTGCCGCGCGGGCCCACGCACACCAGGCTGCGCGGATGATCGGTATGCTGCGGAATGGCATAGACGCGCATGCCCTCCTGGTACAAGGGATGCTTGCTCAGGCGCTCGTTCATCAGCTGGACGAAGCGCTGCGGAGAGACGACCGGCTTTTCCATTTCATGCTCCTGCGGCCCTGCCCACCGCACAGATGGCAAGCGCGGCTAGGCGACCAGGCCAGCTAAGGCCAGGAAGATGACAGGCAGGTGGCAGGGAAGCACCCAGGCAGCGGGATGGCCCTGGGCGTGGCCGGAACGGAGAATCGCGGGCAAATGCCTGCCCGCGTTGCCACTGCCACGATTCCAGACTAGGACATGCGCGGCAGCGCGCAAGGATTGGGGCCACCCGGACGCCCGCGCCTGCACATGGCAGCACATGGCAGCGCGGGCGGCATGCTTCAGGTGGTGCGCAGTTCGCTCGCGGCGCGCGGCCCATCCAGCATGCCGTTGCCGGCGGCCCAGCAGGCTGCCTCGGCCTCGGCATGCGAACTGTAAGTGGAGGGCGCTTCAACGGTGCAGTCAGCGTCGGCCGCGCCGCAAAGTTCTTCCATGACAATGCGCCAGGTGTACTGGCCGGATGGCTCTTCCAGCACGTGCAGTACCAGCGTGCGGTGATGGTCCGAAAGCGTAAGGGGCAGGGTCGACATTGGCGCCTCCCGTTGGCAGGTGGGACGCATTGATGCTAGCAACTACGGGCGCATGGTGCCATCGGAGAATTGCAACGGCGTCATGGCAAGATACGCGTGCCGCGGCTTCCCCCGCTGCGCCGAATCCAGTAACCTTCTGCGCCTGGCGCCACGTGGCGCCTGCTTCTCGCCACCGACCATGCTCAATTCGCCCGCGCTCAACCAACAGGTCGCCGCCCTGACGGCGCACTACGACGCCACGGTGCTGCCGCTGTGGACCGCCAGCGGCTGGAATGCCGGCCTGTTCCTGCCCTATGAGGCCCTCGACGGTGCCACGGCCGCGCCACTGCCGGCGGCGCGCTACCGTGCCATGGCGTGCGCACGGCAGCTTTATGTGTTTTCGGTGGCGGGCCAGCATGCGCATGCCGATACGCTGTTCGGCTCGCTGCAAGCGTATTTCGGCGATGGGGCGGGCGCCTGGATCTACAGCGTCGGACCGGACGGCTCGCCGCTGGACACCACCCGCGACCTCTATACGCACGCCTTCGTGATCTTTGCCTGCGCCAGCTACCACGCGCTGCGCGGCAATCCCGATGCACTGGAGGTGCTCGACGAAACCGTTGACATCGTCGAAGACCTCTTCGCCGAAGATGGCGGGCTGTACCATGCGGCGCTCAACGCGCACTTCCGCCCCAAAGGCGCGGGCGTGCAGCAGAACCCGGTGATGCACCTGACCGAGGCCTACCTCGCGGCACTCGATGCGACCGGCGACGAATGGTATGCCGAGCGGCTGCGCGAGATCGCGATGGCGGTGTACGAGCGCTTTGTCGACCCGGCCACCGGCTGCATTGCCGAGCTGCCGCAGGGCACCGCGGACAACCGCATCGAACCGGGCCATCAGTTTGAATGGTTCTCGCTGGTCGCAAGCCGGCCGCAGCTGTTTGGCGACCTGCCGCTGGAAGGCGCGCTGCGCCAGGCCTTCGACTTTGCGCAACGCCATGGCGTAACGCCAGGCACGCTGGGCGTCAGCGCGGCGCTGGATGCGCAGGGCGGGCTGCTGGACGGTACCCAGCGCATCTGGGCGCAGACCGAGTATGCACGCGCACTGGCGCTGCATGGACAACCAGAGTCGCTGGCCACGCTGCAAGCCTGGGCCGGGCAGTTCCGCAACCGTTTCCTCCATGCGCAGGGATGGCACGAATGCCTCGCGCCGTCAGGCGACGTGGTGCGTGCCGAGATGCCCTCGACTTCGCCGTACCACCTGGCAACGTCCTACCTGGCGCTGGCACAAGCCGCCGGCCTGTCCTGGCCGAACCCATGACGCGACGCAATCGTTATCAATTCTTTGCAGTCGCGGCCGGGGGGCGCGACTAAACTCAAGCCCGCGCTCCGCCCGTGCGTTGTTCTTCTTAACTACCTGGTCGTCGTTCTGAAGTCGCGGGCCGGGGCGCACCCTCCTGCGGCGACACCTGCGTGTCCACGCGGACTTCCATCTGCCGTATCCGGGTGGCGGCGCGCGTCTCTGCGTGGTCATCGAGGATCAGGCACAGCAGCGTCAGCAAGGCCGCTGCGATCATGCTCAGCGCGATCCAGGCGAGGCAGTGCTTGCGTTCCATGGTGGAAGGGATGGGGGCATTATCGGAGCGCGCAGTGTAAGCGCCCGGCCGCAAAGCGATTGTCAATCTTTGCAAACACAGCGGTTATGCCACGTTTGGATGCTTTGACAACCGCGTCCCTTGCGCCGATTTAGCGTTTTCGCCAGTTCCTGCAATGCTGGCGAGAAGGGCTTGATCGCCTATTCCATCACGCCGTTTTCGCGCAACAGCCGTTCGCATTCATCGAGCATGTCGTGCGCGAAGGCAGACTGGTAGTTGGGATCGAGCGCTTCCATCATTTCGTGCGCGGCATACAAGCCCGCTTCGCGCGACAGCGTCTCGGCCAGCTGGCGTGCGAACTGGTCGCTGAGCTCGGACAGCAGGCGCCGCTCGGACAGCGGCAGTTGCAGCCGCGAGCGCGACAGCCACTCGCCTGCAAGCGTCGCGCCTTGTGCGTCCGTCATCCACTTGTGGTGCTCGAAAAAGGCCGACAGGCGCTCGGCGGTCAGCGCGAACAGCAGCGCCTTGCGGGTGTTGAAATCGATGCGGGGCAGTGGGGCGAGGCTCATGGGTACGGCTTGCTGCGCGGGCGTGCGCTTGCAGCGATCTTGTCAGGGGTGTCAGCGTTTGATGAGGTCAGGCACCGGCCGGGCCGAAGCGCTCCGCCAGCCATGCGCCGATGGCAACGATCTCTTCCAGGCAGACCGAATGCCCCATCGGGTAGGTTTGCCATATCAGCGGATGCTGACGCGCCTGGATAAAGTCGCGTGCCGCAACGCCCAGCTGCAGCGGCACCACCTCGTCCTGCGTGCCGTGCGCGGCAAACACCGGCGTGGCGGCATTCGCGGCGCTGGCCTGCGCTGCCAGCGCGGCCGGCGCGGGAATATAGGTGGACAGCGCCACGATGCCGGCGAGCGGCTCCCGATGCGTCAGGCCCGCGGTATATGCGATGGCGCCGCCCTGTGAAAACCCGGCCAGCACGATGCGGCTGCAGGGGATGCCGCGCGCATTCTCGCGCGCGACCAGCGCGCGGATGGCGTCGCACGAGGCCTGGATGCCGGCCTCATCGGCACGGCGGCCGGCCTCATCGAGTGAATAAATGTCATACCAGGCCGGCATGACATAGCCGCCATTGCAGGTCACTGAAATCGCCGGCGCGTGCGGGAAGATAAAGCGCACGCCAGTCGAGGCGGGCAGCCGCAATTCCGGCACCACCGGTGCGAAGTCACTGCCGTCGGCGCCCAGCCCATGCATCCAGATCACGGCGTAGCGGGGATCGGGCGCGGTTTCGATTTCAATGGCGGGCAGCAGTTCGCTCATGGGGCAGGTTCCTGTGTGACGGCATGCCCGCGCGCCGATGGGCGCGGCAGGCAGCGCGAGTATCGCACAGGTCAGGCCCGCTGATGCCGCACGCCCGCTATGCGGGCAGGGCAGCGATACTGCCAGTTCAGGCAGCGGACGGAACGATCGGCACGGTGGTCAGGCCCGGTGCGCGCGCGTTCTGCGCGGCGGCAGGCAGCTCGGGCATTGCCGGCACGGCGGCGCGGCGCTTGTCCACCACGTCCTCCACGCCCTTGGCCGAGACATCTTCCAGGAACGCGAGCATGTCGCGATAGTAGGCCACCTGCATCTGCGCTTCCAGCATGCGCCGTTCGGCCTGGAATAGCGTCAGCCTCATGTCTTGCAGTTCCCTTTCGGCGATTTTTTCCGGGGTCGGCGGACTGAACAAGTTTGCAAGCCAACGCATGGCAGTTACCTCCAGTGCTGTCAAAGCGAAATTGCGATGCTTGTGCCACGAGGACAAATATAGACAAGAAATCGACAAAAGACCTCTTGGCCACTTTGTCGTGGCGCCTCGCCCACAAGGATGATTGCTGCTCGCGGGAGTCTGCGGTAGATTGTGTGGCGACTTTGGATCGCCCCCTCACTGCCTGTCTGGCACGCGCATCGAATCGCTGTTTTTGTGCGGATTTTCGAGCGAATTCCGGCCTTCGCTGCATTCCCCGTTTGCTTCCACGACATCGATGCGTGCGCCGGTTTCATGCTGCGGGGCGCTGTCCAGTTCCTGCACGTAACGCACGATCGGCGGCCAGAATGCGGAGATATAGTCTGGCTCGATGGCCGCGTCATGCGGCATGGCGTCGTGCATCACCAACCGGTGCAAGTGCCGCGCGGCAGCGGCCACGCGCTGCGCATGGCCGTGCGCGATCACGGCATCGGCGCGGCTGTGCACCACCAGCAGCGGGCGTTCGAGGCGGCTGGCACGCGCGGCGTTGTCCCAGGGATCTGGCAGCAACCACGCCGCCCATGCCGGCACGCGGCCGGTTTGCACCGCGGCACGCCTGGCGGAGCTGAAGCCGGCGGCGATGACATAGCCGTCGGGCTGCGGCGCGAAGTGCCGCGCAACGTCAAGCAGGATGCCCGAGCCCAGCGAGTGGCCCAGCACCACGCGGCGCGACGCCGTGGGCACGGCCGCAAGAAACTGCCGGTATGCAGTCATGGCGTCCTGGCGCAGATGACGCACGGAAGGGCGTCCGCTGCTGCGGCCATAACCGCTGTAGTCGAACACGTAGGAAGCAATGCCGGACTCGGCCAGCATGGCCTGTACCGGCAGCCAGTCGGCCAGGGTTTCATTGTCGCCATGGCAGACCATCAGCGCGGGCGCATCGGGGCGCGCGGCGGGAACAAAGCGGGCATGGAGTTCCCGATCGCCGCTGGCGAACGTGGTATGCCGCACAGGCATGGATGACCAGGGCACGGGAATCTCGGTGCTTGTTTCATCCGTTCGCGTGACAAATGCATTGCGCTCCACCGCCCGAAACAGTAGGTGGCGCGCAACACCGGCGGCCAGCGCGACCCCAGCCGCCACGGCGAGCCAGCGCAGCGTGCCTGGCGCCGCCGGAGCGGGGACGGTTGCAGCAGGGTCGGGATGCGGCGTATCGAACATGCGAGGGCGGTGTGCAGTGGTCGGGGTGCTTGCTATTCAGGCTAGCAGGCTACGATGAACATGTTAAGAAATGTCCATCCAGGCGGACGGATGTGTTGCGCCGTGGGCTTGCACTATCGCTGCGATAGAAAATTTTTGCCTTGACTATCTACCTAGTAGTAGATAGCATTCTCTCCATGGAACCGCTGCACCGCCAGCAGTAAAGAAGGAAAGGCGGAAGAAGTGGCGATCCCATTGCAGAACCGTTATGCGGTCTTTTTTTAGCACTGGCTCTCTATCTACTAGTAGATGCGAGTCGTAAAAGAGACCTGCAGGAAGCCACTGACACCGATTGACGCGATCCGAAACTCGCCCCCAGGAGCCCATCATGACCAAGTTTGCCAAGACCCTGATCACTGCCGCCACCCTTGCAGCCGCGCTTGCCGGTGGCGCCGCCCACGCCGCTGGGGTGCAGGACAGCAGCGTTGCCGGTGACAAGTACGGTTACCAGTTCCGCGTCGGCAAGGCCGATGCCTTCACCGACGGCGCCCGCACCGGCAAGTTCGATCCGTTCACCGAAGGCGCGCGTGCCGGCAAGTTCGACCCGTACAGCGACGGCGCCCGCGTCGGCAAGACCGACCCCTACACGGACGGCTTCCGAACGGTAGCGGGTCTGGACCGCAGCGGTGTGTCGTCCGAGCCGTCGCGCAGCTTCGACCCGTACACGGACGGTGCGCGCGTGGGCAAGGCCGATCCGTACACCGACGGCGCGCTGGCCTGATTGCTGCCGGCCACCGGCCGGCGTTATCACCACCTTTACGGAAGCGGCCACGGAGGCCGCTTCCCGATGGAGTCCATCATGAGTTTGCGTGACAGCATCCTGCTGCTTGGCGGATGGCTGGTACTCTGCGTGACGAGTGGCTCGATGATCACCTTCGCCGCGCAGGTGCTGCCTGGCTAATGCCGATAAAGCCGATGTAAAGCCGATGCCTCGGCGCTAGGGGATTACCCGGGCGCCGGGGCATTTCAACTTGAGCGCCTATCTTCGCGTAGATACACTGCTTTCATGAAAACGCAATCCGTACGCGAGCAACTGCTCGAGCACACCCTGGTCCTGATCCGCCGACGCGGCTTCAACGGCTTCAGCTACCGCGACCTGGCCGAGCTGGTGGGGGTGAAAACTTCCAGCATCCACTATTACTTCCCGACCAAGGACGACCTCGTTCTCGAGGCGGTGAAGGAATACAGCGCGCGCCTGAGCGAGCACCTGCGCAGCATCGACACGACGCTGCCGGTGACCGAGCAGGCAGCGATCTACCTGGCGCTGTTCCGCAACAGCTGCGGCTCCGACCAGATCTGCCTGTGCGGCATGCTGTCGACGGAGACTTTGTGCCTGCCTGAATCCGTGCACAAGTTGCTGCAGGGCTTCTATCTGATGCACGAGCAGTGGCTGACGGGACTGCTGGAGCGTGCGCAGCCGCTGCGCAGCACGCCGTTCCCGGTGCCGCCGCCGCGGCTGGCACAGGTGGTGTTTGGTTCCATGCAAAGTGGCCTGATCGCGGCGCGCCTGTTCGGCACGACCGACCGGGTCGAGGCAGCGGCCGATACGCTGATGGCAGCGGTGGCCAGCTAAGCATTTCGATTCGTTTTTCGCGCAGTCAGTGGCGCGCCCGGAGCCGTCGTGTGGCGAAAGCTGCGCGACGGCTCTTTTCACTGGCGGGGTGCGGCGAGGCGTCGTGCTGGCTCGCTTGTCCTAAAATCATTTAAAAATCAATAACTTGATGGTCAGTAGATGGTTGCCTATCGGCCCGATAGAAATACTCTTCCTTGACTATCTACCTAGTAGTAGATAGTATTTGACTTATGGAAGCGCCGCAGCGTCTGCAGCAAGAAAGCAAAGCCCAGCGACGATCCCATTGCATGACCGGAGGCGGTCATTTTTTCAGGACCGGTTATCTATCTACTAGTAGGTATTTGGTCCGAAAGAAGGACCGCAGAGCCACTGACACCGATTGACGCGATCCGAAACATCGCCCCCAGGAGCCCATCATGACCAAGTTTGCCAAGACCCTGATCACCGCCGCCACCCTTGCAGCCGCGCTTGCCGGTGGCGCCGCCCACGCCGCTGGGGTGCAGGACAGCAGCGTTGCCGGTGACAAGTACGGTTACCAGTTCCGCGTTGGCAAGGCCGATGCCTTCACCGACGGCGCCCGCACTGGCAAGTTCGATCCGTTCACCGAAGGCGCGCGTGCCGGCAAGTTCGACCCGTACACCGACGGCGCCCGCGTCGGCAAGACCGACCCCTACACCGACGGTGCTCGCACCGTGGCCGCGAACGTCCCGGCTGACACCTATGGCTACAACTACCGCAGCGGTCAGTTTGACCCGTTCACTGAAGGCGCACGCGTCGGCAAGGCAGATCCGTACACCGACGGTGCCCGCATCGTCGCCGGCCTGGACCGCAGCAGCGTCTCGTCCGAACCGGCACGCAGCTTCGACCCGTACACCGATGGCGCGCGTGTCGGCAAGGCTGACCCTTACACCGACGGCGCGCTCGCCTGAACGCTGGCCGGCAGCCTTGCCGGCCTCCTGAAACCATCGGGCCGCCACCATGCGGCCCGACATATGGAGTCGATCATGCGTTGGCGTGACACTGCGCTGATCCTGGGCGGATGGGTAGGCCTTTGCCTTGTAAGCGGGTCCCTCATTACGCTCGTCGCCCGCGCGCTGCCGGCCTGAGCCGTGCGCCGCCGCAAGAAGGAGCCGAAACGATGAAAACCCGGTCTGTACGTGAAGAACTGGTCGAACATGCACTGGTGCTGATCCGCCGTCGGGGCTTCAACGGGTTCAGCTACCGCGACCTGGCCGATCTGGTCGGGGTCAAGACCTCAAGCATTCACTATTACTTCCCCTCCAAGGACGACCTGGTGCTGGAAGCGGTGCGAGAATACCGCGCCCGCAAGCAGGCGCGCCTGGACGCCATCGACAGCAGCCTGCCGCCGGCCGAGCAGGCCCGCCAATACCTGGCGCCGCTGTGCGCCGGCGCCGGCACCGACCAGGCCTGCCTGGTCGGCATGCTGGCGGCTGATGCGCTGATGCTGCCGGAAGCCGTGCGCAGCGTGATGCGGGACTTTGTCCGCAGCCATGAGCAATGGCTCGCGCGGCTGTTCGAGCGCGCGGCAGCGCAACGGCAGGCGCCTTACCCCGCATCGCCGCAGCAGCTGGCGCAGGTGGTGTTCGGTGCGCTGCAGAACGGCCTGATCAGTGCACGGCTGTTCGGTACCACCGACCGGCTCGATGCCGCGGCGGCAATGCTGTCAAACCTGATGCCGGCGGAGCAGGCGTTAGCGGTTGCCTGACGGGATCCTGGACACGGCCCCGCACAACCACTGCGGATCGTCGTGGGGCAGGTCGTGGCCGGCCCAATGGTGCGTCAACACCGGTGCGTTCCAGGCCTGTCCGATTTTCGCGGAACAGGCCGGGTCGACCAGGCGGTCAGATACCGACGCGATCAGTAGCACCGGGCAACCTGGCGCGCTAGCCGGCGCACGATAGCGGGCCGCCGCCACCAGTTGCGCCAGCGCGGCGCTGCGGCTGACCGGCGCGTCGGCGGCGATCGCCTGCCAGGCCGCGATGTCGGCAGCGAGCGTATCCGCGCGCGCGCAAGTGATGGCGTGGATGGTGCGCTCGCAATAGGCACGGTCGTGCCAGCGCTGTGCCACCCGCACTAGCCTGCCCCAGTTGCGCGGACGCAGCCGCTGCATCGGCGTGCAGAAGGGGCGCATGCTGGTATTGACCAGCACCAGCGCTGCGACTTCGTCCGGATAGTGACTGGCCCACTCGGTGGCGACCATCGCGCCCAGCGACATGGCCAGCACGCGGTACGGCCCGCGCGCGCCGGCCGTCGACAGCTGCCTGCGCACCGCGCTGACCATGTCGCTCACGCACCAGGGCGCGGGCTGCACCGACAACGCGCCATTGCCCGGCAGGTCGGGCAGCAGCGGCCGGCCCAGTCCGGCCGCTTCCCATTGCGCGGGCAGGTTCCCCCAATGGCGCGTCTCGCGCGTCAGTCCCCGCAGGAATACCCATCGGCTCATGCCATCCTCAACTGTTCATGGCGACGCTTCTGTCTGCCAGTGGGCGCGCGCCTGCTGCAGCAGCGCCTCGCGCTGCGGCCCGCGCGGCAGCCAGCGTTCCGGCGCAAACGCGACGCGCCCGAGGAAGTCGAACAGGCTCACGTGCCGGCGCAGCACGCGCGCGGTGCGGTGCGCCTTGATCGGGTTGAAGATTCCCTCGCGCGAGAACAGCTGGCGCGGGTTCTTCTTGATCCACAGCCACGAGCCCAGCTCCAGCGTCATCGGCAGGAACAGGCTGCCTGCCGGCGCGAGGTCATACGCATGGTCCCACAGGTCGCCATGCAGCAGGTACTGGTGGCTTTGCGGCTCGAAGGTGTAGCCGTGGTGCGGGTGCGCCTGCTCGAACAGGGTCTTGAGCAGGTACATCTCGGCCAGGTGCGCCATCGGCCGGCGCGTGCGCGCGTACGGGAACCAGATGCTGTCGCGCCAGCCGTAGCCGGAGTGGCAGTCCACCGCAAAGCTGAGCGGTCGCGGCAGCAGTTCTTCCTGCACCACGCGCAGCAGCGCGCGGCTCTCCAGCTCCATCGGCCCGCCTTCCGGGCCGCGGTACCAGGGCAGCCAGGCGCCAAGGCGCTGCCCGCCGGCCAGGAACGGCACGCGCGCGTCTGCGTCCTGCGGGCCATTGCGCATCAGGTCGACACCGTTTGGATTGGCCCGGGTGCCGGCCCACATGCCGCCGGGATTGACGATCGGCATGAACACCAGCCGCACGGCCTGCAATTCGCGATGCAGCAATTCGTCCCACGCCAGCCGGCCCAGCACAGAGCGCAAGTAGTCCAGCACCAGTTGCGTGCCGATCCGCTCCAGCCCGTGAATGCCGCCGAAGATGCCGATGGCCGGCGCCTGCGGGTCGCGGCTGCCGAGCGTGGCGACATGCACGCCGAAGCTGTGTCCCTGTACCACGGCTTCGCACACCACGCGGCAGTCGAGCACATGGCTGGCGGTGTCGAGCAGCGCCAGCAACTGGTCGTATTCAGGGAAGGCGTCGGCGCGCGCGATCATGCCGCCTGCGGCTCGGCGCCGGCATCGGCCGCCGTCACGCAGGCCAGGAAGGCACCCACCAGGCGCGTGCCGCGCCGGCTCTGCAGGCAATACAGGTATTCGTTCAGCACGGGCGCGCCGCGCGCGAACGGCACCACCCGCAGCAGCGGATCTTGCGGCACTTCGCCCAGCGGCACCACGCTCGCACCCAGGTTCTGGCGGATCGCTTCGTAGATGGCTTCGCGGCTGCCAATCACGGTATGCCGCGGCAGCTGCTGCGCGCAGGCGGCGAGCGCATCCTCGGTCGCCTTGCGTGTCATCGAACCGTGCTCGCGCACCAGCAGGTGGCAGCCGCGCAGCTGGCCCAAGTCCACCTGCGGCAGGCGTGCCAGCGCATGGTCCGGATGCACGACCAGCACCATCGGCGCCGAGGCCAGGCGGATGCGCGCAAGGCGGTCGTCTTCCACCGGATGCGACGACACGGCCGCGTCGATCCGGTACTCGAACAGTGCTTCCAGCATCTGCTGCGAGTTGCCGATGTCCAGGCTTACCTCGATCGCGGGATAGCGCTGCCGGAACGCGGCCACCGCGCGCAGGATGTAGTAAGGACCCGTGGCGCCAAGGCGCAGGCTGCCGAAGCGCAGGTCGCCGGCGTTGCGCAGCAGGTAATCGGCCTGGCCTTCGTGCTGCATCAGCTGCTCGACCACCGGCATCAGCGCCAGTCCCACGTCGCTCAGGTCGACCCGGCTGGCGCGGCGGTGGAACAGCTCAACGCCATACGACTCTTCGAGCTGGCGGATGCGGCCGGTGACGGTGGGCTGGCTCACGCGCAGCTGACGGGCCGCCATGGTGATACTGCCCTGGCGCGCCACTTCGAAAAAGGTCATCAGCAGGTCGCCAAGCATGGTCATCCGCAGTAGTTGGGGGAGCGGACCGGACGGGTCCGGACGACCGCGCAGTCTAGCGGGGCAATATGACAATACGGCGACGCCTGGTGCTGGCCTGGCCGTGTTCAGCACCGGGGATCAGGCATGCGCAAGGTCAACGTGCGGCTCATGGGCATGGCTGGTCCGGTGCCCGCACTAACAGCAGCCCGAGCAGCACTACACTTCCATAACGAAATGCAGCCAGGGTTCGTTGCAATGCTGGTAGATGCCAAGGCAAAGCAAGCGCTGCGCCGCGCGGGAAATCCGAGACGTAATCCTGCGTCGCAGGACCCAATAGTTAACAACGGAGTGCTTGCCATCCACCAGCGTACGGTCTCCCCAAGCGGACATCGTGTGGATACCGCGTGGATTCAAATGATCTTTTTCCGGGCTGACAATTCGAATCACCTCCTCTCGATAGAGGCGAGGCGTGCAATGGAGGATTCGATTGACAGCGATTGCCTGCCCATATCCGCTCGTACAGACCTGCGCCACGCGCAATAGCTGATTGCCGTCCTTGATGACGGCGCCCGCGGAGCGAGATGACCGGTGATCGATCTTCACCGGATTCTGTGGATGCGCATGCCATGGCCCGAGAAGATCGGATGCATAGGCCAGGCAAAGATTGTCGAACGCGCCCAGTGATACGTCGGTGTACGCCAGCCAGAAATATCCCTGGTGCCGGAAGATCGTCGGGTCGGCGACCTCGGTATCGTCAAGGAGGACTGCGACCCGTGCCCAACGCCCGCTCTCGTCGAGCCGGTTCAGCACGCAGCGACGGCTTTGCGCCGATTCCGCGACGCAATACAGAGCGCCCTCGTGAGGAAACAAATAGGGGTACGACAAGTGACCCGCCAGCCCGAGGTCGACATGCTCCGGAAGATCCGGCTCGACAGAACCGTCAAGCTTCAATCTGACAATGCGGCCAACGTTCTGCTTAAGGTCGAACTCCTCGCAATAAATCTCATCCTTGCTGCCTGGCACGCCAAACGGATCAGCCCAATACCGGGATCCCTTGCGCTTGCCGATCCATCGTATCGGCAAGTGTTGCGAACGCACGGCTTCGGTTAGCCGCATGTCGACGATGCCCACCATCCAGTAGTCGACCAGCAGGCAGCCCTTCAGCAGGCGCAACATGCGCTGGCCCAGTTCTCGCAGCTTCCACATCATCCGCTGCACCAGACTCGCTCGCTTGCCTTCTGGCTTCCACGCGGGACGCGGCTCCAGGGTGCCGAGCACAGCAATCTCGCGCACTGCCGCAAGCAACAGCGTCGTCGCATAACTGCACAATCGCTGCAGCGATACGCGCTCGCCTGGACATGCAAATGCCCCCGCTTTGTCGATGAGGGTTGTTCCCAATGAAGTGCTTGCAACCAGGTGCAGATGAATGCCTACTCCCGCCGCAATCGTCTCGAGTCCGTGGTGCTCTTCGCCCAGCACAACGCCGCGCCGATCGCAAATGCGCCATACACCCTCGACGGCGTCGCCCTGGCAGTCTGCGCCGAGGCGGCCGGTGAGATCGACGATTGCCGTGACGTCGCGCAGCTTGGCTGCGGCGTGCGCCGAGCCTGCGCAAGTGCCATTTTGCGGTTCAAGCTCCCAGATAAGCGTCTCGCAGATGCCGGACGCACGCAGCCGTTTCACCAACTCGTGCTCCCACGACGCCGCATCGAGTGACTTGAGCACGAAGACAAGGATGGGGAGCACGGCAGCACCTGACACCTGGCTCATGCTCCGGGAGCCATCCTTCACCGGCTCCCGAATCAAGTCAGATTCAGTATGCATCACGTCGCATTCTGTGGCGATTTCTTGCATGAGACCTCCCTCCCTTGCGCTTAATTGTTGCTCATGCACTCGCATCAATCAAAACGAAAACGGGTGTTTGGCCTGGCTGTTTTGTGCGAAGCCATACAAAAATACGCCGCCGTAGCAGCCGCACGCCGCATGTAACGCGGCTCTTCTGGAAGGTTGTGTTGTCAAGGAGGGGCGGCCCGCGTCGAAAACTCGCTGCGGGCCGCCCAGGCCTGGCGTCAGCGGGTCACGCCCATGGCCGGATCCGATACGCTGTCCTTGCCGGTCTCGATACGGCCGGCAAAGCGCCGCGTGAAGCCGCCTTGCGGCGCAGCCACGGTGAAGTCGTACCAGTTGCCCTGCAGTCCCACCGGCCAGTGCTGCTGCAGCTGCTTGCCGGCCGGCACCTCGAAGCTCCACGGGCCGTCATTGCGGTAGGCATTGGGCCGGACGGTGAAGGTGCAGGCGGCGCCGCCGGTGTTGATCAGGTCCAGGTAGACCGCGGCGTTGGCGATGTCATAGCAGACACGGATCTCGGGCGCGCTGGCGCCCGCGGCGCCGGCCGCGGCAACGTCGCCGCTGAAGGCGCGATGGAAGCCGTTGGGGCCCAGCACCCACAGGTCGTATTTGCCGGCGTCGCTGGCGAAGACATCCCAGCTGCCGTGCAGTTCCTTGCCCGGCTCGACCATATAGCGGCGCGGCACGCGGTCCAGGTGCAGGCGGTCGTAGACGTGGAACACCGCGGCAGCCTTGCCGGTGTTGGCGAAGAGCAGGAGTACCACGCGTTCGCGGGCGTCCTCGCGGGCGCTGACATGCAACTCGTATGGCAATGCGCGCGACGGACGCGTGCCGCGCTCCTGCGGCGGCATCGGCTGGGTGCCTGCCGGGGGCAGCGGCACCTGCGGCAGCACGCCCTGCGCGGTGCGGATGGCATCCGCGCTGGCCTTGTCGCGGGTGGGCAGCGAGGGCAGCGGGTTGGCGTTGGGGCTGACGAAGTTGAAGGCCGAGACCAGGTCTCCTGCCACCGCGCGGCGGAAGCTGCTGATGTTGCTTTCCACGACGCCAAAGCGGGCCTCCAGGAAGCGCAGCACCGACGTGTGGTCGAACACCTGCGAGTTGACCCAGCCGCCGCGGCTCCAGGGCGACACCACGTACATCGGCACGCGCGGGCCGGGGCCGTACGGGTGCTTGTCGACGTGGTATTCGGCCGCCAGTTCGCCGGTGGGTAGCGTGGTCGCGCCGGCAAGCGCGTCGCCATCATAGGCGGGGGCGCACGGCGGCGGCACGTGGTCGAAGTAGCCGTCGTTCTCGTCGAAGTTGATCAGCAGTACAGTCTTGCTCCAGATCGCCGGATTGGCGGTGAGCGCGTTGAGCACCTCCTGCGTGTACCACGCACCCTGCACCGGGCTGGACGGCCCGGGATGCTCCGAATAGGTGGCCGGGGCCACGATCCACGACACCTGCGGCAGCGTGCCGGCGGCAACGTCGTCGCGCAGTGCCTGCAGGAAGCCGCCGTCCGGCATGGTGTTGGCCACGCCCTTGAGCAGCGGGCTGATGGCGTCGTCGGCACTGGTGTACGGCGGGTAGGGGCTGCCATTGGCCAGGTTGCCGCGTGCGGCGTTGGCGTCGCGATATTGCTTGAAGCCCGCGAGCGGGTTGTCGGTAAAGTTGTCCGGCATGTTCTGGTAGACCTTCCAGCTGACGCCCGCCGCGTTCAGCCGCTCAGGGTAGGTGGTCCAGGTGTAGGGCGTGTTCGAGCCGGTGAAGGAGTCGCCGCTGTTGTCGATCACCGGGCCGCCATGCGTGCCGGCCGGATCGTTGGTGCCGGTCCAGTGGAACAGCCGGTTCGGGTTGGTGCCGCCGTGGAAGCCGCAGTGGTAGGCATCGCACAGCGTAAAGGCATTGGCCAGCGCCATCTGGAAATCCAGCTCGGACTCGGTGTAGTAGCCCATCGACTGCGTCTGCTTGTAGGTGGGCCACTTGTTCATGCGGCCCAGGTCCCAGGCGGCTTGCGCATCGGGATAGGAGTGCGGCGTGCCGCTGACGCGCTGCGCATTGCCGGCGCTGCTGTCGAGATGGTAGGGCAGCACGGTGCGCGTGGTGCTGCCGTTGGTATAGGTCTGCTGCCAGACGTTGAGGCCGCCTGCCAGCGGGATCGGGAAGCGGTCGCCGAAGCCGCGCACGCCGCGCAGCGTGCCGAAGTAGTTGTCGAACGAGCGGTTTTCCTGCATGAGGATGACCACGTGCTCGACGTCGCGAATGGTGCCGGTGGCGTTGTTGGCGGGGATCGCCAGCGCGCGGCGGATGGCCGGCGGGAACGCAGCCAGTGCGGCGGTCGCGGCGGCGCTGCCGCCGGCGAGCTTGAGGAAGTTGCGTCTGCTATGCGAATTCATTGGACTGTAGGCCGGATGGGTTCAGGATAGGCGGCGAGAAGGAAAGTGAGGCGGGCGGCTGCCTGCGTCAATTCAGGGCGCGCAGCGCAGTTGCGGCGTGACGGCGGGAGGCTGGCCGGGTTCGTTGCCGCCACCGCCGCCACCACCACCACCTGGGGTGCCGCCGGGCGTGCCGGTGGCCGGGCTGTCGCCGGAATCGCCGCCGCAGGCGGCAAGCGCCAGGCACAGCAGCAGGGCGGCCAGGGTGGAAGATCGGAGAGTCATGGTGTCGTGCTCCTGCAGGGAATGGGGCGGCGCGGCGCCCCGGAGAGTTGTCGGCGCCGGATCAGCGGCTCAGGGGTTCAGCGTGGACAGCGGCTGGCGCGCGCCGGTGATGGTCTTCAGCTCGTCGAGCGTCAGCACCCGCGTCCACATCGCCAGGTCGTTGAAGCCCATCACGCCCTTGAGCGCGCCGGGGTTGTTGCCCACGTAGTTGTGCGTGGCGTCGTCGTTGACGCCCCAGCCGGTGCCGAGCCCGGCCAGCTTGGTGACGTCGGTGTTGGCGATGGCCTTGTTCTCGGTTTTCTGCAGGCCGAGTACCGGGTCGATGACATAGGCACTGAAGCGCTTGGCCGCGGCATCGACCGACAGCGCCAGATAGGCCCACTGGTTGGCCGATACCTTCATGCCGTTGATATCGTCGCGCTTGCCGCCGCTGCCGAGGTTGAAGCGCAATTCGCAACTGCCGAACAGGCCGATGGCGATGCCTGGGTTGCTGCCCGAGTAGTAGTTCTTGTTAGCCAGTACCGGCGCGCCGGTGCCATTGCCCTGGGTGCAGTCGGTGCGGAACCAGAAGCCGATAGTGAATTGCGGGCTCAGCGCGATGTCGGCGCCGTTGTGCACCAGCTTGTAGGCGTCGACATTGGAATCGACACGCAGCGACTTGCCGGTAAAGTTGTCGTCGGCAAGCGTGCCGCCATCGGTGCCCGCAACCCAAAGGCCGAGCGTGGCGCCGCCCTTGCTGTCGGCAAACGGCTTGCTGTCCATGCTGAAGTAAGTGGCCAGGCCATCGCGCAGCGTGGGCGCCAGCGTGACGGGTTTGACGTAGTGGATTTGCGCCAGGTACGACACCGGCACGTCGTTGCGCAACAGCGTGTAGTTGAAGCGGTACAGGCCGGTGGGCATGTCGAAGGCGCTGTCGGTAAACTCGCGCGCGCCCGGCGCCAGCGAAGCCACCACCACGCCGTCGCGCAGCACGCGCGTGGTGCCGAAGGATTCGGTGGGGTTCTGCCAGCTCAGCGTGATGGCGTCGCTATAGCGGCCGATGCTGGCGCCGATCGCCCGCACGCCGGCGGATGCCGACTGCAACGGTGCGCCGTCGAGGCGGCTGGCGGCGGGGTCGGCGGCCGCGCCGGCGTGCGCGAGCATCGTCGGCACGAGATCGGCCTCGGTCGGCAGCGCCGACAGTTCCGCCGCGGTGACGGGCGTGGCGGCGCCAGGCCGGGCCAGTGCGGCATTCAGCGTCTTGTTGGTGGCGAGGAATGCGGTGCGGTTTTCCACGGTCGGCGCCGTGGTGGTGGCGCCGGTGGCATCGAGGCCGTGGCTGGTGGTGACCAGTACCAGCCAGTCTTCGCCCGGCTGCGCCTGGCGGCGCGCGGCGACGGCGGCCAGCAGTTCACCCAGCGCCTTGTCGGTGTCGACAAGGGCGCGCGCATAGGCGCCGCCGCCGAACCCGCCGACTTCCGCTGCGGCAGCGGGAGCGCTGTACTGGGCAAATACCACGCCATAACCGGATTGCAGCTGGCGCAGCGCGTTCTGCGTGACGCAGTTGTCCACGCCGGCACAGTCGACCAGCGTATCGAGCGCGCCGGTTTCCTGTTCGGCCTTGAGCAGGGCCGGCAATACCGGCGAGCTGATCGTGGCGCCTTGTTGCAGGCCGGGCTTCCCGGCGTCGCGAAGGTGGCGGAACACCGTCGGCGCCTGCAGCGGAGTGCTGCCAGTGTCGTCATCGACGCCGTGTCGGTTGACCCAGGTGCCGGTCAGCACCGTGGCCCAGCTGGGCGCGTCCAGCGTCGGTTGCGCGGTGACGGTGCCAGGCACGCCGCCGGTAGCGGCTGGCACCACGTTCAGCTGCGCCAGGTTGGGCAGCTCGCGCCGCAGGAGCGCGCCCTGGACCTGCGCATAGGTGGCGCCATCGATGCCTACCAGCAGCACGCGCGGCCCGCTCTGGCCGGCAGGCGCCGGCGCCGTTGTCAACGTGTCGGCCGGCGCTGGCCCGCTGGCCGCGGTGTCATCGCCACCGCAAGCCGAGAGTGTCGCGGCCATTGCCGCCGCCAGCGCGCTCAGCGCCGCGCCGGCCCGCGCGCGCCCGTTGCCTTGTGCGCCACGCGCCGCATGCTTTCCTGCCATCGGTCATTCCCCTGTCTGTCTGCGTTGTTCTGCGCCGGCGACGTGTGCCGCGTGGCGGATTGCGCTCCCCGCAATGCGCTCGCAGAGTAAAAACAGGGGTTGTCACCGTGGTGACAGAGGGAAAAAGAATGCTGATACGGCTATTCAGATTCTTGCAGGCATTGCAGACAAAGGGGCAGTAGCAGGGTATTAGCTGCCCGTGGACGCATAGCGGCGCAACCCGACGCGCCACGCGCCCATCGCGACCAGCAGGAACACGAAGCCCGCCAGCGGCGATACCACACCGGTCCACGCGGGCGCGCCGAGCGGATCGGGCTTGCCCAGGATTGCCAGCGCGGGGTAGTAGGCGACACAGGCCAGCGGCACGGCAAAGGTCAGCACGTAGCGGAACCAGCGCGCATACAGCGCCAGCGGGTACTGGGTTGCCTGGACGCCGCCGTAGGTGAGCACGTTGGCAATCTCGAGGCTCTCGACGGTCCAGAAGGACAGCGTTCCCTGCAGCACCAGGATGCCAAGGAACAGCGCCACGCCGCCCGCGAGCGCAAGCAGGGCGATGGCGATCGCTGCCGGGTTCCAGTCGATGCCGGCCTGGATCGTGGCGTATGCCAGTACCATCAGCCCCGCAGCAGGCGTCCCAGCCGGCTGATGCGCACGTCGTGCCCCATCAGTTGCAGCGCCAGCGGACGGGGGCGCAGCAGCAGGCGGTCGAATTCGCCGGTGCGCAGCAACGCCGTGCCCAGCCCGTCGAAGCCGCGTCCCAGGGCATCGGCGATGGCGAACATGCAGTTCACCAGCGCGCCTAGCCCGGCCCTTTCACCTGCTGGCAACCGGAATTGGCCGGACGGCACGTGGACGTGCCGTTTTGCGTATGTCGCTCGGCTGTCGGCCCGATTGACGAATCAGCTCTGCCTCGGTAGGCAACGCTAAATGCCGAGGCTGCCTGCCAGCCACCACGGATGGAACATCGTCGCTAGGATCTCTCTCTGAATCGCCTCGCGAGCTTATGCAAACGCTCATCGTCCTCTGGTGTCCTATGACTTGCCGTGAGCTTCCACCATGCTACGTAGAGGCCGTAGGCAAGCCACGCGTCCCGGATATTGTTGCCGCGACCGCTTTCCGGCTGACTGAGGATAAGGCGAATCGATTTCTCGGTAGTTGCCGTAATTTCGTCGTAACACTTTCGAAGATTCGAACCCGGGTCGGTCGGCGTGGCTGACTCGGCCGGGCTCGCCGCAGTGTGAAGGGAATGGCACATGCTCGCTTCCATTAACGCCGCCATCTTTAATGGCCCGGCCGCGCCTGACTATCGGCTCGCAGTTGGCAATGGAGCTGACGCCGTCGCCGCCTGCGGTGTCGCCTCCGAGCATCGACGCAGGTCGCTGAGTGTCTGCAATTGACGCGCCCGATGGTCGGCGCTTTCCATGGCGCTACGCTTCTCGATCATGTTCCCAATGCCGAAGTCTCCCAGGAATGACAGAACTGAACGGCCACTGAACTCGCTCTCCTTCTCGACGGCCTGGGTAAAGCCATTTACCTTGGCCTGCTCAAGCTGAATCTCACGACAGGACATCGTCTGCCGCTCGAAGTCCGTCACCGTCCCGACCCGCCCGTAGTTCTTTGTCGCGCAGCCCTGAATTGCCAACAGGCCAAGACCAATCGCCAGAATTGACCGATTCATGAGGAACCCCCTCTTGTTGTAGTGTCAGATTAGTTCCTGCGGGGTTCGCGCAATATCGAGCAGAAGTATGTTTCAGACGTGAACATGCCGGAAGTCGCACCTGGCTTGGCCAGCGTCTACGAAACAGCCTTCCGCCTGCGAGAAGCGATTTGTCGGCGTAGAAAAGAGGCTAACCCCCATGGCCGATCATTGGTTCCGATAGGCGCGCCTCGCCTTGCATGATTGGCCTATAGGGTTGCTCCTGACTGTCCTACTGGAACACCAGCGTGCCCAGCGATTGCCCATTGCTATCGAACACCGTGGATTTGGACGAAACAAAGCTGATGTTGCCGCTGGTGTCGATGCGAAATGTGGTTTCATCCTCGGCGATGCGGGCATTGCTGTTGTCGAATACCTTGTCGAGCAAGGTCAACAGCAGGCTGTTTCCGGTATCGGTGGCAACGCTATAGGACTCGGTAAGTGTACCCACCTTCGTGGCCCGTGTGCTGTCCGAGTAAATTGTGGCGCTTGTCAGAGGTCCCGAGTCGCCGGCCTTCACTGTCGGCGGAATCGTATGGTCGGCGAACACCACGAAGGCATCCCCCTCGTCGACCACCATCACAGCATAGGTAACAGTGTTGCGGAAGATGGTCCTGGTGTTCGAGAACGGCACCGAATTGCCATTCGCGACAACCGCGCCGCTGAGGGTTTCAGTGGTCCTCAATACCGAAGTGTTATTCAGAAGGGTCGCAACGAAAGGGGTGGCGGTCAGTGTTCCGGAGCCTGATACCGTCATATTCTCTACCGTGCCGGAAATCGAGAAATTCGCGGTCAGTCCATTCGCAGCCAGACCTGCCATGGCTGTGCTGAGTGGCACCGTCAGAGGCTGCACCGGCGTGCTGGCTGTCTCGTTGCTGTCGTCGCTCCCGCCGCCGCAGCCGCCGAGAAAGAATGAAATTGCAAGCACAAGAAGGAATCTCTTGGACATCGCAGTCTCCTCGCCGAAATGTCCCGGATTCGAAATTTGTCTTGACATGCGACCCGGCGGAACGGGTAGGGCATGGCGCAAACCGCAATCTTTCCATACCCGCAACCCATGCAAAATGCCCTGCTGTCGGCAGGCTTGGCGCGCGCGGTCGTCACCCCAAATAAGCTGCAACAAGGATGCCAACACTGCCGGATGTGTTGTTTTTATTATGTTATGGCAGACATATAGATTCGAGGCGCTGGTGAAATCGGTGCAATCTGTTTCGTTCAGGATACAGTCCGGAAGCTGTCAGGCGTACGCCCTCATCCGGATGCCGCGATGGGCAGGCTCAGAGTCGTCATGTCATTCAACGGTGGCCGAAATGCGGCTTTTCGCACTGCAGGAAAGCTGTTGTCGATCCAAAGAGGAATTGGAGGCAACGCGATAAACGGCGAAAGTCCGGCCATATCCGACGTCCAAGCTCTACCGGAAACTGCAGCTTCCGAATGTATCCGCTCTTGACCCAACGGGTCCCCTTGGCAAGGCCGGGACGAGATGCATAGACTACGATGGCGCCCGTGCCAGGAGCCATCATGGCAACTACCGTCCCTGCCGCCAAAGGAATCAACCGGCTGAAATCGATGTGGCGAAATGGCCAGGCAACGCTCGGCGCCATCGCGACCATACCTTCGGTTCAGACCATCCAGATTATGGCTCGCGCCGGCCTCGATTGGGTCCTCATCGACATGGAGCACGGCGCAATCGATGCCGGCACTGCGCACGCGATGATTTGCGCGACCTCCGGAACCCAGCTGGTGCCGCTGGTCCGGGTGGCGGCAACGAATGCATGGCAGGCCAAGGTCCCTCTTGACCTCGGCGCTTTGGGAATCTGCTTTCCGATGACGACGACCCGAGCCGCTGCAGAGGCGGCGGTGCGGGCTGTCCGCTACCCGCCCACAGGAAATCGCTTCTGGGGCCCGTTCTACGCCCCGCCGCGATGGGGTCTATCCATGCGCGAATATCTGGATTGTGCCGACGAGGAGGTGCTTGCCATTGGCACGATTGAACACGTCGATGCCATTGGCAATATTGAAGACATTGTCGCAACGCCCGGACTTGACCTTGTTTTCATCGGCCCCGGGGATCTTGCCACCAGCATGGGATACCGGGGCCAGGCGGATCTCCCGGAGGTGCAAGCGGCAATCGCACAACTTGAGGCGCCCATTCTAAAGAGCCGGGTTTTGCTTGGCGGCGTCGCGCCGACTACCGACTTGGCCAATTCGATGATCGCACGTGGCTACCGCGCGGTTGTCATCGGTATGGACTGGTCCCTGCTCCAAAGGGGGCTCGCATCGGTCGTTGACGGCATCCGTCGGTAGAATTTCGTCGCAACCAACAAATCGTTCCTAAGCGGCGGGCCTGGCCAATCGATTCGCGAAGCCGCTGTAATCGACGTCTCAGCCGCGGATTATCGAGTGACCGCACCCGCACAACATTCCTTGGGCTTCGGTCGGGGACCGCCTCTTGATGGCCGGCAGCGGTCCCACCCCGCTGCACGACCGCTGCGCTGCACGCCAGTCCCGCCAAATCCGGTTTCCTGCACACCTCAGCTGCGGAATCCCACGCTCTGCATGACCATCCGCAGCGCCCACGCCGCAACGCCCAGCGCCGCCACGCTCGCCAGCCAGATCAGCACCAGCCACCCCAGGCGGCGCACCCACAATGGCGTGGCCATCAGTGATAGCCCTCGCCGTGGCGGACCTTGCCGCGGAACACGTAGTAGGCCCATACCGTGTACATCAGGATGAAGGGGATGATGAACAGTGCCCCGACCAGCGCAAAGCCCTGGCTCTGCGGCGGCCCGGCCGCGTCCCAGATCGAGATCCCGGGCGGGATGATATTGGGCCAGACGCTGATCGCCAGCCCGCTGTAGCCCAGGAACACCAGCGCCAGCGCGTACAGGAACGGCGCCATGTTCGGTTCGCGGCGCAGCGCGCGCATCAGCATCAGCATGCACAGCACCACCAGGATCGGCACCGGCGAGAACCAGAACAGGTTCGGCAGGCTGAACCATCGCTCGGCGATCTCCGCGTGCGTCAGCGGTGTCCACAGGCTGATCACCGCAATCACCGCCAGCAGCAGCCACGCCAGTGCCCCGGTCAGCTTGATCATGCGTTGCTGCAGGTCGCCCTCGGTCTTCATGATCAGCCAGGTGCTGCCCAGCACTGTGTACGCCACCACCAGCCCGATGCCGCAAAACAGCGGGAAGGGCGCCAGCCAGTCCAGCGGGCCGCCGGCAAAACGATGGCCCTCCATCTTGATGCCGTCGATATAGGCGCCCAGCGCCACGCCCTGGAAGAAGCTGGCGGTGGCAGAGCCCAGGATAAAGGACGCGTCCCACACCGGGCGCTCGCGGTCATTGGCCTTGAAGCGGAATTCGAACGCCACGCCGCGGAATATCAGTCCTAGCAGCATCAGCATCAGCGGCAGGTAAAGCGCGCTCAGCACGACCGAGTACGCCAGCGGGAACGCCGCCAGCAGCCCGGCGCCGCCCAGCACGAGCCAGGTTTCGTTGCCGTCCCAGACCGGTGCCACCGTGTTCATCATCACGTCGCGGTCATGGCGGTCGGGAACGAACGGAAAGAGCATGCCGATGCCCAGGTCAAAGCCATCCATCACCACGTACATCATCACGCCGAAGAAGATGATGACGATCCAGAGAAGGGAGAGATCGATGCCCATGGTGTCAGCTCCGGGTGCGCGCGGCGGGGTTGGGGGCAAGGACTTCGTCGTCGTCCACGGCGGAGAGCGGGCGGGCTGGCGTATGCTCGCGTCCCGGGCCGCCTTCCGGCCTTGGCGCTTCCAGCACCGGCCCCTTGCGCACCAGCCGCATCATGTAGGCGATGCCGACGCCGAACACAAAGAAGTACGCGATCACGAAGATCCCCAGCGTCAGCGCCAGTTCGGGCACGCCGTGCGGCGAGACCGCGTCGGCGGTGCGCTGCAGCCCGTAGACCACCCACGGCTGGCGGCCCACCTCGGTCGTGTACCAGCCGGCCAGGATCGCGATCACGCCGGCCGGGCCCATCCACAGCGCCATATGCAGGAAGGCGCGGGCGCGGTACAGCCGTTCGCCCCGGCGCAACAGCAGGCTCCAGGCGCCCAGCGCGATCATCAGCAGCCCCAGCCCCACCATCACGCGGAAAGACCAGAACAGGATGGTGGAATTGGGCCGGTCCTCCGGCGCGAATTCCTTCAGCCCCTTTATCTGGCCGTCCCAGGTGTGCGTCAGGATCAGGCTCCCCAGCCGCGGTACTTCCACCGCGAAGCGGGTTTCCTCGCGCTGCATGTCGGGCCAGCCAAACAGCAGCAGCGGCAGTCCTTCGTTGCCGTGGTTTTCCCAATGGCCTTCGAGCGCGGCGATCTTGGCGGGCTGGTGCTTGAGCGTGTTCAGGCCGTGCAGGTCGCCGATCACGGCCTGGATCGGCGCGACGATCAGCAGCATCCACATTGCCATCGACAGCATCTTGCGGATGGCCTGGTTGTCGCGGCCGCGCAGCAGGTGCCACGCTGCCGAGGCGCCGACGAACAGTGCCGTGGCCAGGAACGCCGCCACGCTCATATGCAGCAGGCGGTAGGGGAAGGACGGGTTGAAGATGACCGCGAACCAGTCCGTGGGGACCACGCGGCCGTCGATGATCTCGAAGCCGGCCGGCGTTTGCATCCAGCTGTTCGACGCGAGGATCCACGTGGCGGAAATCAGCGTGCCCAGCGCCACCATCACGGTGGAGAAGAAATGCAGGCCGGGCCCGACGCGGTTCCAGCCGAACAGCATCACGCCGAGGAATCCGGCTTCCAGGAAGAAGGCGGTCAGCACTTCGTAGGTCAGCAACGGCCCGGTGATGCTGCCGGCGAACTCGGAGAAGAAGCTCCAGTTGGTGCCGAACTGGTAAGCCATCACCAGCCCGGAGACGACCCCCATGCCGAAGTTGACGGCAAAGATCTTGGACCAGAAGTGGTAGAGGTCGCGGTAATGCGGGCGCTTCGTGCGCAGCCAGCAGCCTTCCAGCACCGCCAGGTAGGCCGCCAGGCCGATGGTGATCGCGGGAAAGATAATGTGGAAAGAAACGGTAAAGGCAAACTGGATGCGGGCGAGGTCGAGCGCGGTCAAACCAAACATAGTTGTTCTCCGTGGCGCTGGCCTGGCACGCCTGCGGACGGCGCGGCGCTGCGGGAGCAGGCCGGCCAGCCGGGGGCGCGCCGGGGCGCGGGCCGTAGGCGCGTGCGGTGAGCGTAGTGTACGCCGCACACAGCGCAATTGGCAGTTGGGCGGGTGGGTGACATTTCGCCGCAGCGGACGGCTCTGGCACTGCCTGGCCAACTGCCGGAGATCATCCTACCGGTCGACGCGCGGCAATAACAGCATCACCTTCAAGAAAAAAGACCGTATCAGTTTTGCGCAGTGCAGCAGCCTGTTGCATTGTCTCTAACGCGCGGCTAGGCGCCTTCCCCGGCGGCCTCGCGCAGGCAGCCGAGCATCTGCTCCGCGCTGAGCGAAGGCGTGCGTTCGCGCAGCGTGATGATGCCGACCGGCGGAAGTTCCACCGGCACCTCCATCGACAGCACCTGCAACCTGCCTTCTGCCTGCATCGCACGCGCCACCGATTGCGCCATGAATCCGGCCGCGCCGCGCTGGCCGACGAAGGTTGCCAGCGCCAGGTAGGACGACGTCTCGATCACGTCCTGCGGCGGATGCAGCCCGTAGCGGTAGAACGCCTGTTCGATCTTTACCCGCAGCGAAGCCCACGGCGGCGGCAGCACGCACGGCATCGCGGCCAGGTCGGCCCACCCCGGCCGCGTCTTGCGCGCGAGCTTGTGGCCGCGTTTGACTACCACCACCATCGGCTCTTCATACAAGGCCTCTGTCACCAGGTCCGGCGCCGCATAGCCTGGCTCCAGCCGGCCGACGATCAGGTCCAGTTCGCGCAGGCGCAGCTTGGGCAGCAGGTGCGTCAGGTCGCCTTCTTCCACCAGCACGGTGGCACGCGCATGGCGCTCCTTGAGCAGGCCCACCGCGCGCGCCAGCAGCACAGACAAGGTGGCGCCCATCGAGCCCACCTGCACGCGCCCAGACGCGCCGCTCTGCACCGCCGCGATCTCGTCGCGGGTCTGCTCGTACTGTGCCAGCACCGAGCGCGCGAAGCGCACCAGCGATTCGCCGGCGGGCGTGGGCTCGGTGCCGCGCGTCGAACGCGTAAACAGCGTCAGTCCCAGCATCTTCTCGACTTCGGTCAGCACCCGTGACACCGCGGGCTGGCTCACCGACAGGAATTCCGCGGTACGCCCGAGGTGGCGGAATTCGTCCAGCGCCACCAGCAGTTGCAGATGGCGCAGCTTGATATTGGAGCGCAGCGCGCGATCGATCTTGACCATGCCCGCAGTCTACCTAACGAAAACGTTATGAAGCAATGTCAGTTTTTGATTGGATTGTTATGTTAGACGGCCACAAAATGCCTGGCATGACGAAGCCGGCCACGCACCGGTCGCCCATAATCAAAACACGGAGACACCCGCAAATGACCCAAGGACTCCCCATCGACCTGAAGCGCCGCAACCTGCTCATCGGCGCTGCCGCCGGCGTTGTTGCCGGTGCTGCCGGCGTGTTGCTGCCGAGCTCGCGTGCGTTGGCCTCCGCGTATCCCGAGCGTCCCATCACCTTTATCTGCCCGTGGCCGGTGGGCGGCACGGCGGACCAGTCGATGCGCGCGCTGTGCCAGGTGGCCAGCGGCATTCTCAAGCAGTCGATCGTGGTGGAAAACCGCGCCGGCGCTTCCGGCATGATCGGCACGAAAGCGCTGGCGCGCGCCACGCCGGACGGCTACACCATCGGCCAGATCCCGATCTCGGTCACGCGCTTTGCCCAGCTCGGCATGCTGCAGCTGGACCCGCGCACCGAGCTGACCTACCTGGCACGCACGTCGGGCCAGACCTTCGGCATCGCCGTGCCAACCAACTCGCGCTACAAGACGCTGCAGGACGTGGTCGCGGCGGCCAAGGCGAACCCCGGCAAGATCACCTATGCGCACGCCGGCATCGGCGGCGCGACCCATGTCGGCATGGAGCAGTTCGCGCTGGCAGCCGGCGTGCAGTTCAACGCGATCGCCTACAAGGGCGGTGCCGCCGCGCTGCAGGACGTGCTGGCGGGCCAGGTGGAACTGCTGGCCGATTCCAGCTCGTGGGCGCCGCATGTGGAAGCCGGCAAGCTGCGCCTGCTGGCGACCTGGGGCGAGCAGCGCGCATCGCGCTTCAACGACACGCCCACGCTGAAGGAACTTGGCTACAACGTGGTGGTGGAAGCGCCCAATGGCATCGGCGCGCCCAAGGGCCTGCCGCCCGCGGTGGAGAAGACGCTGCGCGATGCGTTCCGTGCCGCGGTGGCAAGCAATGAATTCAAGCAGGTGGCGGCACGGCTGGATGCGCCGCTGATGTACCTGGACGGCCCCGACTACAAGAAGTACGTGGCCAGCGTCTATGCGCAGGAAACCGACCTGATCAAGCGGCTGAAGCTCAAGGAACTGCTGCAGCAAAGCTGAGCGCAGTCGCATCGAGCGCAGTCGCACCATCTGTCGCAACACCTGTCGCCCCACCAGCCGTCCAACCAAGCGAATCACAAGTGAAGCCCAATCCCGTCATCCGCCTGCACGCCAACGACAACGTGCTGGTCGCCCGGCATGAACTGTCGCTGGGCCAGCAGCTTGCCGAACCCGCGGTGCGCGTGCGCGCGCAGGTGCCGGCCGGCCACAAGATCGCGGCCTGCGCCATTGCGGCGGGCACGCCGGTGCGCAAGTTCGATACCGTGATCGGCGTGGCCGCGCGCGATATCGTGCCCGGCGAGCACGTGCATTCGCACAACCTGACGCTGGTCGATTTCTATCGCGACCCGGCGTTCTGCCAGGACGTGCGCCCGGTCGACTACGTGCCCGAGGCGCAGCGCGCCACGTTCAACGGCTTCGTGCGTGCCGATGGCCGCGTCGGCACGCGCAATTTCATCGGCATCCTGTCTTCGGTCAATTGCTCGTCGACGGTGATCCGGCAGATTGCCGCGCATTTCACGCCGGAACGGCTGGCAGCCTATCCGAATGTCGATGGCGTGGTCGCCTTTGCGCAGACCAGCGGCTGCGGCATGTCGTCGCCGAGCGAGCATTTCGATGTGCTGCGGCGCACGCTGGCTGGCTATGCGCGCCATCCCAACCTGGCCGGCGTGCTGATCGTCGGGCTGGGCTGCGAGCGCAACCAGGTCGCATCGCTGGTCGAATCGCAGGGCCTCGAGCCCGGACCCGCGGTGCATACGCTGGTGATGCAGGACACCGGCGGCACGCGCGCCACGATCGCGGCGGGTATCCGCGCGGTGGAGGCGATGCTGCCTGCGGCCAATGCCGCGGTGCGCCAGCAGGTGCCGGCCAGCCATCTCAAGATCGGCCTGGAGTGCGGCGGCTCGGACGGCTTCTCGGGTATCAGCGCCAACCCCGCGTTGGGCGCCGCCATGGACCTCCTGGTGCGCCACGGCGGCACCGCCATCCTGTCGGAGACGCCGGAGATCCACGGCGTTGAATTCATGCTGACGCGCCGCGCCGTCTCGCCGGAAGTCGGGCAGAAGCTGCTCGACCGGCTGGCCTGGTGGGAGCGCTACACCGCCGGCCACAATGCGCAGTTCAACGGCGTGGTCGGCCACGGCAACCAGCAGGGCGGCCTGGCCAACATCTTCGAGAAGTCGCTGGGCTCGGCGATGAAGGGTGGCACCACGCCGCTGCAGGCGGTGTACGAGTACGCCGAGCCGATCGACGAGGCCGGCTTTGTCTTCATGGACTCGCCCGGCTATGACCCGGTCGCCGTGACCGGCCAGATCGCCAGCGGCGCCAACCTGATCTGCTTCACCACCGGCCGCGGCTCGATGTTCGGCTCCAAGCCCGCCCCGACGATCAAGCTCGCATCCAACTCCGCCATGTACCAGCGGCTGGAAGAAGACATGGACATCAACTGCGGCCTCGTGCTCGACGGCGAACTGACCGTGCCAGAGATGGGCGAGCATATCTTCCGACATATCCTGCGCGCCGCTTCCGGCGAGCCGACCAAGAGCGAAATGCTGGGCCTGGGCGACAACGAGTTCGTACCCTGGCACCTCGGCATCGTCAGCTGATTGCCGGCTGTTTCACCATTTTTTCTTGACTTCCGATGGCCCTGAACCTTGCCGAGCCCGCGCTGCTGCGCACCCAGAACCTGATTGACGACCAGTGGCGCGATGCCGGCCTGGGCGGTCGCCTGTTCGTATCCGATCCAGCCACCGGCGAGGCCTTTGCCTGCGTGCCTGACAGCGATGCCGGCGATGCGCGCCTGGCGGTGGATGCCGCGGCCGCCGCGTTCCCGGGCTGGAGCCGGCGCACCGCGCGCGAGCGTGCGCAACTGATCAAGCGCTGGTACGCACTGATCCTGCAGCACCAGGAAGACCTGGCGCGCATCATCTCCACCGAGCAAGGCAAGCCCCTCAAGGAAGCGCGCGGCGAGGTGCAGTACGGCGCCTCCTACGTCGAATGGTTCGCCGAGGAAGCGACCCGCATCTGCGGCGACATCGTTGCTGAGGCGGTGCCGGGCCGCAAGCTGCTGGTCCTCAAGGAACCGGTAGGCGTGGTAGCGGCGATCACGCCGTGGAATTTCCCGCTGGCGATGATCGCCCGCAAGATCGCTCCCGCGCTTGCCGCCGGCTGCACCGTGGTGGCCAAGCCCGCCGAAGACACGCCGCTGACGGCGCTGGCGCTGGCATGGCTGGCACAGCAGGCAGGCATTCCGGCAGGCGTGCTCAACATGGTCACCGCCTCGCGCGAGCATACGCCCGGCGTGGTCGATGCCTGGCTGGTCGACAGCCGCGTGCGCAAGGTCACCTTCACCGGCTCCACGCCGGTGGGCAAACACCTGGCGCGCGAATCCGCCGCCACGCTGAAGAAGCTGTCGCTGGAGCTGGGCGGCAACGCCCCGTTCATCGTGTTCGAAGACGCCGACCTGGATGCCGCGGTCGATGGACTGATGGCGTCCAAGTTCCGCAACGGCGGCCAGACCTGCGTCTGCCCGAACCGCGTCTATGTCCATGAGGCGGTCCATGACGACTTTGTCGAGCGGCTGGCGCAACGCGTCGGCGCGCTCCATGTCGGCCCCGCGACGGAAGACGCCGCGCAGATCGGCCCGATGATCAATGCGCGCGCCGTCGACAAGATCGCCCGCCACGTCGAAGACGCCGTCGCCCGCGGCGCGCGTGTGGTCGCCGGCGGCAAGCGCGTGCGCCCCGACGACGGCCCGCATTACTACGCGCCGACCGTGCTGGTCGATGCCACGACGGCGATGGAGTTGTCGTGCGAAGAGACTTTCGGCCCGGTCGCGCCGATCTTCCGCTTTCGCGACGAAGCGGAGGTCATCCGCGACGCCAACGACACACCGTTCGGGCTGGCCGCGTATTTCTACTCCAACGATATCCGCCGCATCTGGCGCGTGGCGCAGGCCCTGGAAACCGGCATGGTCGGCATCAACGAAGGCGCGATCGCCGCCGAGGCGGCGCCGTTCGGCGGCGTCAAGGAATCCGGCTACGGCCGCGAAGGCTCGCGCCACGGCCTGGACGACTACATGCACACCAAGTACCTTTGCCAGGGCCAGCTCGGCTGAAGCGCCGCGTAAACGCCAGATCGGCCAGATCGAACAGGAAGCATCCACATGCCCGCAGACAACCCCTTCAAGAGCGCGCTGGCCGCGCGCCAGCCGCAGATCGGCCTGTGGCTGTCGATGGCCACGCCGTACCTGGCCGAGGTCTCGGCCACCGCCGGTTTCGACTGGCTGCTGATCGACGGCGAGCACGCGCCCAACGACCTGCAGACCACGTTGCAGGCATTGCAAGCGGTAGGTGCATACCCGTCGCAGCCGGTGGTGCGCGCTGTGTCCGGCGACGTGGCACTGATCAAGCAACTGCTCGATATCGGCGCCAAGACCCTGTTGGTGCCGATGATCGACACCGCGGAGCAAGCGCGCGCGCTCGTCAGCGCCACGCGCTACCCGCCGCAAGGTATCCGCGGCGTGGGCAGCGCCGTGGCACGGGCCTCGCGCTGGAGTTCGCGCACCGATTACCTCGACGTGGCCGATGACGAAGTCTGCCTGCTGGTGCAGGCCGAGACCGTCACCGCGCTGCAGAACCTGGAAGCCATCTGCGCGGTGGACGGCGTCGACGGCGTCTTTATCGGCCCCGCCGACCTGGCCGCATCGATGGGCCATCGCGGCCGCCCAGGCCATCCCGAAGTGCAGGCCGCGATCGAAGGCGCGATGCGCACCATCATCGCCAGCGGCAAGGCCGCCGGCACGCTGACCTCCGATCCCGCACTGGCGCGCCGCTATCTCGAACTGGGCTGCACCTTCGTGGCCACTGGCGTCGATGTGCTGATCTATGCCAACGCCGCACGCAAGCTGGCCGCATCGTTCCGCGAGCAAGTGGCCGACGCTGCCGCAGTTGCCGCCGACACCAAGCCTTCTGCCGCGTACTGACCCGCACCAGGACAAACTATGCAAGCCGTCCCCAAGACTCACGAATCCACGCTGCGCGCGATGGAAGCCATTGTCGGCGCCAACGCCTGCCGCACCGGCGAAGCCGACACCCAGGCCTACGTCACCGACTACCGCGGCATCTACCGCGGCCAGGCGCAGGTGGTAGTGCTGCCGTCCTCCACCGAACAGGTCAGCCAGGTGCTGCAGTGGTGCCATGCGAACCGCGTGCCGGTGGTGCCGCAGGGCGGCAATACCTCGCTGATGGGCGGGGCCGTGCCCGACGACAGCGGTACTGCAGTGGTCGTCAACCTGAGCCGCATGAACCGCGTGCTGGAGGTCGACACCATCAACGACACGATGACCGTGCAGGCCGGCGTCACGCTGAGCGCCGCACGCGGCGCGGCCGAAGGGGAAGGGCGCCTGTTCCCGTTGCGCATCGGCTCCGAAGGCTCGTGCCAGATCGGCGGCAACCTGTCGACCAATGCCGGCGGCACCGCGGTGCTGCGCTACGGCAATATGCGCGACCTCGTGCTCGGCATCGAAGCGGTGCTGCCCGACGGTCGCATCTTTTCGTCGCTGCGCGGCCTGCGCAAGGACAACACCGGCTACGACCTCAAGCAACTGTTTATCGGCGCCGAAGGCACGCTCGGCATCATCACCGGTGCCGTGCTCAAGCTGATGCCGCAGCCGCGCAGCACCGCCGTGGCCCTGGTCGCGGTTAAGGACCCGGCCGCCGCGGTGGCGCTGCTCGGCGAAGCCAAGCGACTCTCCGGCCAGGCCGTCAGCGCCTTCGAGCTGATCTCGCGGCCCGCGCTGGAACTGGTGCTGGAATACCTCGGCAACGTCGCGGCGCCGCTGCAGGACCGCCACGACTGGATGGTGCTGATCGAACTGACTTCCGGCACCGATGCCGAAAGCCTCAATGCCACGCTGATGGAAATCCTGGAGTCGGGCTTTGGCCAGGGACTGGTGCTGGATGCCGCCGTCGCCGCCAGCCTGGCGGACGTGCAGACCTTCTGGCGCATCCGCGAAGAGATTTCCGATGCGCAGACGCGCACCGGCGGCAGTATCAAGTGCGACGTCTCGGTGCCGCTGTCGCGTATCGCGGCGTTTGTCGAAGAGGCTTCGGCCAGGGTGCTGGAGCTGGTGCCAGACGCGCGCATGGTGATCTACGGCCACATGGGCGACGGCAATGTCCACTTCAACCCGCTGCGGCCCCGGGACCAGGCAGCAAAGGATTTCCTGGGCCAGTGGTATGAGCCGGTGTCGACGCTGGTGGATGGCCTGGCTTATGCAGGGAACGGCTCGGTGTCGGCCGAGCACGGCATCGGGGTGGCAAAGCGAGACGATCTGGTGCGGTACAAGTCGCAGGTCGAGCTGGAACTGATGTGGCAGGTCAAGCGGGCGCTGGATCCGATGAATCTGCTGAATCCGGGGAAGGTGCTGCCGGCGCCCTGAGTTGGCACTATCGGGAGATTCTGGCAAGCGTCAGGCCAACGGCCGGGGAGCCGCGCACGGCCACCATGGCAAGAATCCGCCGTCTCGGCTAAGGTGAGGGGTATCCAGAACGCCGGAACAGGCGCATGCCGGCCTCCGGCACACGCCCGGCCCCCCGCCGAGACCTATATGAGCGCCCCCGCCACCGATACCGCCGCTGTCCCCACTCCCCTCAAGAAGCCCGAACTGGACTATCCCTGCGGCGACGCGCCCGAGCCCGGCCGCGCCAGCGAGATCGTCCCCGGCGTGCTCTGGCTGCGCATGCCAATGCCGCTCGGACTGAACCATATCAACTTGTGGGCGATCCGCGACGGTGCAGGGTGGGCGGCAGTCGATTCCGGCTTGCAGACGCCTGAAACGGCGCAGGCCTGGCGCACGCTGTTCGGCGACGGCGGCGCGCTGTCCGACGGCCTGACACGGCTTTTCGTCACCCACATGCATCCCGACCATATCGGCATGGCCGGCTGGCTCAGGCGCAAATTTGGCTGCCAGCTGTGGATGACCCGGATGGAGTACCTGATGTGCCGCGTGCTGGCCGCCGATACCGGACGCGCCGCGCCCGACGACGCCATCGAGTTCTACCGCCGCGCCGGCTGGGACGACGACGCCATCGAGGTCTACCGAACCCGCTTCGGCGGCTTTGGCAAATTTGTCCACGCCTTGCCGGAAAGCTTCAGGCGGATGGAAGACGGCGCCACTATCCGCATCGGCGACCATGACTGGAAGGTCGTCGTCGGCACCGGCCATTCGCCTGAGCATGCCTGCCTCTATTGCCCGTCACTGAAGCTGCTCGTCTCCGGCGACCAGGTCCTGCCCCGGATCTCGTCCAATGTGTCAGTGTTTCCGACTGAACCCGACGCCGATCCCATGGAGGACTGGCTGGCGTCGCTGGACAAGGTCAAGGCGGCAGTGCCAGACGATGTGCTGGTGCTGCCGGCCCACAACGAGCCGTTCCGCGGGCTGCACGCCCGGATTGACTATCTGCGGGCGAGCCAGATGCAGGCGCTGGACCGGCTGCGTGGCGCCCTGGTGGAGCCGAAGCGGGCGGTGGATGTGTTCGGCGAGCTGTTTTCACGTCCGATCACGGGGGCGGGTGGGTTGTTGGGGATGGCGACGGGGGAGAGCATTGCGCATCTGAACTACCTGCTACATCGTGGCGACGCAGTGCGGGAACTGGCTGCGGACGGGGGCTATTGGTATCGGTTGCGATAGTCGGTGGCGGGTGCGGGCGGGGTGTTGTGCCCCGATGGTGTTGCTGACGTACAACGACCATCAGCCCTCTGAGCACGCAATTGTCTACTGGATGGCGGCAGATGTTTGCCGCCATTTTTTTCGCGGATCGAGTCGATAGGACTGTCTTCCACGCGGGGGACGAATTCAGAAAGTTCCGTATCCGCAGGCTGGCTCTTAAGGGTTCCGCGGGTTGCAGAGGACACTGCCACCAGAAAGTCGCGGCATGCCCAGGCTCCCTCAACCCGCCTGCGATGCAAGGTCCGCAAAGCGGGCGCCTGTTCTATGCATCTGCTGAAATAGGCTGGGGGTTTCTACTTACTTCTCGGTGACAAATTTTGAGAAGTCTGCGTAGTGCGATTTCGTACAGATGATGCACAGCCCAGTGCACAAGAGGGTTCCCCCAAGCCTTCGATCCGGGTTCCATCAGCCTTTTTGTTCTCAGCGTTTAGGCCGGATGCCTTGCACATATAATTTTTTTTGCGCCGGATCAATTTGATTTGATATTTATTCATTCAATTTTTTCCTTGATGATTTTGTTAATTATCAGTGGATTGATTAATTATCGAAATTCCTTAGTAAGAATCAGATCTTTCCTATTTCGCAATGCATAAAAATGAAGGCGGCGAGCCGGGGAACCCATGACCAGAGCGGATTTCGGTGGTGCTGGAACGCCACCTAAGTTGCGTGGGGTGAACCGAAATGCATCTAAATTGATTCAATTTGATGCCGTCCCCTTCAAGGGCAGGTGTGCCAAATTGTGACAAGATGTAGCCGCCGCTGCGACCAACCCGTATTATTGCCCGCTGCAAAAGTGGTAGCGCAAAAAAGAGCGCCATCGGGTCAGCAAAAAACACAAACGAATAATGCGTGGAGCAAATCGGGAAGCGGTCGCCGGCAGCATGATCGCGACCTGCAGGTCATTAGTGGGGCGCCAGCCTCGCACTACCCCGGCACAACGCTGGACGGCAGCGCCGCAGACTTCGTCCAAGAGGCTTTATCGGCCGACCGCAGTCGCCACAACGCCCGGCGTCGGAGTGTGTGCTGGTGCACCTGATCTCGAAGCTTGCGGCTTGAGTGCCCTTGTCCTGAGCGACCTCAAGCGATGAGCCGGACCTCCGTCCGGTCGGACGTCTCAGTCGCGGTTTCCGTCTGGAAAGCGCTTTTCTTGCGCGAGGCCACTGGTCGCCTGGCGGGAGGGCGTGCGGCCTGGCTCTGGATCCTTCTCGAACCCGCGGCGCACATCGTCTTCCTGATGGTGGTCTTTGGCGTGATCCGGCACCAGGTGAGGCAAGACGCAAACATTGAAGTCTTCATCCTTGTCGGCGTGTGGGGATTCTTCCTGGTCCGGAACATTGCCCAACGCGGCATGGAAGCCATCGCTGCGAACCAGGCGTTGTTCTCTTACCGGCAAGTACAGCCGGTCGATACCGTACTGGTTCGTGCCGCAGTCGAAGCATTTCTCTACGTCATCGTAGGCGCCGTGCTGCTGGCCGCGCTTGCACTGCTCGACATCGACGTACGACCGGCCGACCCACTGCTCGTCATGTGGTCGGCGTTTCTTCTGTGGGCCTTCGGGCTCGGTCTCGGTCTGATGCTTTCTGTGATCGGCACGCTCCTGCCTGGGCTGGGCAAGCTCATCAAGATCGCTTTCACGCCGCTCTACTTCCTGTCCGCCGTCATGTATTCGGTGTCCAGCCTGCCGCTGGGCATGCGCAATGCCGTGCTGGTGAACCCGATCACGCACGGGCTCGAAGCCATGCGCAGCGCCTGGTTCGCTTCTTACCGCGGCGAAGCACATATCAGCCTCGGATTCCTGGCCTTCTGGGCACTGGTCACGGTATTCCTCGGCCTGGCCCTGCATATGCGATACGCAACCAGGCTGACAGCGCAATGATCGAGATCACCGATGTGCACAAGCGCTATCGCACCGCTCATGGCTCCAAGTGGGTGCTGAAGGGCGTTTCTCTGTGTATCCCGCCCAAGAGCCGCGTGGCGCTGATTGGCGCGAACGGCGCAGGCAAGTCCACGTTGTTGCGGCTTGTCGGTGGGATCGATCAGCCCAATAGCGGGCGCATCGAGCGCAACTGCAGGGTCTCCTGGCCGCTCGGGCTGTCAGGCGGGTTCCAGGGCTCGCTCAGTGGCCGGCAGAACACCAAGTTCGTTTGCCGCATCCATGGCATCAGCGAGGGCCTTGCCGACAAGCTCGAGTTCGTGCGCGAGTTCTCTGAACTGAACGACGCCTTCGATGAGCCGGTAAAGACCTATTCCTCCGGAATGCGATCACGCCTGGCTTTCGCCATGTCGCTTGCCTTTGATTTCGATACCTACCTGGTGGACGAACTGACAGCGGTCGGTGATGCAGCGTTCAAGCGCAAGTCCCAGAAAGCCTTTGAAGACCTCGCTGGCCGCGCAGGCTTGGTGATGGTCTCGCACAGCGAATCCACACTGAAAAACTTTTGCCAGGCGGCGGTCTGGCTGCATCAGGGCCGCGCGCATTGGTTCGATTCCGTCGAGGAGGCCCTGCGCGAGTACAGGGAAAGCATCACAGCATGATGAAGACGATCACGTCGGGCGCCGCAGGGCAGATTGGCCGCCTGACACGCATGAACAGCCTGAACCGTATCTGGCAGGTGGCTATTGCCGCCTGCCTTGTTGCCGTTGTGTACTGGAGCGTGATTGCCTCCGACCTCTACGTGTCGGAAGCCCGCGTTGTCATCGAACGCAGCGACGGCGTGGGTGCCAGTGCGACCGACTTCACCTCGCTGCTGGTCGGCAATACCGCGCCACAGGACTTGTTGCTGCTGCGGGAATACCTGCTCTCGGCAGACATGCTCAAGAAGCTGGACGAGCGCCTTGGCCTGCGCAAGCACTACGCGGACAGCGGCCGGGACGCGTTGTCCCGGCTTTGGTTCGAGGATGCATCGCTTGAGCGTTTTCATGATTACTACCTGAAACGCGTGAGCGTCGAATACGATGACTTCGCCCGCGTTTTGGTTATCAAAGTCCAGGCGTACACGTCGGAAATGGCCCTCGCCATCAGTACCGAACTGGTACGCGACGGCGAACGCTTCATGAACGAGATGACGCACCGCATCGCCAGCGAGCAGGTGGTCTATATCGAGAAACAGGTGCACGACCAGGGCGAACGCCTGAAGGCGGCCCGCCAGGCGCTGGTTGCCTACCAGAACGCCAACGGCCTGGTATCGCCGCGTGGTGAAGTGGAGAGCCTGTCGACCGTGGTGGCAAACGCAGAGGCGACCCTTGCCGAATTGCATGTCAAGCGGAATTCCCTCAAGAACGTCTTTACGCCCCAGTCCCCGGCAATCCAGCAGATCGACGCACAGATCGCGGCAGTCGAGCGCCAGATGGCAGAACAGCGCGGCCGGATGGTCTCCACAAAAGGCCGTGGCCTGAACCGCGTCGTGGAAGAGCACGACCGCCTGCAGGCCGCGGCGGAATTCGCATTCGATATCTACAAGACCGCCATCGGCGCGCTGGAGAAAGCGCGCATCGAGGCGACGCGAAAACTCAAGAACGTGGCCGTCGTGCAAAGCCCGACGATCCCGGAATATCCGCTTCAACCCAGGCGCATTTACAACATCGTGGTGTTTGTCCTGATGACGTTGATGCTTGCTGGCGTCGTGCAACTGATGAGCGCCATCATCCGCGACCACAGGGACTAGAAATGCTTAGAAGAATCATCACCCTTGCAGTGGCCGCCGCCGGACTCGCGGCCGTCAATAGTGCGCTTGCGCAGGCCGGAACGCGCATGGTGCAGTCGCCTGCTATCGGGCAAATGGATTATGCGGTCATTGCAGCGCAGGGCGGCGCGTCACCTGCTGGCACCACGTTCAGCACGGGCGCTGCTGCCGTGCCCATGGTCCCCGCTCGAGCCGAAACGCCTCTGCCAGAGAGCGCTCCGCAGAACAACGACTACACCGCCAACATGGCGAGCGACGCCTTCGGCGCGCAGCTCTTCACCGGCGCGTTCAGCCGCGACAGCGCATCCATCTTCAATCCCAGCCATGTGATTTCCGTCGGTGACCGGATTCAGCTGAGGATCTGGAATGGCTACAACGTCGACACGGTGCTGACCGTAGACGCCGGCGGCACCATCCTGTTGCCCGAGATCGGCCCGTTCCGCGTGCAGGGCATCACCAGCGGCAACCTGCAGACTGCAATCAGCAATGCGCTTCGCCGGGTGTTTGCCAGCAAGGTGTCGATCTATGCCAGCCTGCTGGCAGCCCAACCGGTGCGCGTGTATGTGACCGGCGCTGTTCGCCGGCCCGGCATGTACGACGGCACGTCGAGTGACAGCGTCCTGCGCTATCTCGACCAGGCCGGAGGTATCGATCCGGATCGGGGCTCGTTCCTGGATGTCGCGATCAAGCGTGGCAACCAGACGCTGGAAGTCGTGAACCTTTATGACTTCCTGCTGAAAGGCGATCTGACCTCGCGTCAGCTGAATAACGGCGACGTCATTTTCGTCGAGTCCCGCAAGAAGACCGTGAAAGTCAGCGGTCTGGCAGAAAACGCGAAGCGATTCGAGTTCATGGGCGACCAGGCCCGCCTCGACCAGCTCGTCCGCCTGGCCAAGCCGCTGCCTGAAGCCACCAACGTGCGGGTGGTGCGCAATACCGGAACTGTCCGGAACGTCGAGTATTTCCCCATCTCGCAAGGCAACCAGATCGACCTGCGGGATGGCGACGAGATCGAATTCACGGCTGACAAGCGGCCGGGGACTATCACCGTTCGCGTTGAAGGCGAACACACCGGTCCTCAGGAATTTGTTCTTCCTTATGGCACGCGCATGGGCCAGTTGCTCAGTCAGGTCCAGTTCACGCCGGAATCGGATTCCGAAAGCATCCAGCTGTTCCGCCAGAGTGTGAAGGCACGACAGAAGGCATTGCTCGGTGCCACGCTGAAGACCCTGGAGTCCAGCGTATTGACCGCTCGCTCTGGGACGGCGGAGGAAGCTCAGTTGCGCAAGGAGGAAGCCGCACTGATGCTGCAGTGGGTGGAGCGCGCAAAGAAGATTGAGCCCACCGGCCAGACATTGATTGCGAAATCCGAGGCTCGCAACGGTCTGCTTCTTGAAAATGGCGACATTCTTCGCGTGCCAGTGAAGGATGGTCTTGTACTGGTCAGCGGCGAGGTGCTCTTTCCCAACGCCGTTGCCTATGACAAGAGCATGGATCTGGATGAGTTCATTCAGCAGGCCGGTGGCTTCTCACAAAATGCCGACACGTCGCGCGTGATTATCGCGCATCGGGATGGCAGCTTCTCGGATGGTAAGAAGGATGACGCGGTACGAGCAGGTGACGAGATCATGGTGTTGCCTAAGGTCGACTTCAAAACGCGTCAGTTTGCGAAGGATGTTTTCCAGATTCTTTATCAGATTGCTATTAGTGCAAAGGTCGTCCTGGGGCTATGAAAAACAACACCATTGATAAGAAACTCACAGTTGCAATTCCCGTTCGTTGGGCGAGTGAACGATCCGATCTGCTTGATCGGCTTAGTTTCGCCAGGATGGATACTGATTTGCCGGAGGAGGTCGAGATTTTAGTCGTGGACGATGGTTCGCCGCTAGACTTGGCGGGGCGCCTTGCATCGGAATGCGCGCGGTATGGGTACAGCTACTATCGACTGCAAACGGAGCATCTTCCCTTTTCGATTGGGCGGGCGAGGAATGCTGCTGCTCAATGTGGCCTCTCTGACTACATCATGTTCCAAGATGTAGATTTGATGCCATACACAGGCTTCTTTCGCGATGTTCTACGCGAGGCAATCATTAATGGTCTCGATGATTCGGTTGATAATTTCTTGATGTTCGGTGTAATTTACCTGACGGAGTCTGCCACCAAGGAGTTCCGTGATACGGAGCCCGAACTTCGGCGTCAAAAATATATACAGCTATTGCTGCAGAATAACAAAACGGCTATCGAAAAATTTTCCACTGGGACGTCGGTGACAGTTTGGAGGCGGGACTATTTCCTGGCGACGGGTGGTAACGATCCGGAGTTCAATGGCTGGGGCTATGAGGATTTGGAATACGCTTGTCGCGCGATTCGTCGCCGAAAGAAATTTCCGTTGCCTTCGGAATTTACACTGGATTATAGAAACTTTCAAACTATTACCGAATATAAAGGCTGGAAAAGCATTTATCGACTTTTCGGGGATATGACATTTCAGAAGGGAATGGTCCTATTTCACGCGTGGCATCCTGTTGAGCCAAAAAGCGACTACATGGCTGCAAAGGCAAAGAATCGGCAACTGTTCGAAAGGAAGCTTGGGGATTTTCGCGATAAAGGGATTGAGCCCGATCCGCTTCCAATGCTCGGCAGCGGGAAGTCATTGGTGCTGCGGAGTAACCCATGGGTGACAAATAGGTGGGCAGCACCGTTTTTGGGTGAAATTGTCCATATCGATGAAGATTATTTGCCGTCTGATACCTTTATCGAGTTTCTTCGGAGCTCCGGGTTTAGTCGCGTTGTATTTCATAACCCATATGCTAACGAGAGATTGAAGGCTCTATATGATGCTGTGCGTGAGAATGGGTTCCCATTTATTGTTGTTGAGCGCGGAGCGCTTCCTGACTCTGTTTTCTTTGATCCACACGGATTCAATGCGGATAGCGTGAGCTATGCGACAGAGAAATGGGATCACGAACTGAAAAATGGTAAGAGGACAGCCACGTTGCAATATATGCAACGCGCCATGACTGACGACGAGTCCCTCGAGGCTCAATCACCGCGCCAAGGTGCGGCAGTTCTTCGAAAAAAACTAAAGATTTCGCGTGGTAAAAAGGTTCTTGTTGCGTTCCTCCAGCGTCCCACGGATACCGTAATTGAGAATTTTATGGGCCCAATGGAGACATATGAAAATTTTATGCGTCTGCTCGCACGATTGCCCTATGCCCTAAGGCAAGATTGGGTCCTGCTTGTCAAACAACACCCGCTGGAGGTGGATGTAATTGATATTCCGGGGGCAATCAATGTTGATCAATGCAATACCAAAGATCTACTGGAACTTTGCGACGGCATGATCGCAGTTAATTCCGGTGTGGGCGTGCTGGGTATCATGTTTGGAAAACCGGTTCTACATTGTGGGGACGCTTTTTACAGCAACCCCAGCTTTGCTCGGCAGGTGTTGAACGAAAGCGATGTTGTTAGAGCCCTAAATGAATTCAAACCTGATTACGAGAAAGCAATAAGGTTTATAAGTTACCTTATTAATGATTTTTATTCGTTCGGGCGATTTAAAGCGAGAAAAGTCAAGTGGCATGACGGTTCCTTTATGACTGCCACAACTGAAATTGATTTTTATGAGCTCCGGTATCCGGGAAAGAAAGAGTTGAAACGAGAACTTCGGGATACAGTTGAGGTGTCTTCGGAGTCCATATTGTTCGATCGGTATCGTGCGGCAGCCACAGTTGTTAATGTGCCAAAGGAAGCGTCGGTTAAGGCTGCTCCTGCAAAGCTTGTAAAGGAGGCTCCCGCCAAGGTGGTGGTATCTGCGCCACCACAAATGCCGCAGAGCATCCAAGCGGACGTGGGTCGCCGACCGGCAAATCAACTTCCATCGTGGCGGCGGAAAATGAAGAAGTTGACAAATAATCCGGTAATGTTCCTTAGGGATTCGAGGCATCCTTTGTTTAGGGCTATTGGAAATCGAGTCGCAGTTAAGTAAAGGGTGTATATGGTCGAAGGGGTGAATGTCAAAAATATCGGTAGCGATAACGTTGTCGATCTTGCCGATATTGGCAAGTGCATAAACAGCGAAATCATTATTTCCGGGAGCGGGAACAAGGTGAAAGTATCGGCTGGCACGTCGCTTGTTAACGTCAAAATGCAATTGCTGAGTAATGGCAATATTGTTGAAATTGGAGAAGGCTGTCGAGTAACTGCTTCAATCATCATGAAGCTGGTAGATAATAATTCTCTGAAAATTGGCGATCATACTACGATAGGCGGTTGTAATTTCATTTGTGGTGAGGGGACCTCTATTATCATCGGCCGAGATTGTATGCTTGCATGGAACCTCGAGATTAGAAGTACAGACTCCCATGCGATAGTCGATGCTGAAACTGGAAAGCGGATCAACCAGGCAGCAAATATTTTGATTGATGATCATGTGTGGATTGGTGCTCATGCCACTATACTAAAAGGGGCTCATATTGCCCGTGACAGCGTCGTGTCCATTCGTTCCGTCGTTACAAGCGAGTTTGATGAATCGGGGGTGATCTTAGGTGGAGCGCCGGCTCGAAAACTTCGCTCTGGTATTAATTGGAAGCGCCCGTTGTTGGGATAATAAATTGCTGAAGCACACTTCTATTGCTAACAATCTGCCGTTCGTATTGTTCGGTGGAGTCAATGTCCTGGAGTCACGCGACCTCGCACTTCGTTCATGCGAGGAATACGTTCGTGTTACCCAGAAGCTTGGCGTTCCGTACGTATTCAAGGCCAGCTTCGACAAAGCCAACCGCTCCTCCATTCATTCCTACCGCGGCCCAGGCCTCGAAGAGGGGATGAGGATTTTTGAAGCGGTGAAGGCCGCGTTCGGTGTCCCGGTGATCACGGACGTCCACGAGCCATGGCAGGCCCAGCCAGTTGCAGAAGTAGTAGACGTAGTGCAACTGCCAGCCTTCCTGGCCCGCCAAACAGATCTCGTTGTCGCCCTTGCCAAAACCGGCAAGCCGGTGAACATCAAAAAGCCGCAATTCCTGAGCCCCACGCAGGTCGTGAACATCGTCGAGAAGTTCAAGGAAGCAGGCAACGATCAGCTGATCCTGTGCGACCGTGGCACCTGCTTTGGCTACGACAACCTCGTCGTCGACATGCTTGGCTTTGGCGTGATGAAAAAGGTCACCAACGATATGCCGATCATCTTCGACGTGACCCACGCCCTTCAACAGCGTGATCCCGGTGGAGCCGCATCGGGTGGCCGCCGACAGCAGGTTGTGGAACTTGCGCGGTCGGGTATGGCCGGCGGTTTGGCAGGTCTGTTCCTGGAAGCGCATCCTGATCCGGCCAATGCCAAGTGCGATGGGCCCAGCGCCTTGCCGCTCGACAAACTGGAGCCGTTCCTTGCACAAGTGAAGGCGATCGACGATCTGGTGAAGTCGCTGCCCCCTTTGAACATCGATTGACGGAGCTGAACTCGTGTTGAACGGGGAAAAGGATCGAGTCGCCATCGTAATTCCGGCACGCTATGGATCAACCCGCCTGCCGGGCAAGCCGCTTGCCGACATCCTGGGCAAGCCCATGGTTCAGCACGTCTACGAACGTGCGTGCCAGGTGGAGGGTGTTCATGCCGTACTGGTAGCCACCGACGATGCCCGTGTGGCAGAGGTGGTGAAAGGCTTTGGTGGCCAATGTGTCATGACCTCGCCTGACCATCCGTCTGGCACGGATCGTCTCGCGGAAGTGATGGCGCATGTGCCTGCGGATATCTACATCAATCTCCAGGGTGATGAGCCGCTGGTTCGGCCGGAGGACATTGCCAAGCTCGCCGCCGGCATGTGCAAGGACGCGTCCGTACAGGTTGGTACGCTCTGTCACCACATTGACGGGGACGAGGCGCTCAACCCGAATACGGTGAAAGTTGTCCTGGCATCGAATGGCGATGCGCTGTATTTCAGTCGGTCTCCTATCCCGTACCCGCGGGACGCCGAGGCGGCCACATACCTCAAGCACGTTGGCGTATATGCCTATCGCCGCGAGGTACTGGCGGCGTACGCAGCTTTGCCCCAACCGATGGTCGAGCAGGCAGAGAAGCTCGAGCAATTGCGATTGCTGGCGGCCGGCATGCGAATCCGTGCGTTTGAGGTTGCCCCTACCGGCCCGGGCGTGGATACGCCGGAGTGCCTTGCTCGCGTGCGTGCGTTGATGGCCGGCAAACAGCCGGAGTTGCCGCCCTCGCTGGCTGACGTACGCCTTGTGATCACCGACGTGGACGGCGTGCTGACCGACGGCGGCATCTACTACGACGCCACCGGTGAGTGCCTGAAGCGCTTCCATGTGCGCGACGGACTTGGTATCCGTCTGCTGGAAGAAAACGGCGTGCGCGTGGCAGTCCTGTCCGGTCGCGACTCGGAAACCTTGCGCAAGCGTGTGGCTGACCTCGGCGTGACGCTCTTCCAGTTTGGTGTCAAGGACAAGTTCGCCGCTTGCCGCATGTTAATGGCCCAGGCGAAGGTAACACCTGAGCAAACCGTGTGTATCGGCGACGACAGCATCGATTTGCCTGCATTTGCAGCATGCGGTCTGTCGTACGCGGTTGCGGATGCGGCCAGTTATGTGAAGGCGCGCGCCACGGGCGTGCTGTCGACCCGTGGAGGAGAGGGTGCCTTACGTGAACTGGCTGATGGCATCCTGCTTGCACAAGGGAAGGCGCAGGTTTTTGGTACAGCCGAGGGCTTTGCCACGGTGATGTCTGGCGTCGCTCAATAGTTGTCCGGCGCAGCTGAGAAGTAGAACCAAGAAGAAACAAGCAGAAGCAAGAGAAGAATCAAGCAGGGAATGAGAGAAATGACTGGGGTCGTTACATTGGCACGCAACGTCGTTGCCGCGGAAATGCAGGCGCTGGATCGCATGTCGAGCCGTATCGACGCCGGCTTCGAAAAGGCGATCGACATTATCTTGAGTGCCCGCGGCCGGGTGGTTGTCGTCGGCATGGGCAAGTCGGGACTGATCGGGAAGAAGATCGCTGCCACCATGGCATCGACTGGGACGCCGGCATTTTCGGTGCACCCGGGCGAGGCATTCCATGGTGACCTGGGCATGATCAAGCCCATTGATGTGGTGCTGATGATTTCCAACAGTGGAGAAACGGAAGAGCTGATCCGTATTCTGCCGTTCCTGAAGCATCAGCAGAACCCGGTGATCGCGATGACCGGGAAGGTCAACTCAACGTTGGCCAAGCACAGCGACGTTGTGCTGGATATCTCGGTCGAGCGGGAAGCCTGCAGCAACAACCTGGCGCCCACCAGTTCGACGACTGCAACGCTGGTCATGGGAGATGCCCTCGCCGTGGTGCTTTCCGTGAACCGTGATTTCCAGCCGGAGGACTTCGCGCGTTTCCACCCCGGTGGAAGCCTCGGCCGGCGGCTGCTGACTCGCGTTGCCGACGTGATGCACAAGGAAAATCTGCCGATTTGCAGGCCGGGTGCATCTTTCCGCGATGTCGTACATGTCATCAACCGAGGCCGTCTTGGCATGGCACTGGTGATGGAGGGCGATGCACTCCATGGCGTCATCACGGACGGGGATGTCCGCCGGGCTTTCGATTCGGATGGGGACTACAAGGCAATCCTCGCCAAACAAATCATGTCGACCGATCCGAAGCAGGCCTCGCCCGATGAGCGCTTTGCCGATGCGGAAGCGCGGATCCATGCTGCGCGGATTGGTGCACTGGTAGTCAAGGACGATTCGGGGCGCGTAGTCGGCATCCTGCAGATTCATGATCTAGGGACCGATGAACCTTCCGTCTGAGGGTGCCATCGGCATTCTTTCCCACGGCATTCGCCGCATTGAACACCTTTCTGCCTTTCTTGGGGAAGAGGTGATTGCGGTGCATCCCTTGCAGGGCGCAGGTGCGCCGCTCTCGGGCATCGCTGCCTGGGGGAGGCGCCCGACCGCACGCAAGGCGCAAGTGTTCGCGCGCTCACGCGGCATCAGGCGTTTCCTGTGCCTGGAAGATGGATTCCTGCGATCGCTGCATCCGGGGGCGTCGTCCCAGACTTGCTCGCTGGTCGTGGATGACCTCGGCATCTACTACGATGCATCAGAGCCATCCCGGCTTGAGGCCATGGTTTCCATGCCCCTCATGCCAATGGAGCGGGAAAGGGCGCAAGGTCTGATCGAGCGTTGGCGTGCTGCAGGCGTGTCCAAGTACAACTATGCGCCCGCGCCTGGTGTATTGCCGGCGAAGCCGTACGTCCTGGTCATCGATCAGACCGCCAATGATGCTTCTGTCCGGTTTGGCCAGGCTGACGGCAACAGCTTTCGGCGCATGTTGGAGTCCGCGCTGCTTAACTATCCGGACTGCCAGATCGTCGTCAAGGAGCACCCCGAGGTCGCACTCGGGCGCAAGCGGGGCTATCTTGGCAGCATTCTCGACGCGGGCAACTATCCGCGCGTGGTGCGGCTGCAGGATGACGTACACGTCGTTCCGCTGATATGTCAGGCGCGGGCGGTGTTTGTTGTCACTTCGCAAGTTGGTTTCGAAGCGCTCCTTCACGGCAAAACCGTTCATACCTTCGGCATGCCGTTCTACGCTGGCTGGGGCCTGACCAACGACGATCTGCCGGGGCCGTCCAGGCGTCATCCCGTATCGCTGGAACAACTCGCGTTTGCTGCTCTGGTCCGGTATACGCGCTATGTCATGCCGCATTCCGGCAAACGCTGCGAGGCGGAAGATGCGATCGACTATCTGGCGTTGCAACGCCGGATGCGCCACCAGTTCGCTACGCAATTGCATGGGGTCGGATTTTCGCGCTGGAAGCGCCCGATCTTGCGGGATTTCCTGCAGGGGAGCGAGGTTGTATTTCATCGGAATCTGCGCGCGGTTCCGCACAGCGCTACCGTTGTGCGCTGGGGCCGCAGCATCGACACCTCGACTCGCGCCGATCTATCCGTGATTACTGTGGAGGACGGCTTCCTGCGTTCGGTTGGATTGGGTGCACAGTTGATCCGTCCACTGTCATGGGTGTTCGACCGTACCGGCATCTACTATGACGCGACCAGGGAATCCGATCTGGAGCGGCTGTTGGCGAATGCGGAGTTTGATTCCGCGACGCTTTCCCGCGCAGCACGCCTCCGGGAGACGATCGTCAATGCTGGCCTGACCAAGTACAACGTTGGCGCGGGCAACTGGAGCCGTCCGCCGGGGCTCGGCAATGTCATCCTGGCCGTGGGTCAGGTGGAAGCGGATGCTTCCCTCCGGTTCGGAGCTCCCGGCATCCGCACCAATCGGGCGCTGCTTGAAGCGGTGCGCGCAGAAGCGCCGGATGCCTACATCATCTACAAGCCTCATCCGGATGTCATGACCGGTTTGCGTGGCGACCGCGATGCCGAGTCCGAACTGGCAGGGCGTTGCGACGAAGTGGTGTCGGATTGCCCCATGGATCGTTTGATCGCCGCTGTGGACAGCGTACACGTGCTGACGTCCCTGGCCGGGTTCGAGGCCCTGTTGCGTGGCAAGCCGGTCACGACGCATGGGGCGCCGTTCTACGCCGGCTGGGGCCTGACCGACGACAGGTGCGAACTGCCACGCCGGCGCCGCCGGCTTTCGCTCGATATGCTCGTGGCGGGAGCGCTGATCCTGTATCCGCGCTATGTCCTGCGCGATGCGCGGGACAACTTTGCCTCCGCCGAGCAGGCGGTAGACCATATGTTGTCGTGGCGCAATGAGTCGCCGACGCCAGGTGCACGCTTGTTGCATCGATGGATGCAGCCGCTGCTCAGGCCATGGACCCGCTGGCGCGATGCGGCGGCAGGCGCGGAAACGCGGCGGGGCAGAAGCTTGGGCGGCGACGCTCAGGCCCGGGGCGATCTTGGTGGACAACATCGACCGGTACCTGCGCCTGAGCAATAGGGCAGCACCGAGCAAGAATCAGAATAGATATCAGCGGAAAGCAAGCGCAGCGCGAGGGTCGGGGAAATGTTGTCGTTCAGGAACGCAGCCGGAAGCATTGACATACCGAATCTGACGAGGGTCGGTCGGGATACCGCTTTGCAAGATCTTGCGGGGCCGGTCGCGCCCGAGCAGGCGAGCATCGATCAGATTGCCAGGCATCGGCGCATCCTTCTTCTCCAGGGGCCGAACGGGCCGTTCTTCTCGCGCCTTCGCGACCTGCTCGTCGCGAAAGGCAGCCAGGTCACCAAAGTCAATTTCAATGGTGGCGACGATTTCTTCTACCGTGCGGACGACGTTGTCCGCTTCACGCGGCCGATGGTGCTGTGGGAGGCATTCCTGCGCGACTTGCTGGCGCAGCGTCGTATCGATGCGATCGCCGTATTCGGAACCAGCCGCCGTCAGCATCGCATTGCCGCCCGGGTGGCGGAAGCGCTGGGCGTCGCCTTCTGGGCGTTTGAAGAGGGCTATGTGCGGCCGGACTACATCACGCTGGAGCGCGGTGGCGTCAACGCGGATTCTCCGCTTGCACCGTTGACGATGGGAGACGTCCCCAAGGTGGCTGTTCCGACCAGGCCTCGCAAATTCCGGCACTCATTCCGAAAGATGGCGCTGCACTCGTTCTGGTACTTCGCCAGCGGTATGGCTGACGCACGCCGCTATCCGCATTACCGGCATCACAAACCGATCGGCTTGCATGAACTGGGCCGGTGGATTCGGGCGGCATTCCGCAAGCAGGTCTATCGCTGGCAGGAACGAGATCTTCGCGAACGGTTACTGGCAAGCGAGCATCCCCATTTTTTCCTGGCGTCGCTGCAGGTCTACAACGACAGCCAGATCCGCGTGCATAGCCCATGGCGGCGTATCGAGGACTTTATCGAGTGGACGATTTTCTCGTTCGCGGAGCATGCGCCTGCCGACAGCTTGCTCGTGTTCAAGCATCACCCTATGGATCGCGGGCATACGGACTACGCTGCGACCATCGATGCGTGCGCGGCGCGTTTTGGCGCGAGCGGGCGCATTCATTATATTCACGACGCGCACCTGCCATCGCTGCTGCATCGCTGCATGGGGCTGGTGACCGTCAACTCGACCACCGGACTGCAAGCCTTGTTTCACCGTGTACCGGTGATTACACTCGGCCGTTGCTTCTATGCCAAGCCTGGATTGACGTATCAGGGGCCGCTGGATGCCTTCTGGAATGATCCAGGCGCGGTGGACATGAATATCTTTACGCGATTCCGGAATTACCTGATCCGTGTCTCGCAGATCAATTCGTCGTTTTATGCCGATGACATGCTGGTGCCGGTACCGGAGCGGCAATGCTGGAGTATGCAACGGCCGCGGCTGGCCCGCGCGCTTTTTGCGGTAGGGCTGATCACAGCGGATGCCTATAGCGGGAGAGCATGGGACTTCACCGCCACGGTCAATGTGTTGGCCGCACTGCTCGGTTAGGCAGTTTCGCTTGCCCAGACGGCGCCTCGCTTAAATGTGCTCATCGTTCAAATCCTGAGCGGCGGATTCAATGACGGCTACGGTCAGGGAAACAACAGACAGCAAAACAAGACTGATGGTCAGCATGCTAGTCCTTTATCGAGCCGGCACGGGCTATCGGTTATTCAACGGCCGATAGGACGCTGATACAAATAGGAGGAAACCCGCATATGCCTAGTTGTCCGTTATTTAGGTTTTGAATCGAGCCGGACGCTGCCACATGTTAGTCCGTGCCATCCCTGTGTTTCAAATCTACAACATGCAAACAGTAACACCGACTCGCGGGATTGCTCCGCTGGCTGACACACAGATATAGAGACTGTCTCTCGTTATACTACTAGGCGCTGGTTCGCCGGCGCGCCCGCTGTCTTTTCGACACGGGAGGCTGGCTGATGGCCTGCCAACGGCGCCCCCCGCCCCCAATCGCCCCCAAACATCAATCTCGCTCCCGCAGTCCCATGAGAGAACGCATCGCCGGCTTCTTGCTGATGGTCTTCATCGTCCCGCTAGCCGTCCTCGGATACCTCCTGATTGTCTACATCGGCTTCTTTGGTAAAACGGAGCGCGGCCGTGCCGGCGTACGGGCGCTAGATCATTTCGTTAACGCGACCCTATTTAACGGCTACGCCTGGGAGTCTGTGTCATCCCATGCCTGGCGTGAACAGCACCGGTGGTGGGCGCGCTTCATCATCTGGTTTACCGACAAGTTTCAGCAGGATCACTGCCGCCGCGCGAATAAGCGTGAGCAGCCGGTGGTGGACCTGGTGCTGAAGAAAAAGCTGCACAATCGGACGCAGTGATGAGTGCAGTGACGCAGGAAAAACCTTCGCCTGTCAGCACGGGCAAAGTAAAGCATCGCAAGGTCTATTACGTCAGCGGATTCGACCCCCGCGGCGCTGCTTACTATCACCGCTTGTATCGCGAAGAATCCGCCAAGCAAGCGGTCCATCATGGCGGCACGGTTACCATAGGCAAGCGGTCCCGGCTAGGCGAGCATGTGAGCGCCTGGAGCCTGGACGGCAAGTGGGATGGCCATGCAGTGTCCACGCAGTACCAGTTTCTGCATTGGGACGATTTGGTGCGCAGGCACTGGGAGCCGAGCCTGTTGCGATTGGTGCTGTCGGCGCTGGCCACCTATGGCCGCTATATCGGATGCGGTGCATTCGGGCGGCTGAGCAGCACATTCCGCGGTCCTTTCTATAGTGCGCTATACCCGTTGGCTTATCTGGCGCTGCTGACGTTGCTGGCTGCGGGATGCGCAATCGGTGTCAAGGCGCTGATTGGCACCGCTGGAGCAAATGGCTGGCCGGCATGGGCGGGTGGCATTGCTGCCGGTGCTGGAATGTTTGGCGGCGGCATTGCCTTGGCGAACCGGCTGGCGGTGTTCTGGTTGCTGCAAATCTATCGCTTCGTGCAGAGGTGGGGCGAGCGCGAGCCGGAAGATATCAAGGCCCGGATCGATGCATTCGCTGACTGGATCCGGAAGGACCTGGAGGCATCGGACTGTGATGAAGCCTTGGTGGTCGGCCACAGCGTCGGCTCCATCGTCGGCGTTTCACTGGCGGCGAAGCTGACGGATGCGCTGCCGCCCGCGCAGCGTCGCCGCGTGACGCTAATTACCCTCGGCCAGTGCATTCCGCTGCTCAGCCTGATGCCTTCGGCCAAGCCCTTCCATCAGGACCTGAAGCGTCTCGCCGAAGACCGCGACATGCAGTGGCTCGACATGAACGCCCGTGCCGATTCCCTGTGTTTTTCGCAAGCGAATCCGCTCGACATTTCCGGCATCAAAGGTGCCAGGGTCGGCCGTCCGACTCAGCAAGTGGTCCGCCCGTTCCGCATGTTCAGCAAGCAGGACTACGCCCGCATGAAGCGCAGCAAGCAGCGCCTGCATTTCCAGTACCTGATGGCAAGCGCCTTGCCGAATGAGTACGACTATTTTCGGATGACGGCCGGACCGAGCCGTATCCAGCCATATTGAATTCGCCCCCATTTCAATGAATTTCCAGCCCCCATACCCCAAGCCGCACACGCGCAAGAGTTCATTCCTGTTGCGCTTCCTGCGTGGCTGGAACTCGTGGATCGATGTGCTGTTCGAACGCAGCTATTCGATGAAGATGGGCAAGATATCGCAGCCCGGCATGGACATCTTCATGGTGAACGATGCCGACTGGGTGCGTAAGATTCTGGGCGATACGCATGAGTACCCCAAGCACAAGCTGATGCACCGGATGCTGGAGCCGTTGCTGGGCACCAGCATTTTCACGACCAATGGCACGGTGTGGGAACGGCAGCGCCGGCTGGTGGAGCCGGCGTTCGCGCAGGCGCGGCTGAAGCTGGTGTTTTCGCTGATGGCCGATTCGGTGGCCGGGATGACCCGGCGGCTGGATGCTGTGGCGGACGGTCGGTCGTATGAGGTGGACGGCGAGATGACGTATGTGACCGCCGACATCATTTTCCGGACGATCCTGTCGGAGAACCTGGAGGAGTCCGCGGCGAAGGAGATCTACGAGGCGTTCCTGGAGTTCCAGCATCACGCGCAACGGGCGATGATCCTGATGATCTATCGGCTGCCGCCAGTGATCTCTGCGTGGAGGAGCAAGCGCGCGGCCAAAAAGATTCGTGTGATCCTGTCAGAGATCATTGCGCGGCGACTGGCGGAGCGAGACAGCGGGCAGGGAAGTGCGAAGCAGGACATACTGGCCGGCATGATGGACGCGGTCGATCCAGTCAACGGCGACCGGTTCACCTACGAAGAGCTGGTGGACCAGGTGTGCATGCTGTTCCTGGCTGGCCACGAGACGTCGGCCAGTGCGCTGACGTGGGCGCTTTACCTGATCTCGCAATGCCCGCACCTGCAGGACAAGATGCTGGCAGAGATTCAGGAGGCGGTCGGTGAGCGCGATTTCGAGCTGAGCGATATCAAGAGCCTGCCGACGGTCGGCAATGTGTTCCGCGAGACACTGCGGCTGTATCCGCCGGTCGGGTTCTTCGTGCGCGAGGCGGCGCAGTCGCAATGCATCCGCGACAAGTCGGTGAAGGAGGGCTCGCCGATCCTGATTTCGCCGTGGCTGCTGCACCGGCATCGTACGCTGTGGGAGCGGCCGGACGAGTTCGATCCTGACCGCTTCGATACGCAGGCCGGCAAGGAGTCGTCGAAATGCGCGTATATCCCGTTCAGCAAGGGGCCGCGCGTATGCATCGGTGCTGCCTACGCCACGCAGGAAGCGGTACTGATCCTCGCCAGCATCGTGCGCCGCTATCGTGTCGAAGCGGATCCTGGCCATGTGCCGAAGGTGGTGGGGCGGGTGACGATCCGGTCCGGCAACGGTGTGCGGGTCCGCCTGCATCGCCGCTGACCGGCGCGCCGCCAGCATCGGCCGCTAGAATCCGCTGATGCGCAACCCGATCGAGAACAACGCAAATGACCGGTCCAGCTTGCTCGCCGTGACCGGGTTGTAGAGCATCGGCACATATCCCATCAGGCTGTTCTGCGCGCCCTGGCCGCGCACGAATACGTCGACGTAGCGGTTGATCGCGTACGACGCCTGCACCAGGATGGTCTGGTTGAACTGCGACTTGGGCGCGCCATAGGCGGTATAGCGGTCGTCCAGTTCACGGAAGAAGTACTGCGCGTGGTAGCCAGCCAACAAGCCCCACGGCCCATAGCGCCAGCGCCACGAACCACCGGCGCCGATGAACGCGCCGTCGTCATTGAAGCCATCGCCCGCGTCCAGGCCGATCTGCCCGGCGTTCATCCGAAAGCCGCCACTGGAGATCGTGGCGCGGCCGACCCGGCACGGCGCCGCAAGCGTGCCGAGGGCCATGTTGTCGGCGCCGACCCTGACGTTGTACAGGCAAGAGCCTTGTTTGAGCGTGCCCTGGACATCGCCGGCGCGAACCCAGCTGTAGCCGGCGCTGAGAAAGCCCGTCAGGAAGTGGTTGGTCCAGGGCTGGCCAGTGTAGATCACGTCGGCCTGTACTTGCGTATCGTTCGGGTGGGCGATGGTGAAGTCGGCGATCTTGCCGGAGCCGGTCGACCCTGACTTGCTCAGGCTGCCCGTGTAGTTGCCCCAGGCGGACAGTCGCAAGGTCAGCTTGCGGCCTGCATCGGGCGTCGTGACCAGGCCATAGCTGGTGGACGCCAGCCAGCTGTCGATGCCGGCGGAATCGGCGCCATAAGTGACGTGCCGGCGCCAGTACCCTGCCTCCAGCGACCACGCAGGCGATACCTTGTAGCCCGTGCGGAAATGCCCGCCCTGGTAATGGCCGCCTGCGTCATAGGCCGCTTCCGCGAAAAACCCCCGCGCCGCCGGAACCACTGGTTCCGCGCTCAGCAGCGCATCCTCCATGGCGCCGTGAGCCATGCCCCATGGCGCCAGCATCATGGCGCCGATACAGATTGCAGTGAACCTGCGCTGCGTGCTGGCGCCCATGTTGTCTCCCCGGTAGGACTTGTTGTTGTTCCATCCATCTTTGTTCGGGCGCCGCAACGTCTGTCGCGCTGCCTGGCGTTAAATGAATGTTGGAAAGCGGAGGGGGGATAAACAACCTGACTTGGTGCGGTAAGGCACGTATCTGGCGCGCGAACCGTGGTTCGCATCGTAGACCGCGCCAATTTTGACGGGCCGCTGCTCTGGCGAAGAGCTCAGTAAGTATTCACGGCCGATTTTGGACGCGTCTGGAATTTCGCCAGCGCCAGGTCCCCGCAACTCGGTGCCGGTGTTTGGGATCGACGTACTCGCCGCATTTTCCGAAGTTTCTGATATTTTCCGTAGTGCGAATCGCTATTATTCCGGCCCCAAAAGCGTCTGCCTTCGCAGCATTCAAGTACGCGCCATGAATGTGGAAATTTCCGCCTCAAGTTGAGACGCTTCGTATTTGAACGGAACCGGCCGTGGGCCAGAATATCTACCCAGCCCAATGCGAAAGATGATCTCGCTCTGACATCCCCGGGCAGGAGTCGAGCAAAAAATGTTTTGGCCGCCGCAAGAGCGGCCAGTTTTATGTAAAAACCACAAGGACTAGTATGAAGACCAAGCTCCTCTCGGCGCTGATTATCGGTGGTGCAGTTATTGCTTCCCAAGGCGCTTTTGCTGCCGACGGTACTATCACTTTCAACGGTATGCTGACCGCCCAAACTTGTACGATCAATGGTGGCACGGGTAAGGACTTTACCGTGACGCTGCCGACGGTCTCGACCTCGACCCTGAACGGCGACGGTACCGTTGCCGGTCGCACGCCGTTCACCATCAGCCTGACCAACTGCTCGCCGGCAAGCGGTGCGGCTACGACCTTTTTTGAAGCGGGTCCCACCACCGACCTGACCACCGGCCGCCTGATCGTGGCCGACGGCGGCGCCACAAAGGTCCAGATCGAACTGCTGAACAAGAACTTCACCCCGATCCAGGCTGGCTTTGCCGCCGCTTCGCAGAACGATGTGCCGGTCAGCCTGTCCTCCGGCGCTGCCGATTTGCAGTACTACGCCCAGTACCACGCAACTGGCGTGGCCACTGCCGGCGCCGCGAACTCGTCGGTCATCTACACGATCGCCTACCAGTAAGCTGGTTTGAAATGGCTCGCGCGTTTTGCGCGAGCCATCGTTTCGAGTTGTTCATCTGTGAGGAATGAGGGTGTGATCATGATTAAGAGGGAGTTCCAGTCCGTGCTGGCCGCTGCGATTCTTGCCATTGGCGTTGGGAGCGCGGTAACCGCAAACGCCTCCGTCGTGATTGCAGCTACCCGTGTCGTCTATAATGCCAAGGACCGCGAGGCGACAGTAAAGTTGTCAAACGAAGGCAATTTTCCGGCGTTGACTCAGGTCTGGATTGATAAGGGCGATCCCACGATTGCACCGACTGCCGCCGATGTTCCATTTACCGTGACGCCGCCTGTCGCGCGAATCGATCCGGGTAAAGGACAGACGCTACGACTCTTTTATACAGGGGATGCGTCGCTACCCAAGGATAAGGAATCGGTCTTCTGGCTAAACGTCCTTGAGATTCCCCCCAAGCCAACAGGGGAGCAAGCTGACAGGAATACGCTGCAGGTGGCCTACCGCTCGCGCATCAAGCTGTTCTTCCGCCCCACCGGATTAACCGGCACTGCTTCAGAGGCTCCGCAAAAGCTGCAATGGCGGCAGGTTTCTGAGGACAGCAGCGCAGTCGAAATCGGGAATCCGACGCCTTACCACGTTTCGATAGCGCACTTCGAAGTGCAGGGGCCGGGTAAGGCCGCCAAATTCGAAGAGGGAGGCATGGTAGGCCCTGGCGAGAGGAAGGTTTTCAAAATGAAAGGAAAAATCGACGGTGCCAATGCCAAGGTGCATTACCAGGCAGTGAGTGATTATGGGGGGGAGATTAAAGGCGACGCCCTGATATCACAATAGGTTTTTCCCTCCCTGTAAGAGCTCCCCCCACCCGCGTTACGACTATCCTCCCTGCGTGAGCACGTAGGGAGGTCGGCAGCGGCCGTCCATATCCCGAGCTTCAGCGAAATGCAAGAGCAACACGCTCACAAAATCGTTCCATTCCGCATACGGCCTATTGGCGTAGCGGTCTTGATGCTGCTGGCCAATGTCGCGGCGGGCGCCGCCGAGCCGGTGCGTTACGTGGCTGAAGTTGACTTTAATGACAGCTTCCTGAACCAGCCTGATGGCGGGCGCATTGACGTCAGCCGCTTCAAGAAGGGTAACGTTGCCGCGCCCGGAACCTACCGTGCGGAGCTGTACGTCAACGAAGCGTGGATCGGCAAGGCCGATGTGACGCTGCGCGCCATGGTCAAGGATAAGGCTGATGTCCGGCCGTGCATGGATTCGGCCCTGCTTGAGCGCATGGGCGCGGATTTGTCCAAGCTCAGTCCTGAGGCCCTGGCTCGACTCGAGCAAAGCGGCGAAGCATGTGTCACGCTGTCGGAACTCATCGACGGGGGCTGGGCGGAATTTGATAATGGCGAATTGCGTTTGAATGTCAATTTGCCGCAACTCGCGATGACGCGACAGGCGCGCGGCTATGTCGATCCCAAGTACTGGGAAAATGGCGTGCCCGCGGCGCGCGTGCAGTACAACGGCAACTTGTATCGCTGGGACAGCGGCTCAAGCAGCTCGACGCAATCCTATCTGGGCATCAATGCGACGGCCAATATTGGGCCGTGGCGCTTCCGGCACAACGGTAGCTTCACGCACAGCGATTTCACAGGCAGCCGCTATCAGAGCATCCAGACGACCGTCACGCGTTCCATTGCGCAGATTCGCAGTCAGCTGGTGCTTGGCGACGCCTATACGGACGGATCGATTTTCGACAGCGTGGGCTTTCGTGGCTTTCAGCTGGCCAGCGACGAACGGATGTACCCGGAGTCGCAACGCGGATACGCGCCTGTGGTGCGCGGCGTTGCCAACAGCAATGCGCGCGTGCAAATCCGCCAGAACGGTAACCTTATTTTCGAGACCAGCGTGCCGGCAGGTCCGTTCGAGATCAATGACTTGTATCCCACAGGGTATGGCGGTGACCTGGAAGTCGTTGTCACCGAGGCGGATGGCAGCACCCTTGTGTCCAGGGTGCCTTACGCCGCCGCGGTGAACGCGCTGCGCGCGGGATCCACGCGGTACACCGTGACAGGTGGCGTGTATCGCAACACGTCCGTGCACAGCACCCCGGCCATGTTCCAGGCAACATTCAAGCACGGCTTTACCAATACCCTGACGGGCTACGGTGGTTTGACTGGCGCGGAGAACTACTATTCCGGCCAGGTTGGCGTTGGCTTGAATACCGACTACGGTGCATTCGGTCTGGACGTGACCCATGCGACGGCGCGATTCAAGACCCTTTCGGAGCGCAATGGGCAAAGTGTGCGGGTGAGCTATAGCAAGCTGCTGGAGCCCACCAACACCAATTTGACGCTGGCGGCTTACCGGTATTCCACCAGTGGCTACCTCGGTCTGTCCGATGCCATGCTCCTGCGCGACCTGGATGAGCGTGGTCTGGCGTTTGCCATGCCTGGTATTCTGCGCGGGCGTTTGCAACTGCAGGTGAACCAGGTGTTGCCGCAAGGATATGGCAACTTCTACCTGACCGGCTCGACGCAGGACTATTGGAACCGAAACGGGCGCGATACGCAGTTCCAGGCCGGCTACAACAACACTTACAAGCGGCTTAACTATGGTGTTTCGGTTGGCCGGCAGTTTAATGTGAACACTGCCAAATGGGATAACCGCGTGATGCTGACGCTGGGTATTCCGCTTGGCAACAGCGCACGTCCGCCTTATTCCACCACAACGCTGCAGCACAGCTCGCAGGGCGGAACGGTGCTGCAGGAAGGGATTGCGGGCGCCTTGGGCGACGACGGTGCTTTTACCTATGGCGTGAATGCAAGTCACCAGAGTGGAGCAGGCTCGACTTCCTCGGTCGGCGCGAATGCCTCGTATGTTTCCCCGTATGCCAGCCTCAGCGGCAGTGCTACCCGGGGAAATAACTTCAGCCAGCTGAGCGCTGGGATTTCCGGCGGCATTGTCGCCTATCCCGGAGGCGTGGTGCTAGGCCCGAACGTCAACGACACGATTGCTGTCGTGGAGGCAAAGGATGCCGCCGGCGCACGCATCATGAATGCGGCTGGCCTGCGGGTAGATCCTTTGGGCCGTGCGGTGGTGCCGAATTTGATCCCGTTCTCGCGCAATCGTATTGAAGTCGATCCGACCGGATTGCCGCTGAACGTGGAGTTGAAGTCGACCATGCAACAGACCGCACCCACCGCCGGGGCAGTGGTTCGCATGAAATTCGAGACGGACAACCCAGGCCAGGTTGGCGTGATTCAGGCAAAGCTGCCGAATGGCAAGCCGGTACCGTTTGCCGCCGAAGCATTTGATGAAAGCGGCGCACCGGTCGGTGTAGTGGCCCAGGCAGGACGCATCTTCGCACGCGGCCTGAAGGCGCGAAGCGGTGCTCTGACGGTCAAGTGGGGCGACAAACCCTCGGAAATGTGTAAGGCGACCTATCAGTTTCCCGCAGAGGGCGATGCCGGCAGCGAGCTGCTCTCGACCACGGGCGAATGTGTGCAATGACGAGGAGGACGCCGAGCGCAATCTCCGTCAAAAGCGCGGCGGGGATAAAACAACCCGGCTTCGTGCGGTAAGACATCGCAGCTGGCGCGCGAACGGTGGCGGTATCCGGGGTTGACTTTAGATCGTAAGATATATATCGTACGATCTATCTAGCGATACACGGAGGGCTTATGCGCCACCATCACCACCATCAAAGCCACCCCCACGCCTCTTTCGGCACGGTCCGCGAAGCGTTCATGCGGCTCGCTCCGCACCTGATGCGTCATGCCATGGGTCGAAGTGGCGCAGGCTTCTGGGGCAACCGTGACGACGACGGCTTCAGCGGCGGTGGCCCCGGCGGCTTTGACAACGAAGGCTGGCGCCGCGGCCGCAAGTTCAGCGCCGACGACCTGCAACTGCTGCTGCTCAGCCTGCTCGAAGAAAAACCCAGCCACGGCTATGAGCTGATCAAGGCGCTCGAAACCCGCACCAACGGCTTCTACAAGCCGAGCCCCGGCGTGGTCTATCCGGCGCTGACTTACCTGGAAGAAGTCGGCTACGCCACCGTCGACACGGAAGGCAACAAGAAGCGCTACCAGCTGTCTGAAACCGGCAAGGCGCATCTGGCCGCCAACCGCGAGCGCGTCGATGTGATGGTGGCCAAGCTGCGTCACGTCGCCCGCAAGATGGAGTGGATGCGCCGTGCCATGAGCGGCGAGCCGCAGCCGGAACCGGAGCAGGGCGGCTGGCTGCCTGAACTGATGCAGGCACGTGCCGCGCTCAAACGCGCAATGGTGATGCGCGGCGAAGCCGGCGCCGACGAGCAGCGCCGCATTGCCGCGATCCTGATACGCGCCGCGGCGGAAATCGAAGCCGGGCCGAAGGCCTGAGACCCACTGTGGCGCTGACGCTGGCATCCGCCATCGGCATCCGGGCCCGGCAGGCGCCGGGCCTGCAACCAAGGAATTCCTCATGACTGCAAACGTCCCTGAATCCCATCGCGATCTTTCCGTGCAGCGCGTGCGGCATCCGTTGAAGATGCGCCTGCTGCAAGTGGTGCGCACCACGCAGGTCACGCCGCAGTTGCTGCGCGTCACGCTGGGCGGCGCCGAGCTGGAAGACTTTGTTTCGGCCTCGTTCGACGACCACGTCAAGGTCTTTTTCCCTGTGGACGGTGCTGACAAGCCGGTGCTGCCGCAGGTGGGCCCCGACGGTATCAGCTTCCCCGAAGGCCAGCCGCGTCCGGCGGCGCGCGACTACACGCCGCGCCGCTATGACGCCGCCGCGCGGGAACTGGTTATCGAGTTCGTGCTGCACGGCGACGGCCCCGCCTCGACGTGGGCGGCGCAGGCGCGGCCGGGACAGTACCTGGGCGTGGGCGGGCCGCGCGGCTCGTTCGTGGTGCCGACGGGCTTTGACTGGCACCTGCTGATCGGCGACGATACGGCGCTGCCCGCAGTGGGGCGCCGGCTGGAAGAACTGGGCGCGGAGTCGCGGGCCATTGTCGTCATGGAAGTGGGCGATGCCACCGCGCAGATCGCGCTGCCGAGCCGGGCTAGTGTCGAGGTGCAATGGCTGCATCGCGGCGATGCGGCCGAGGGCAGCCTGCTGGAGGGCGCCCTGCGCCAGGTCACGCTGCCGCAGGGCGAGGGTTATGTCTGGGCGGCGGGAGAGGCGGCGGCGATGAAGGCCGTGCGGCAGTACCTGGTCGGCGAGCGCGGCATCGACAAGAAGCGCATCCGCGCATCGGCCTACTGGAAGCGCGGCGACGCGGCGGTGCACGAGACGCTGGACGACTGAGCCGCGCGCAACGGTGTACGCTGGCGCGGGCATGCCATAAGATGGCGGCATCGCCATCGTCCGGAGGATTGTCGTGCTGCCTGCATCCAAGCCGTTGCGCTTTGCCTTTGCTGCCGCGGCAGCCGTTGCTCTGCTGGCGGGCTGTGCGCCGGATTCGGTGCGCAATGTCCAGGCCAAGGGATTCAATGCCTATCTCGATTCGCTGAAGACTGCCTGCCCGAACATGGTCATGGGGTCGAGCAATATCAGCGACTGGCTGCGCAGCAGCGGCGACCGCGCCGACGACAACTACGTCTACTGGCTGGACCAGACCTCGCGCCTGTATTACCAGCGCATCTCGGTCAAGCAGTACCGCGATTCCATCAGCGCGGCGCTGGGTGGCCGCTCGGACGCGCCCGCGCTCGATTGCATCGTGCGCAACCTGCCGCCCGACCGGCCCACGCATGTGCCGGGCGGCCGGCTGTAGCAGATCGCACGCAGCCGTTGTGCAACGGCCGCATCCCCGCTAACATGAGTCCCCGGTAGCCGATCTGTTTGACGAAAGACAGCAGCTGCCGACGTCGCTCGGACGGTTCCGGGCGCTTACGTAAAGGACTCCACATGACTGCCGCTTCCTCCGGCAAGCGCCGCTTCGCGCGCATCGATCGCCTTCCCCCGTACGTTTTCAACATCACCGCCGAGCTGAAGATGGCCGCACGCCGCCGTGGCGAGGACATCATCGACATGAGCATGGGCAACCCGGATGGCGCCACGCCGGCGCATATCGTCGCCAAGCTCACCGAGGCGGCGCAGCGGCCCGACACGCACGGTTATTCCGCGTCCAAGGGCATCCCGCGGCTGCGGCGCGCGATCTCGCACTGGTACCGCGAGCGCTATGACGTCGAGATCGATCCGGATACCGAGGCGATCGTCACCATCGGCTCGAAGGAAGGCCTGGCGCACCTGATGCTGGCCACGCTGGATCGCGGCGATACGGTGCTGGTGCCCGATCCCAGCTACCCGATCCATATCTACGGCGCGGTGATTGCAGGGGCCGATATCCGTTCGGTGCCGCTGGTGCCGGGGATCGATTTCTTTGCCGAGCTGGAGCGTGCGATCCGCGGGAGCTATCCCAAGCCGAAGATGATCGTGCTGGGCTTCCCGTCCAATCCCACCGCGCAATGCGTCGAACTCGATTTCTTCGAGCGTGTGATCGCGCTCGCGCGCAAGCACGATATCTTCGTCGTGCATGACCTGGCGTATGCGGACATCGTCTTCGACGGCTACCAGGCACCGTCGATCATGCAGGTGCCCGGCGCCAAGGACATCGCGGTGGAGTTCTTCACGTTGTCCAAGAGCTACAACATGGCCGGTTGGCGCATCGGCTTCATGGTCGGCAACCCGGACCTGGTGGCGGCGCTGACGCGCATCAAGAGCTATCACGACTACGGCACCTTCACGCCGGTGCAGATCGCTGCCATCGCCGCGCTGGAAGGCGACCAGCAGTGCGTGCATGAAATTGCCGCGCAATACCAGTCGCGCCGCGACGTGCTGGCGAAGGGGCTGATCGAGGCAGGCTGGCCGGTGGAGATCCCGAAGGCGTCGATGTATATCTGGGCGCGGATTCCCGAGCCCTACCGCGCGCTGGGCTCACTGGAGTTTGCCAAGCAGTTGCTGGCAAAGGCCAAGGTATCCGTGTCACCGGGCATCGGCTTTGGCGACTACGGCGACGAGTACGTGCGCTTTGCGCTGATCGAGAACGAATCGCGCATCCGGCAGGCGGTACGAGGCATCAAGGCGATGTTCCGCGCGGATGGGCTGATCAAGGCGTGATGGCGACGTGACCTGCGCCCCGGGTGCGGCGCAGGTCTGGCTGGTTGCGTTCAGGCCGGAAGGACCAGCGGCAATGGTTGCTCGCCAGGCGCCCACCATGGCCGGAACAGTGCGCGCACATCTTCCGGCGTCACAGCCTCATAGCTGGTGGTGCGCCAGCGTGGCGCGTTGTCCTTGTCGACGATCAGCGCGCGCACGCCTTCGATGAAATCCCCTTGCGAGAAGGTATTGACCACCACCGCCAGTTCCATGCGGAAGCAGTCGGCGAGATCCATGCGCCGGCCGCGCAGCAGGAGTTCGCGTGTGGCACACGCCGACAGCGGTGAGCGCGTACGCAGCACGTCGATGGTGCGCGTGGCCCACGCGGTGTAGCGCGGGTCGTCCTGGCACGCCAGGCCGGCAAGTATTTCCGGCAGGGTGGCATGCGCGGGGAAGTGGTGCAGCAGCGCGGGCAGCACCTGCAGCAGCGGTGCGTCGGCGGCGCTGGTCACGGGTTCGCGCACCAACGCATGGCGCAGGTCGGCAAGCACGTCGTTGCCCCAGGCGATGCCGGCCAGTGTTTGCTCCAGCCCGGCCAGCGTGCCGCTGTCGACCGCGGCATCGGCCAGGCCGCACAGCAGTGCGTCGGCGGCGCCGATGGTGACGCCGGTCAGGCCGAGATACAGCGCCAGTTGCACCGGCAGCTTCGACAGGAAATGGCTGGCACCGACATCCGGCACCAGCCCGATGCCGCTCTCGGGCATCGCCACGCGCGAGCGCTCGGTGACGATGCGCAGGTGCGCGGCCTGCGCCAATCCCATGCCGCCGCCCATGACGACGCCATCCATCAGCGCCACCAGCGGTTTGGGATAGCGGTGCAGGCGGTAGTCCAGCGTGTATTCGTCGATAAAGAAGCGCCGGTGCAGCGGCGTGCCGTCGCGGTAGCTGTCGTACAAGGCGCGGATATCGCCGCCGGCGCAGAAGGCCTTGGGACCTGCGCCGCGCAGCACAACGGCGCGGATGGCGTCGTCCTGCGCCCAGGCTTCGAGCTGCGCCCCCAGCGCAACGATCATCGGGTACGACAGCGCGTTGAGCTGGCGCGGCCGGTTCAGCGTGGCAATGCCGACGCCGTTGATGACGTCGAACAGGACCTCAGGCTCGCCGGCATCCTGCGTGCCGGCATTGCGCAGTGAGACAGTCGATTCGGTCAGGCGCATGGCGGGACTCCTAGGCGTTGCGCCATTGCGGCGCGCGTTTCTCGAGGAAGGCATTGACGCCTTCGCGCTGGTCGGCGCCGTCGAACAGGTCGACAAAGCGCTCGCGCTCCAGCGCCAGCGCCGCCTGGCGCGGCACGCCCTGGCGCGCCAGGTGCACCAGCTGCTTGCTGCAGGCGGCGGCGCGCGGGCTGACCTTGCCGGCGCGCTGTGCCATTTCCAGCGCGGTGGACAGCGCCTGTCCGCGCGGCACCACTTGCTCGACCAGCCCGATGCGCAGCGCGGTGGCCGCGTCGACGCGTTCGTTGGTCAGGATCATGCGCTTGGCCCAGCCTTCGCCGACCAGCCACGGCAGCGTCTGCGTGCCGCAGCCGCACGGCAGCAGGCCGACAGCGGCTTCGGGCAGCGCCATCTGCGCGTGCTCTTCGGCGATGCGGATATCGCAGGCGAGGGCGCATTCCAGGCCGCCACCCATGGCATAGCCGTTGATGGCGGCGATGACCACCGGCCGTGCGTTTTGCAGGGCTTCAAAGGCGCTGCCGAATTGCTGCGCCATCGCGCGCGCATGGGCGCGGTCGCCGTCGGCGAAGCCGTTCAGGTCGGCGCCGGCGCTGAAGAACTTCTCTCCGGCCCCGCTCACGACAACGGCGCGGATCTCGGGGTTGGCGTCAATCTTTGCCACCAGTTCCCGCAGCTGCTGCAGGCCGTCGGCGGTAAAGGCATTGGCGGGCGGGCGACTCAGCGTCAGTGTGGCGACGTGGCCATCGAGGGCGAACTCGATCATGGCTGGCGCTCCTTGTCCGTGGCGGACAGGTACTGGCGGATCACGCCGGAGAAATCGAGCTGGCCTTCGCCGGCGTGGCTCATGGCCTGATAGACCTGCTGGGCCAGCGCGCCCAGGAAGAGCGGCTGCTTCACGTTGCGCGCGGCATCGGCGGCCAGGCCCAGGTCCTTGAGCATCAGGTCGGCGCCGAAGCCGCCGCTGTAGCCACGTCCGGCCGGGGCGGTTTCGATCACGCCGGGCCAGGGGTTGCAGGTATCGGACGCCCAGCAGCGTCCGGTCGAGGTATTGACGATACCGGCCAGCACGTTGGCGTCGATGCCCAGCTTCACGCCGAGCGCCATCGCCTCCGACACCCCGATCATCGAGATACCGAGAATCAGGTTGTTGCAGATCTTGGCGACCTGGCCGGTGCCGGTGCCGCCGCAGTGAACCAGGTTGCGGCCCATGCCGGCCAGCACCGGGCGCACCTGCTCGAACAGCGCTTCGGTGGCGCCGACCATGAAGGTCAGCGTGCCGGCCTGCGCGCCGACGGTGCCGCCGGAAACGGGAGCGTCGGCCAGCGCATTGCCCTGGGCCTGCGCGGCGGCGGCAAGTTCGCGCACGGTGGCCGGATCGATGGTGCTGGAATCGACCAGCGGCACGCCGGGGCGCACGCCGGCGAGCACGCCGTCTTCGCCAAGGTAGGCGCTGCGCACGTGTGCGGCGGCGGGCAGCATGGTGATGACGAAATCAGCCTCCGCCACGGCCTTGCGCGCGGTATCTGCGCTGGCGGCGCCTTCGGCGCACAGCGCGGCGACGGTGGCGGCATTGAGGTCGAACACGGTCAGGGTATGGCCGGCCTTGAGCAGGTTGCGCGCCATGGGCGCGCCCATGTTGCCCAGGCCGATGAAGGCGATATGCATGGGGTGTCTCCTTCGTAATAAGTCCCAAATCCCGCTTGTTTTCTCTCCTCTCCCGCTCGCGGGAGAGGGGGGGGGGAGAGGGCGGGAGCGTCAATGGCTACTGCATTGGTTTAGGCAAGCGTCGTGCGCGATTGGTTTGCTCGGGAAATCGGTCCTGCAAGCGCCGGCCCTCTCCCCAACCCCTCTCCCGCAAGCGGGAGAGGGAAGCAAACCGGCGGGAGGCGAAAACGCTGCCGGCCACTCATTGCATCGCAGCCCTCACTTCAAACTGATCGTCGTATTCACCCCGTCATTCACCGTCGCGTCATCGAACCAGCGCGCCGTCACCGTCTTGGTCTGCGTATAGAACTGCACCACCTGCTTGCCGTACGGCCCCAGGTCGCCCAGCTTGGAGCCGCGCGAGCCGGTGAAGCTGAAGTAGGGCACCGGCACAGGGATGGGGATGTTGATGCCGACCTGGCCGACGTCGATCTCGCTCTGGAACTTGCGCGCGGCGGCGCCGCTCTGCGTGAACACGCCAGTGCCGTTGCCGAACGGGTTGCGGTTGACCAGCGCGATGGCGTCGTCCAGCGTCTCGACGCCGATCACCACCAGCACCGGCCCGAAGATCTCCTCGGTGTAGATCGACATGTCGGTGCCGACCTCGGTGAAGATGGTCGGCCCGATGAAGTTGCCTTCCGGATAGCCGGGCGCCTGCACGTTGCGGCCGTCGAGCACCAGCTTCGCGCCTTCGCGCTCGCCGGCGGCGATCAGGCCGAGGATGCGTTCCTTGGCCGCCACCGAGACCACCGGGCCGACATCGGTGCCAGGCTCCGCGCCGGCGCCGACTTTCAGGGTCCTGGCGCGCTCGACCAGGTCAGGCACCCAGTCGCGCGCGGCCCCTACCAGCACCACAACGGAGGTGGCCATGCAACGCTGGCCCGCCGCGCCGAAGCCAGCACCTGCCAGCGCGTTCAGGGTCTGCTCCTTGTGCGCGTCGGGCAGCACCACGGCGTGGTTCTTGGCGCCCATCATCGACTGCACGCGCTTGCCGTGCGCGCCGGCCAGGTTGTAGACGTGCGTGCCGACCGCGGTCGAGCCCACGAACGATACCGCCTTGATGTCCGGGTGCGTGCACAGCGCATCGACCACGTCCTTGGCGCCGTGCACCACGTTCAGCACGCCCGGCGGCACGCCGGCTTCCAGCGCCAGCTTGACCAGTTCCATGGTCGACAGCGGATCCTGCTCCGACGGCTTGAGCACGAAGGTATTGCCGCACACGATTGCCATCGGGAACATCCACAGCGGAATCATCGCGGGGAAGTTGAACGGCGTGATGCCGGCGCAGACGCCGATCGGCTGCTGCAGCGTGTAGGTGTCGACGGTGGCGGCGACGTTCTCGGCGAAGCCGCCTTGCTGCAGCGTGCCGATCGAGCAGGCATGCTCGACCACTTCCAGGCCGCGGAAGATATCGCCCTCGGCGTCGGCCAGGGTCTTGCCCTGCTCGGCGGTCAGGATGGCGGCGATGCGCTTGCTGTGTTCGCGGATCAGCGCCTGGTAGCGCAGCATGATGCGCAGCCGTGCGCCGATGGGCGTGTGGCGCCACGTGGCGAAGGCGCGGTGCGCGGCGCCGACCGCGGCGGCGACTTCGCTGGCGGTGGCCAGCGGCACGCGTGCCAGCACTTCCTGGGTGGCGGGATTGACTACCTGGCGGAACTCGGTGGCGGACGATTCCACCCATTCGCCGTTGATCAGCAGCGGTACGGTCGGCACGGCGTTGTCGGTCTTGGGTACTGCGCTCATGGTTGTCTCCGGACGGTGTGGTTGTATGAGAAGCAAATGCAGGCTTACAGGCTGCGCGCGATCAGCATGCGCTGGATCTCGCTGGTACCTTCGTAGATCTGGGTGATGCGGGCGTCGCGGTAGTGGCGCTCGACCGGGTAGTCTTCCAGGTAGCCATAGCCGCCGTGGATCTGCAGCGCCTTGGAGCAGACGCGCTCGGCCAGTTCGGACGCGTACAGCTTGGCCTGCGAGGCTTCGGACAGGCACGGCACGCCCTCGCTGCGCATGCGCGCGGCGCGGTGCACCAGCAGGCGCGCGGCGTTCAGCTCGGTGGCCATGTCGGCCAGCATGTTGGCGATGGGCGGATGCTCGCGCAGCGGGCGGCCGAACTGGATGCGTTCGGATGCGTAGCGGCACGCGGCCTCGAACGCCGAACGCGCAATGCCGATCGCCTGCGCCGCGATGCCGATGCGGCCGCCCTCGAGGTTGGACAGTGCGATGCGCAGCCCCTCGCCTGGCTCGCCCAGCAACGCGTCGTGCGGCACGGTGCAGTCTTCCAGCGTGATGGCGCAGGTATCCGAGGCGCGGATGCCCAGCTTCTTCTCCGGCGCGTGGACGACAAAGCCCGGCGTGTCCGTCGGCACCAGGAAGGCTGAGATGCCTTTCTTGCCGCGCTCGGGCTCGGTCGCCGCAAAGACCACTGCAACGCCGGCGCGCTGGCCGTTGGTGACGAACTGCTTGCTGCCGTTGAGCACCCAGCCGTTGTCGGTAAAGCGGGCGCGCGTGCGCAGGTTGTGGGCTTCGGAGCCGGCTTGCGGCTCCGTCAGGCAGAAGGCGCCGATCAGTTCGCCGCTGGCCAGCCGCGCCAGGTAGCGTTCCTTCTGCGCGTCGGTGCCGTAGTGCAGGATCGGGCCGCAGCCGACCGAGTTATGCACGCTCATCAGCGTGGCGCAGGCCGCGCAGCCCGCGGCGATTTCTTCAATGGCGAGCGCGTACGCGACGTAGTCGGTATAGGTGCCGCCCCAGTCCTCCGGCACGATCATGCCGAGCAGGCCCAGCGCGCCCATCTCGGCGACTACCTCTTCGGGCAGGCGGCCGTCGCGGTCCCACTGGGCGGCGCCGGCAGCCAGGCGCTCGCTGGCAAAGGCGCGCGCGCTGTCGCGGATCATCTGTTGCTGTTCGGTGTAGTCGCTGTGCATGGCAGGTTGGCGTAATGGTGTTCCGCGGTGGGATTTCGCGGTGGAATTCCGCTAATGCGCGTTGGCGCGGCGCGGCATCTGGGGCAGAATGCGCGCTCGGCGTTGGCCTGCGGGCAGTGTAGGAACGCCGGGGGCGGGCTCCTATGCCAAAATCCGCCAATCTTCCTGAACTCGTTTGCCACCCGCCGGACCATGGAAAAAGGCAGCGTCGCGCTTTGTTTTGTTTACCAGGCCATCGCCGGGCTGCAGGCGCGCGGGATCGACCCGGCGCCAGTGCTGCGCAGCGCCGGCATCGCGCCGGAGTTGCTGGCGGTGCCGCAGGCGCGGGTCTCGGCGGCCAGCTACAGCGAGCTGTGGCTGGCAGTGGCCGCCGCGCTGGACGATGAGTTCTTCGGCCAGGATTCGCGCAGCATGAAGTGCGGCAGCTTTGCCATGCTGTGCCATGCTGTCGTCGGCAGCCGCACGCTGGGCCAGGGGCTGGAGCGCATTACCCGGTATTTCCGGCTGCTGCTGGACGATATCGGCGTGCGCCTGGACCGGCACGGGGATGAGGCCGCGCTGGTGCTGACCGCGCCCAACGCGGCGCTGGGGCGGCAGCCCGGCGTGTTCGCCAAGGAAACCATGCTGATCATGCTGCATGGATTGATGAGCTGGCTGTTGCGCCGGCGCGTGCCGGTACGGCTTGCGGCGTTCGACTATTCGGAGCCGCCTTACAGCGCCGAATACCGTGTGATGTACTCGCGCCAGCTTGCCTTTGACCAGCCCGCCACGGCGCTGGTGTTCGACGCCGCGCTGCTGGACCAGCCGGTGCGGCAGGACGAGCGCAGCCTGAAGGCTTTCCTGCGCGATGCCCCGCACAACGTGGTGGTGAAGTATTCCGACCGCAGCAGCGTAGGCGCGCGCGTGCGCCGGCAGCTGCGCAACCAGCGGCCCGAGTTGTGGCCGACCTTCGAGGCGCTGGCGGTCAGCCTGAACCTGTCGGCTTCATCGCTGAGGCGCCGCCTGATGGACGAGGGCGTGAGCTATCAGGAATTGAAGGATGCGCTGCGCCGAGACCTGGCCATCGAGGCGCTGAGCCACTCCGGGCGCCCCGTCGCGGACATTGCGGCGGAGCTTGGGTTTGCCGAGCCCGGCGCTTTCCACCGGGCCTTCCGGCGCTGGACCGGCTCGCGGCCAGGCGCCTACCGGCGGGTGGGCGGGGATGGCTGATGGGGCTGACGCGGCTCAGGCATCAGGCGACAGCGCGGTCTCCGGTGCCGCCTGCGTAGCCGGGGCAGGCTCGCTGTGCGCCGTCACGCGATTGCGCCCGCCCATCTTGGCGCGATACAGCGCCGCATCGGCACGTGCGCTCAGCTGCGCCAGCGACAGGTCCGGATGCCAGCCCGCGGTGCCGCCGCTCATGGTATAGCGCACGGTCCGGCTGCCGCTGTCCGACGCTACCGTCACCGCATGGCGCTGCACGCTGGCGCGGATGCGCTCGGCCACCGCGGTGGCGCCGGCCTCGCTGGTCGCGGGCAGCAGCACCATGAACTCTTCGCCGCCGAGACGGCCAAGCAGGTCGCCGGGCCGCAGTTGCGACGCCGCCAGTTTTGCGAACGCCTGCAGCACGGCATCGCCGGCCGCGTGCCCGTAGGTGTCGTTGACCGACTTGAAATGGTCGATGTCGACGATCAGCAGCGCGGGGGCCGGCTTGCCGCAGGCAGCGCGCGCCAGCTCGCGGCGGGCACCTTCCTCGAACGCCTTGCGCGACAGCACGCCGGTCAGCGTGTCGGTATTGGCGACGGCTTCGAGCCGGCGCACGATGGCGTCATGGATCATCAGCACTGCGCCCATGGTCATCGCGGGCATCACCAGCGCGCCCAGGGTCAGGAACACCGTGTTGAGCAACAGGGATTCCTGCATGTAGGGATTGCCCAGCCACTGCAGCGCGGACAGCGTGCCGCGCACCGCATGGCCGGTGGCGAAGAACAGCGCGAAGCAGGCGGTCGTGATAAAGAAACGTGCCGATTGTCCGCGCGGGCGGCGGCGCAGCAAGGTCAGCCCGATCAGCGCGCACAGCAACGCGTGGAAGACCGAGACAATCACGACGCGCGTGGTGAAGACGTCGACGGCATAGCGCCAGACGATCACGCCGGCAGTCGTCACTGCCGTCGCTGCTATCAACCGCCGCCACGGCGGCACGCCGCCGCAGAAGCGCACGCTGCCGGCATAGAACAGCGCCAGCGACCACGCCAGCGCGGCGTTGGCAACGCCGACCGACAACAGATCCGGGACGATGCCGCGCAACGAGAACAGCACCAGCGCTCCGGTCGCGGTCAGGTTGGCATTGCACCATTCGCCCACGCCGGGCAACCCGCAGCGGCGCAGCGACCACACAATGGCCAGCATCATGGCACTGAGCGCGGTGGTGATGCTGAGCAGGGCAATCGGGACGGACATCGGACAGTGGCTGGCTGCGGCGTGACAGGAATGCGCCGGTCTGGCGCGACCCGTAATGATACGGGGCGAGCGGCGCCCGTGGGCGCAGCCAAAGGGCACGCCGTCGCGCTGTCCGTCGGATGTGGGTTTGCCGCCCCCCTTTGTCGAGCTGCCGCGGCGCGGGGCTAATCGGTTCGCCGTGGCTGCGGTTCGTGTGGTTCGCGCGGCTCATCGGCGCGCAGCACCGGGTCATTGCGCAACAACCATCGCGCCGCGATCAGCAGCGCTGCCAGGCAGCCGAGGATATAGACGCCGAGAGAGACGACGTGGTGCATGATGTGACCCCATCCTGTTCCGGCTCTGGGGCCGGTCGAGCAGCCATTATGGGATCGGGCCCGGCACCGGGCATCCCCTGATTGGGGGCCGGTGCGGGCTGTGCGTGCGCTGGCGCGCATGGCGCTAGAGCTGCCCGGCGTGGTGCCGGATATGGTCGGCGATGAAGGTCGTGATGAAGTAGTAACCGTGGTCGTAGCCGCTGTGCCGGCGCAGCGTCAGCGGCTGGCCCACGGCCTGGCAGGCGGCCTCGAAGGCGTCCGGGTGCAGCTGGGTCTGCAAGAACTGGTCGTCCAGTCCCTGGTCGACCAGGATGCCGGCCGGGAACGGCGCCCCTTGCTGGCGCACCATCAGCTCGGTGGCGTCATGCTGCGCCCATGCCCCACGGTCGCCGCCGAGATAGCCGGTGAAGGCTTTCTCGCCCCACGGGCAGCGCGAGGGCGCGGCGATCGGCGCGAACGCCGACACCGAGCGGAAACGCTGAGGGTGGCGCTGCGCCAGCACCAGCGCACCGTGCCCGCCCATCGAATGCCCGAAGATCCCCACGCGCGACGCCTCGCCGGGCAGCGCGCTGGTGACCAGGTCGAACAGTTCCTCGGCGACATAGCTTTCCATGCGCCAGTGCCTGCTCCAGGGCGCCTCGGTGGCGTCGACGTAAAAGCCCGCGCCCACGCCAAAGTCCCACGCATCGGCCTCGCCCGGCACGCCCGCGCCGCGCGGGCTGGTGTCGGGCGCCACCAGCATCAGGCCGTGCTCGGCGGCAAAGCGCTGCGCGCCGGCCTTGATCATGAAGGTCTCTTCGCTGCATGTCAGGCCGGCGAGGTAGAACAGCACGGGGACCTTGGCGCCGCCCTGCGCCTGCGGCGGCAGGAACACCGAGAAGCGCATCGGCAGCCCGATTGCCGCCGAGTCATGCCGGTAGAAGCGCTGCACGCCGCCATGGCAGCCGTGTTGCGAGATCAGTTCCATGGCACGCGCCTCAGTACAGCACCACGGATCGGATCGACTCGCCGCGCTTCATCAGGTCGAAGCCTTCGTTGATGCGCTCCAGCGGCAGCGTGTGCGTGATCAGGTCGTCGATATTGAGCTTGCCTTCCATGTACCAGTCGACGATTTTTGGCACGTCGGTGCGGCCGCGCGCGCCGCCGAAGGCCGAGCCTTTCCACTCGCGGCCGGTCACCAGCTGGAACGGGCGCGTCGAGATTTCGGCGCCGGCCTCGGCCACGCCGATGATGATCGACTTGCCCCAGCCCTTGTGGCAGCACTCGAGCGCCTGGCGCATGACCTGCGTATTGCCGATGCATTCGAACGAGTAGTCCGCGCCGCCGTCGGTCAGCTGGATGATGTGGTCGACGACATTCTCGACCTGCTTCGGGTTGATGAAATG